>JAFQQU010000285.1 GCA_017410445.1 Clostridia bacterium | reverse complement strand
TGCTGGTCAGGTCGAAAACATAGAGCTGTTCTCCCTGATAGTTGATACGCGTTCCCTGCAGCTTATAGCGGTAAACCGCCTCCCAGCCCATCATATCGTAGAGCTTGGCGGTAAAGAGGCCGCAGGTGATCTGACGGCTCTTCCGTTTGTCGTCACGTGTCACGCACCAGCGGATAGCGTCACGCGCACCTTCATCGCAGGGGCGGATGACCAGCTTTTCTGCAATGGGGTTGACCAGAATCTGTACGTATACCACCTGCTCCAGCTTGGAGATGCAGGAATTGTTGAAGATAATACTGTTTCCTTTGATGGTCAGCGTGGGATCAAAGCGGTGCGAAAAGAATTCCCTGCGCACTACCTGGTATCCGTCGAACGAGAAGCCAGCCTCCAGCGCGATCTTTGCTGCTTCTTCACGCTCTTCCTTGCTCAGCGGCTTGAATCCGCCAGGGGTAAGAACCTGCGTCTGATCCAACGGCGATGACTGCGCCGGATTGGGCCTAAAACCCTGCGCAGGCGCAGAAGTGTATTGGCGGTTCATGGGCTGCGGTGAATAGGTATTCTGCTGTACCGGACCGTAGGAATAGTCGAGCCTTCGTTCATCCATATGAATTCCTCCTTTTTGTGTTACAGGGGTAACTGTTCCTTCTGGCGCACGATCATTTCAGTATCGTCCAGCCCGAAGAGCAGCATGGGGCCACGCTGCGTTTGTAGAACTGTGCCAACGGCACGGTAGTCATTATCGGGGAGCCATCCCATTGCTTCGTAGAGCTTTTTCATGAAAGTGGCAGATGCAATGGTCTGAGGTCTGGTTTGCTTTCCCGTAGTGTAGGTCCATTTTGCCCCTGTTTCAGCTTTTTCCACCGCAGGACACACAATCAGCTTCTTTTCCGCTTCATTGATGAATACGGAAATATGTTCAGTCTGGTCAAGGGCGTTGACCGCTTCCTGATTAAACCGAAAGGATTTCCTGCTGAACCGCACATTGGGATCATTTCTTCTGCTGAAAAACTCGCAGGAAATAATCCCGTGCGTTTCATCAAAAGCTCTTGGAGCGGATATTGCTGCAACGTTCATCCAAAGCCTCCCGTCTTTTCCTTATCTCCATAGTTTTCCGACTAAAAGCATATCCAGCCTTCTGCAAATCTCCTGTGCGCAGTCTATCAGCGCAACGTCATCTCCGAAAGTCATGTTCTGGTAGAATTCGCGCATGAAGCTTTCACTGAAAGCCCCGTATACCATGCGGCTGGATTCATCATGCATATGGCATTCGCAGCGGTAAATATATCCAAGCCAGTAAGCGTATTCGTAGGTATCTGCAAGACTCTTCTCATCCGTCGGGAGTAGAGGATTATCGACTATTGCGCTTTCTTCCTTCGCAATGGTGTCTGATTCTCCATCAGTAAGGCACGCCTGCACGACGGCAAGGTTGGCGCTTTCACCGGGATCAACGCCGCTGACAATCTTGTTCAGCCACATGACTACATCCACAATCACCTGCGGGGACTTCAGAAGAACAGGAATACGCAGGAATTCCGAAATATCGTCCGTTTCCATTCCTCCGACAACGGAAAAACTGTGATCAATGACGCCTGCCAGCTGGCTGTTCATATAAACCGGAGCAAACTCTTCCATGGTATAACCTTGATCAATGGCAGCCATAAAGATGTTGCCCTGCATATCGCAGTAAGCGAGGTCGCGGGCGGTAAATGGGCGTTCGATCTTTTCCACCCGAGGGTTCAAAGGAGATTCTCGAGCCATCTTCATCAGCCGGCGCACGTTCGAGGAGAGTGGTCTGCTTCGCGCCGGGTTCTTGATGCTTTTCATCGTTATTCACCTCCGGTCGTTATTTCATCTTCGCTTGCAATCAGTGCCTCCAGAAGTTCATCCTGCAGGGATTCCACAACAGCATCGTCGACACGGTGATCATCGCCCAGAATCCTCGGCTCCGCCATGATATCCCATTCGCCGTCGTCATCAATGGCGGGAAGGCGAATATCGCCGCTGTGTTCAAAGACCGGCGTGCCGAATGTGCGCCTTTCAATCTCAGCAAGTTCCTGAAGCCGCCGCTCCATTTCTTCGGTATCTTCGATCTCCTGTGGTTCTTCATCATCGTCTGCTCCATAGAAGATACCCTTGGTCTCTTCACTTTCCTCGCGGATGGCTTCTTCTGCTGCCGCGATCTCTTCATCGGGCTTTTCGCCCTTGCGACCATTAGCCGTGCCGATGTAGTTGTCCAGATCGAAGAAGAGCGCTACCTCGTCACCCTTACTGCGGACGGTGCAGGGAACGCGGTAACTGTAGTTCTCATCCCAACCGAGAATACCGAACAGGATACGGCAGAATGCGCTGGCGCCTACACATTTGCCCTTGCCATTTTCATCAGCCCAGCGGATCGCATTGGGATGATCGGCAGTACAGGGACGAACAACCATCATGCGCTCTACGGGGTTCAGAAGAAGTTCAACATATTCTGTTCGGCTCATAGAAAGCTGACCATACTGATCATGCACCCTGTTCAAACGGCTGACGCAGGTGGAGTTGAAGGAAACGGCACTTCTGCTGAAGCGTACCACAGGCTCGAAAGCATGGGAAAACATCTCCGCGCTGACTACCTGGAAACCGTCCTTGAGCGTCTTGCGCTGTTCAGCTTCTTCTTCCTCCGTCCGGCCTTCCAGCTGAGCTTTGACCGCTTTTTCCACAAGACTGAGTTCTCTGGCTATGCGCTGTACGCCGTTTTCGTCCGTAAGCCCGGCTATCCGATGCCCTCCATCCGGAAGATGCTCGTTTTCAAGATCGACCTCAAGATCGCCTTCCTGCATCCCCATTGCAATGCTGCATACTCGGAAGTATTCATCCGGCTCGTAGCCTGCCCAGGAGCGGTTGATGGAAATATATCCGATCAGCGCGCCCCTGTCGATCACTCGCATGGGAAGGTAGCTTCCGTCATGCCCATAGCGATGACTGTTGAGGATGCGCTGGGCTGCGTTCCACTGTGCTCTGGTGACAATAGCCTCGTGGTGGCCAGGCTGGTAATACTTGTTCTTCTTGCCTCGGTTTTTCTTCGATTTATGATCGTGGAAGTTGGGGGTCCAGGTCTTGCGCGCCAGTACGTCGCCGCAGTAGCGTTCGTTGCGCATCACATTGGTAACCGCTGATGCAGTCCATTGGGTATTGGGCTTGCCGTTGATCTTCTTCAGACCGGTTTCACGCTCAAGCTCGGTCAGGGTTGAAGCGATCTCTGTCGTACTGCTGCCGTTGAGCAACATATAGTACATCAGCCGAACCGTCTGTGCTTCATTTTCGTTGATGGCTAGTACTTTCCTGTGACCGCCGTGGCCGTCAGGTACCTCGACGCGATCATACCCCAGTAAAGCGGGAGTGATGAAGCGCCCTCTGCTGAAGCGCCATTCCAGGGAGAGAAGCATGGCCTCGCTCTTCATATGGCTTTCCTCTTCAGCTACCATGGCCAGAACGAACAGAATGATGTTGCTGGTCGTATCCAGCGTGTTCAGATTCTCCTGTTCGAAGAATACGGGAATCGGTGGGTCGTGCTCCTTCAACTTGCGCACACAGCCGATACAGTCCAGCAGGTTACGTGCAAAGCGGCTGACGCTTTTGGTGATGATCATATCGATCTTGCCGTCCATTGCGTCCTTCATCATGAGATTGAAGGCAGGACGATGTTCTGTATTGGTTCCGGAAAAACCATCGTCCACGTAAGTGCCGACATATTTCCATTTAGGATTGGCGCGAATCATATCGCGGTAAGTGTTCTTCTGAAGTTCAATGGAAATAACCTGGTCGATATCATCTGTGGAAACGCGGCAATAGGCGGCGACCCGCAGGATACGGTCGTCATTCTGATCACTGCTGGATGCGGCAATCTTCCTGACGCTCTGTCCGGTCTGGGTGCTGACTTCTTCTCGGAGCGCCTGCTTGGCGCGGGCGCGTTCAGTTTCAAAGCCCGCTCCAGGGGGACGGGTGCCGCCTTCTGCCTGCTGCGCGTTCAGCGCCTCGGTTCTGCGCCTTGCCTTTTCTTCTGCACGGGGTCGAATGTCTCTCAAGGTATGGTTCACTCCTGTCTGATGAACTCGCCGTTATTACTCGGAACGGCGGTATTGTTATATAGCCATACTTTTTGAAACCTATCAACGTCCATGCGGTCGTAAAAGGCAAATTTATCCTTGAATATCAGGGGTCTTCAAGCGATACAAGCTGCCAGCCTTCTGAGAACCACTGCACCAGATCAAAAGGGTCCAGTTCAAGAATGGCGCAGATCGCCAGCCCAAAGCGCATATTGACGCTGCCGATGGATCTTTCACCATATTCCAGGCGCTGATACTGCCGGATATGCACGCCGGCGATAACGGCCACCTGCTGCTGGGAGAGCCCCTTTTGTAAGCGGGCATTCCGCAGTATTTCGGTCTCTCTTGTAATTTTGCGTTTCACCACCATCACCTCCTGTCGTTCAAGGTTAGTGGTGAGTACGCCATACAAGTCGCTTAAAGTCAACGCCCTGCTGGAATAGTTATCCGTTTGTTCAGAAAAAGGTAAAAAGAAAGGCGTCCGCGCAGGACGCCTAAACAAAATACCAGGGAACTTCCCCTGCGTAGGTGGACCCGGGTCACCTGACCAGCCCGTTTTCCATATTCAGGATTCCAAGTAAATCATTCCTGCGTGAATACGCCGAATCAGTTTTTTTCTTCCTCTGATAGCTCCCGCACGGCTACACCCTTATCCCGCGCATACCGCGACAGACCTGCCAGATCCATCTTCACTCCCGGCAGGCGACTGGCAGATATCGGAGCACTCATATTGACTGAAAAATCATCATTGCACTCATAGATATGATTTTCCATACAGCATATCAAGACTATAGCCCTCTGTATGGCAGAGTCAGTGCCTGGAAGCAAACGACCGTTTGTTCCATCGTTACGATACCTGTTGGCATAGTAGGTGAGTTCGCTTTTCACCGATTCGATAATGTGATGTAAATCCCTATCTTCTCCGTTCATTTTCGGCATAGTTCGTCCCAAAATGCATCATAGTTTCCTGTTTCGTAGCCGCGACAGAAGATAGCGAATTCGACCAGATCAAAATAACAGCGACAGTCCTTCAGCACGTTCGCATAAGCCTTTGCTACTATCTGGGGATCATTGCGGAATGCGCCGCAACCGAATGCGCCCAGCACTAATATATCTGCTTTATGGGCAGCGGCAGTGGCAAGGATGGCGCGGGCGCGTTGTTCGTGAAGCCGCTTAAGATCATCCGGTAGAATGTTTACGGCATGGCCGTTCTCCGGGTTATACTGATTCGCCGGGGTGTTGCGGAGATTGGGTGCGGCACAGGATATCACATCTACCGAAACCCAATCCTTCCGGGGCAGACGCTCTGGAAAATCGTCATCGGTTTTGCAGATCACAATCCCTGGGGAATAGATACATGCGTCAGTGTGCAGTACATTGGCGCTGGCTCGGTTGACATTGTAGTATTCCTGCCACAGGAATCCCTGATCCAGTGTAGGATACAGTGTTGAGCATCTGCACAGGCTCTCTTCCTGTGCGCTGCTGCCGTGCACGACGCCTCCGCCTGGATTGGTTGCAGAAGCGAAATTCAGTACGGCGATTCTTTTTCCGGGATATTGCCTTGTGAGACGCACGGCAGCCTCGTATGAGCGTGATCTGGTGACTGTTACTTCGCCAGCCCTGGGAGCGACACCGGGAAAGACAGGCGCTTTCCCTTCATCAAACAAAACTGTCTTCTTTCTGCTGGATTCAACGGCGGCAACCAGCATGAGTTCTGTGCTATAGAATTGCCGGGTATCCTGAAATATCGAAGCCAGCCTTTCTCGTTTATTCATTCGCATGTTTACACCTCATTTATCTCATACAGAAAACTGTCGATCTGACTGTCTTGCAGACCATCCGGAGTTTCAAAGAGCATCCAGCCGATATTGTTTCTCTTAAAAAACAGCTTGTCCAGAATACGCACCGAAGCTGTATTCTGTGCATGCGTCATGGCCGTAATACGGCGAACCCCATACGCCTTTGCCATGCTCATCAGCCACTGAGCTACTTCCGTCCCATATCCCTGATTCCAATACTGCGGAAGCAGCATATAGCCGATCTCGCAGGAAGTTCCGTCCGCCTGCAGCGTCAGACTGCATTCCCCGATGGGTGCGCCGGTTTCCTTCAGGCAGATCAGGTATTCATTGTCTTCAGGATGAAGAGAAGATATCCAGCTACGCATCATACCTTCATCAGTAATCATTCCGGGCAGATAGCACACAACGTCTGGCTCTCCTGTCAGCGCCAGCATGAATTCCAGATCATCCACGCACAGCATCCTATACACAAGTCGGTCTGATTCAAACTTTATTGTCATTTTGACATCTCCTTCCGTTCCTCGGCGCAGCGCACCAGATAATCATAAAAGTCGTTCACATCTTCAAGATCAACGGTGACTAGGCTGCCATTATCTTCCCACGACACGCTTTTATCATCATCCGGAGCTTCGTACAACCACCACGACACATAGCCGTGTTCGTCCTCCATGCCGTCGCTAAGCGTTTGAATGAGGGCTGCCTGTGTAAATCCGCCCAGTTCAAGATGACCAAGGCTATCGGTCATCTGTTTATAGATCCGGTTTATCTGTTCTGTCATTTCTTCCTGTTTTTGGATCGCGCGAATCGCACCAACAAATGTTTCTCTTTTCAGCATTGGCTTGCCTCCCGTTGCGCCCTTTGTGATATTACGGTGGAAAGTATCTCCAGATACGACTCTCTCTTTTCTGCCGATATATTCAGCGCGTCAAATATCTGATCAATAGGATATTCCGTATTTCTGATCAATTTTTCAAGGATATCAAGCCTTGTGCGCTCCTTCGTTTCCTCCAGCATTTTCTCTATCGGTCTGCTCGTCAAGCCAACTCACCAGATTCCTTTCCGGACGCCTTACGTCCTTCACCTGTTCAAGATACCACTGCCGTTTCTCTTCCGGCACTTCAAATACGTCAAATATGCGTTCAACAGGTAGGATGCTCTTCTCCAGAAGCAATTTGACAGATCTGAGTTTAACCTGCTGCGCGGTACGTTCTTCGACTTCTTTCAGCATTTTTTCAATCGCTCTGCATGTCATAATCATTCACCAAACAAATCACGGCTCATACAATTCTGGATAAACATGCCCTTAAAAAGTCGATACGTCGATCTATCATACGGATATTTCTCTGCCAGTCGGTTCTTAAGTTCACCGTATTCCTTCTGCAGGTCAGGACAGGACCGCAGTATGTCCAGAAATCTCAACTGATCTTTCGCCACCCGATTGTCCGTAGTAGTCAGATGAATATATACGGCGTCTTGCTCTGTGTCTCCATCCGAGAAAAAGTATCGACCCGGCCGACCGCATTCACCGAGACAAAGAATATGTTCTGCCAACGCCCGGGCTGCTGATTCAAGATCATCAGGATCAACAGTTACCAGCACGTCCACAATGGGCTTGCTGCACATGCCGGAAATAGCCGTACCACCCACATGATATACACAGCATCCGATGTTCGCAGTCAAGAGAATTGAAATGATCATTTCCCTTGTCGTGCGGAACCGCTGTACCCACTCCTCCTGATAGGGGACAATCCTTACCTGATCATGAAATGATGCATTGTTCATTCACGTTCCTCCCGTCGTCGTTCACCGCTTGCACAGTAATATTCATTGCTGTTATCGATGATCGCATTATGCTTCAGGCAGACATATCGCTTCCCGTCCTGCGAAAACACCAGAGGTTTTCCATGAACACAGCGATTGCACCGAACAACAATTTCAACGTTTGCTTCGACTGAGTGTTCCAGCAGATCCCTGATTGCTCGAAGAGATATGTATTCTTCGCCGTGAGCAATGCGCAATATATCGCACCACAGCGCATCAGACTGCAGGATTTTCACTTCCATCATCCTTTCCATCGTTCACCTCTTTACGATGCTGTATATTCCTTCGATCAGATCGCGGTCAGGCGGAACCCAGTCTTCCTCAGAATAGAATTCCTTCATATCATCCAGTCTCAGACAGCCAAGGCGCCCGTCAATATATGCACATCCGCAGTCAATGCCAATCATGCGGTTTTCGCCATGGTAAATATGAATCGGCCACCCTGCCTGATAGCGGCTGGTAGGGGTATGCCCAAAGATTACGGTTTTATTCTCGGGCATGACATCGGCATAGTCCAGACGTGTCCAGACTGCGTCCATGACAGCATCGCCGTATTTATACTTATATCCCAGAGGCGCACCATGAACCAACAGGTAGTCTACGCCATTACATCTGACCTCTGCGTTGACAGGCAGGCTGCGAATGATATCAAGCATTTCAGCCCTGTATGCCGGAGTACAATGCCTGTATCTTCTGTGTGTAACAAAACCGCCGTTGTTGTACCAGCGTCCCATGTATTTGTTGTTCGGGTCTTCTTTTGTCAGGGCTTCCAGCATCATGTGTTCATGGTTGCCCAGCAGAACAGTTACGTTTGGCTTGTAATACAGTTCCTTCAATATAGGCAAACCGAAGGGATTACGGTCAATACAGTCGCCAAGGACGTACAGGTGATCATCCTTTCTCAGGCGGATCTGCCTCATGATGCTCTTATATCTGCTGTATTGTCCGTGGATATCGGACATGACGTAAATCATTGCGTTCCTCTCCGTCAATCCGGGCGTAT
>JAFQQU010000284.1 GCA_017410445.1 Clostridia bacterium | reverse complement strand
CTTTCGTGCCGGTCGCTCTCAGCAACCTGCTCTCTCGCGGCGACAGGTGATAGTATAGCAAAACTCCCCCGTTTTGTCAACACCTTTTTTCGATTTATTTTTTATAATTTCTCTTCCTATTATATACGCCTCTTTATGTCATGCTTTTCCGACATTTTCTTCTGTTAACCGTACGTAAACTCACATCCCTTTTCAGCTTTTTGATTTCCAATCTTTCGCATTTCTCATTTCCTCAACATTTTTCCTGCATTTCCTTAACTCAATTCCCGAACATTGCCATTTTACCCCTGAAAAACGTTCGATTTTTCACCTCTTCCCCTGTTCCGAATCGCTTCGGAGAAGGGCGCACTCCAACCTAATTCATAGAATATCTTCCGCAGTGCGCCTTTTTCCTTCCGTAAGCATGCATCTGAGTCTGTCAGGCCGCGTATCGACTACTATAATATATGTCTGACTGCGCTCACGTCGGATCATCGATCAGCATCTTCTCAAACTTCGCTCTGCATTTAGAAAGGAACCTTCCCCATTCGGACGAGTCAACAAAGGGATTGCGGCCTTCCGTCCGCGCCTCCTTCTTTTCGAAGGTATTCGTCTGATACGGATGATTGCCCAGCACAACATCTACTTCCAGTCCGCTCAGCCGGTCCAGCGTGTTCCGGTAATCGTCGCGCCATGCCGTGCCCAGATTGTGAACGCGGCTGTATGCAGAGGTCAGGGTGTTCAGTCCGGTTCCGCCATGCATGGCTGCGCGCAGGCCGGAAGGAAGTTCAAATACATAAGCCATCGTACCCGGCGTGTGACCGGGCGCGGCATATGCGGTCATGGTGATATTCCCGAACCGGAATACGTCTCCGGGGTGTACCGGGACGTCTGTTTCAAAGTACGCGTCATACGGCGGCTCGTACCGGATGCCGAGCGTCTCGCAGTAGGTCCAGTCAGCCGATTTCATGAACGGAAGATCCGCTGCGGGCATGTATGTCGTGCAGCCGGTCATCTCCGTCAGCATGCGGGTCGCGCCGAAGTGATCGATGTGTGCATGCGTATGAACGATCCACCTGATATCCATGGGATCAAACCCGAGCTTCCGGATCGAATTCAGCAGCAGATAAGCTGTCTCTCCGTATGTCGTATCCAGCAGCAGCAATCCTTCCCCGGTATCGAAGAGATGACTGGATACGCTCTTGTTTCCTACATAATATACGCCCTGCACCATCTCAAAGGGCTCCGTCTCATAGGCCCACGGCGTCCTGTGCGGCGCAAGCGCCTGAATCCCGCTCCGGCTCATACAGCATCTCCCCTTTTCATCAATATAATCACGCAAGGCGCCGCCGCAGAGCTCAGAGTCTGCGGCGGCGCCTCGTAGATATGCTTACATGCCCAGCATAAACTCCAGGCACAGGTCGTCCGACTCCGGCAGGTTCTCATGAGAGAAGTCCGGATAAATGACGACGCTCTTGGGCGAAGTGATCTTGTTGTACGCCGCAAACTGAGTGGACGGCGGGCAAATGGTGTCCATCAGGCCGGTAAACATCTTGATCTCCGCGCGGATTCTGTGCGCGAGGTGCTGATTGTCGATGTAGCCCAGCTTGGTGAAGATTTCCTGCTCGCGCTCATGTCTCGGGTCGGTGTGGCGGAAGTGCTCGCGCAGCTCCGCATAAGCGCCCGTATCCAGATCCATCTCCCAGACGCGGCGATAGTCGCACAGGAAGGGGTAAATCGGCGCGGCACGGTTGAGCTTAGGCGTCAGCGCAGCGCAGGCCAGCGTGAGGCCTCCGCCCTGAGAGCCGCCGGTCGCTCCGACGCGGGTCTCATCCACCTCGTCCATTGCCATGACGATGCGCGCCAGCTGCGCGGTATCGAGGAATACATTGCGGAAATAGAGCTTGTCCGCATCGGGATCATCCAGACCGCGGATGATCTGGCCGTGATGGGTGTTGCCCTTGACCGGGACGATATCCTCAGACGAGCCGCCCTGTCCGCGGCAGTCCATCGCAGCGACCGCAAAGCCGGCGGCCGCCCAGCGCAGATGGCTGCTGAAGGAGCCGCAGCTGCCGGTGTAGCCGTGGAACACGCAGACGGCGGGAATCTTCCCCTCTCTCTTCTCGGGGCGGATGAAGCGGCAGTGGATGCGCGCGCCGCCCACGCCGGTGAAGTACATCTCATAGCATTCGACGCCGGGCACCTTCAGGCGGGCGGGAATCAGTTCACAGTCCGTTCCGAGCGCCTCCATTTCGGCGATGGCGCGGTCCCAGTATTCCTCCATATCGGCAGGACGTTCGTTCAGACCCCCAAACTGATAGAGTTTCTCAAGCGGCATATCGATCAACGGCATCGGGCACACTCCTCTCAGCATTCGTTTCTGATATCATTAATTATTTCATCGACGCATACGGGAACTGGGAAATTCTCAGGCAGGTGTCTCCGTAGGGAATCAGTTCGATTTCCTCGGTCCCGGCGTCAGCGACGGCGGGTTCAACCGGAGGCTGCGCGCAGCTGTCGCCGCTCATGCCCCACTCAGGCAGGCGCACCGCCTGCGCACGGACGCGGAAGGCATGATCCGCACCGAACGGCGCAGGGACAGCATTCTCAATATCCAGCTTCAGCTCGCTGCCCCTGACGAGCGCATAGTTCCACGCGTCGCCGGTCGAAACGGCGAAGGTGGGAATGACCGGATGATCCTTGACCTTCTCCCACTTCTCCGCGGGATGATAGGCCATCAGGAACGGACCGACCTCGACAGCAGCCGTCTTTCTGCCCCAGCGGGTGATGCGCGCGGTCATGGGAAGGGTCAGGGTGATCACCTCGCCGCCCTGCCATTCGCGCTCGAGGACGTGATAGGTTCCGGCCTGCGCGGCTTCAGCTTCCGCTCCGTCCACGGAAACGGTCGCTTCCTGCGCCCATTCCGGGATTCTCAGGCGGATGGGCATGCTCTTGGGTTCGCTCATCTCTACCTTGATGCGGACGGTCTGCTCAAACGGATACCCGGTCTCCACCGTCAGGCGGACGGGCGTCTTACCGGACCTGAAGCGCACGGTGCAGGGCGCGTAGCTGACGGCGGCGAAGCCCTCGTCCTCGGTCGCATACCAGAGCGAGGCGGCGTATTTCGGCCAGCCCTGATGGAGATTGGCAGTGCAGCAGCCGAAGTTGGGCTCGAGGCCGAAGAGATTGGTGTCGTCGTGGTTGTTATACCAGTTATGCCGCCCGTCCGAGCAGCGGACCTGATCAGCCTGCTGGTCGTACTGATGATACAGAAGATCAGCGGACTGGCCGCCGGGCAGCGCGTTGAACGCCAGCTTTTCGATGAGATCGCCCAGACCGTCCGGCTTGACGCCGGTGGTCAGCAGGGTTTCGGCGGTGTGCATCAGCTCGACGACCGCGCACAGCTCAGTGCCCTGAACAGGGCTTGCGCCGGAGAGATGCTCGTCGCCGGTGAACATGCCGTAAGCCACGCCGTGATGCTTCATCAGCTTCTGGAAGCCGGTATGGAAGCCCTCCAGCTCCTTGCGGCCGCTCTTGAACTGATTGACGACGCCGGGCGCCTTCAGGCCCATGGCGACGTTGACGACGTGGGAAAGATGATACTGCTGCCCGTAATAGGGGCGCTCAAAGCCGGTCAGCTTCGCGTTCTCGGCGGCGCGGCCGGTCTTCATCTCCTCCCAGGGAATCAGGCGGGCCATGGACTGAGTATGCGGGAAGGACGCAAAGTGGCTCGTCCAGTCCAGCGTCTGCTCGTTAAGGCGGGCCAGCAGCTCCAGCAGGAACTTGCTGCCGGTCAGGTTATACAGCCACACGACCGCCTGCATGTTCTCCGCGCCGCGGGCAACCGCCCACTCCTCCATGGGCTGCTTCTCGAGCATCTTATACTGATACTTGAAGTAGTTGAACATGAACTCGGGAACGCGCTTGTCGGCCGTTGCGGTGAAATACTGCATAAGCACCTTGAGCATGACCATGCGCGGCCACCAGTCCTTATTGCTTTCCGGGCCGAAGAAGCCATCCTCGCGCTGGGAGGCGAGCGTCCATTCGATATATTCCTTTGCAACTGCGATCAGCTCTTCGTCCTCCAGCAGATATGCCAGCGGGACAAGGCCGTCCAGATAATACGGCGCGCGCTCCCATGCATCGCCCTCGCCGCCGCGCCATGCGCTGTCCTTAACGTCCGGCCAAAAGGTATACAGCTTTCCGGTCAGGCCCTTTGCTGCGGCCTCCAGCTGCTCGCGGAGCCAGCCCTGCGGCTTGACGGCGCCCAGCGGCAGGCCGGCCATGGAATTCGGCGTAAGCGGCGCCCGGTTGAATACTGCGCGGTTAATCATCGGTAAATCCACTCCTTTTTACTCACATCGTGAGCAGATAGATCAGCGCCAGATGCGCCGGGTAGAATCCGTAGTACACGTACTTATTGATTTTCATTCTCGTCCTGAGCGGGAAGTAGATCAGGGGCAGCGACAGCAGCGCAAAGAACTGCGTGCTGACCGTGGTTGGCACCGTATCCGGAATGCGGGTCCGGATGGCCGGAACGCCCCACCACACCATGAATGCGGCTACCCATGCAAATGAAGTCAGCGGCCGGTCGCAGAACACGTAGAACAGCAGAATCAGGAGAATGCCGTTGAGTCCGTAGTCCAGCTTGTTCTGAATATACCATATGACCGCAATCATCAGCCCGGTCAGGAGATACTTTTTGTCGCGTATGGTCCACAGAAGAAGGATGCCCGCAAATAAGGTGAACAGAATCGACGGCTTCGACAGGTAGTAATGGTCGATGATGAGATCGACCCGGTAGAAATTATGCGCCCAGTCGAACGCCATCATCTTTGTGTGGCCCATCGCCGTCGCATACAGCGGCTGCACAAGCACCGCCATAACGCCCATCCGCAGGGCATATTTAAAGATATTTCTCGTGTACACGCAGCCAACGGCCACGCAGTAGGCATAAATCGGGAAGGCAATCCGCCCGATGATGCGCATCACCTGATACTGAGGAAATACCCTCGCGCCCAGATGATCGACCAGCATTGTGATCATTGCAATAAGCTTCAGCAAGTTGGTATCCCTGTTGAGCTTCACTCTGTCTCCAGCCATGAACCGACCTCCACGCCATAAATATTCATTAAAATTATACGTCAAAACTTTACCTTCGGCAAGCCCCCAATTTCACTTTCAGGGGCGTTATTGAAAGCCTTTTCCGTCTGTGATATAATAATACACAATCAATATTTCATCCGGGGAGGGCTTCACCATGCCGCTTGAACTGATCCGAAACGATATCACAGACCTTCAGGTCGACGCCGTTGTCGATGCGGCAAACAGCCGCCTTCAGCGGGGCGGCGGCGTATGCGGCGCGATTTTTGCCCGTGCGGACGCTGAAAAGCTGCAGAAAGCCTGCGACAGAATCGGCTTCTGCCCCGTCGGAGACGCCGTCATTACGCCCTCCTTCGGCCTGAAAGCGCCCTTCATCATCCATACGGCCGGGCCGGTCTGGCAGGGCGGAGCCCATGGCGAGGAAGCGCTTCTTCGCTCCTGCTACCGCAGCTCGCTGGACATTGCCCTTGCCCACGGTCTGCGCACGGTTGCCTTTCCGCTCCTTTCCTCCGGCATTTTCGGCTATCCCAAGCAGCAGGCGCTCTCGGCCGCGGTGTCGGCCATCGGCGACTGGCTGCTGAACACGGATACGGACATGACGGTGTATCTCGTCCTGTACGACAAGACCGCCTTCGACCTGGGCAGCACGCTCCATGCGCGCGTGCGCGCCTTCATCGACGAGCACTACATCGAAGAACACGCCTTCCTGCGCCGGAACGCGCCGGAGGAAATCGCGCGTCAGCTCGGCGACATGGATACGGAATCGGACCGGATGACCATCGATGCGGTCGGCGCACCCGGAGAAGACGATCTCTCCTCAAAAGACTTCGATTTCGGAAAAGCCAGGAGCACGGGCGGCTTGTCCGAGGCAGACGCATTCATCGGCCCGGATGAATTCTTCCGGAAAGAATACGCCGAGTCTGCACGGCGCCCGTCCGATACGGGCAGCGGCGTTACGGAAGAAGACGACGATCTCTGTAAAGGGGATAAAAGTTTCCTGTCCGACGAATATTTACCCGACGAGGATTACGACCTTTTCAAATCCGGCCGTCCGAAAGCAGCGTCCTCCGCGCCGTCTCCTGCTGCAGCGCCCTCCAAACCTTCGGAAAAGTACAGCCCTGAATTTGCGAGATGCTCCGTCTGGCCGGACTGCGACTCATTGGTTTTACCTCCGCGGAGTCTCGACGATCTTCTGAATCAGGCCGCGGAGACCTTTCCCCAGATGCTCTTCCGCCTGATCGACGAGCGCGGCATGAGCGATCCCGAGGTATACAAGCGCGCCAATCTCGACCGGAAGCTCTTCTCGAAAATCCGCTCGAATCCCAATTATCAGCCGGCGAAGAGCACCGTTCTGGCGCTGTCCATCTCGCTCCGGCTCAACATCGACCAGACGACCGACCTCCTCCGCCGGGCCGGCTATGCGCTCTCGCCCAGCAGCCCGTCCGACCTGATCGTCGAATACTTCATCCGCGAGGAGCTCTACAACATTCACGAGCTCAACGAAACGCTCTTCGCCTTCAAGCAGAAGCTGCTCGGCGCACAGGCCGGATAAATGTCGCCTCGCGGGCGACCACATTTTCCCGTATTCATGATATCCTGTAATCACAATCAATCAAGAGGAGGTTACAGGACATGGAAAACACGAACAAGAAGATCAACCGCACGGAGCTGGTATTCATTCTCGACCGGAGCGGCTCGATGAGCGGCCTCGAGGCCGACACCATCGGCGGCTACAACAGCCTGATCGAAAAGCAGAAGAAGGAAGAGGGCGAATGCCGCCTGACCACCGTGCTCTTCGACGACCGCTATGAGCTGCTGCACGACCGCGTGAACCTGAAGGACGTATCCCCCATCACCGAGCGGGAATACTGGGTCCGCGGCAGCACCGCGCTGCTGGACGCCGTCGGCATGACCATCCAGCGCATCGGCAGTGCCCAGAAATACGCTCTGCCCCACCACCGCGCGGATAAGGTGCTCTTCGTCATCACCACCGACGGCATGGAAAACGCCAGCCGCGAATACAATTACGCCCGGGTCCGCGAGATGATCGAGCGCCAGAAGGAAAAGTACGGCTGGGAGTTTCTCTTCCTCGGCGCGAACATCGACGCCGTCGCGACCGCCGCTCAGTTCGGCATCGCGCCCACCCGCGCCGCCAACTACCACGCCGACAGCCGCGGCACGCAGCTCAACTACGAAGTCGTATCCCGCGCGGTTAGCAACATGCGCGCCAGCGGAACGCTCGAGGACAACTGGAGCGCCGACATCGACGCAGACTATACCGGCAGATGAGGTGAAACAAATGCTCGGAGCAATCATCGGAGACATCGTAGGCTCCATCTATGAATGGAACGGCCGCAAAACCAAGGATTTCCCCCTTTTCGGAAAGGGCTGCTCCTTCACGGACGACAGCGTCATGACCCTGGCCATCGCGGACGGCCTTATGGCCGGCGGCAGCCTTCAGGACTACACGGCGTCCATGCGGAAGCTGGGCCGCGCCTATCCGGGCGCGGGCTACGGCGGACGGTTCTGCATCTGGCTCCGCATGGAAACCCCCGAGTCCTACAACAGCTTCGGAAACGGCTCGGCCATGCGCGTATCCCCGGTCGCCTGGGGCTATGATACGCTGGAGGAAGTCGAGGAGGCCGCCCGCATCACCGCCCTGCCGACGCACAATCATCCTGAGGGTGTCAAGGGCGCGCAGGCAGCGGCCGCCGCAATCTTCATGGCGCGCACCGGAAAGAGCAAGCAGGAAATCCGCGAATACATCGAGAACAAGTACGGATACGACCTGCACCGCACGCTGGATGAAATCCGCCCGACCTACCGGTTCTATGTAACCTGCCAGCAGACTGTTCCCGAAGCCATCATCGCCTTCCTGGAGAGCACGGACTTCGAGGACGCCATCCGCTGCGCCATTTCGCTGGGCGGAGACTCCGACACGCTGGCCGCCATCACCGGCTCGATTGCCGAAGCGGCGTACGGCATCCCGGAGGACATCCGGAAGACCGCTTATTCCTTCCTCCCGCCGGAGCTCAAGGGCGTCTGCCTACGCTTTGATCAGTGGCTTGCGGAAGGACGCGCAGTGCAGGGCGAATAAACAGCATTCGAAAGGATCATCAGAATATGGTTCGTCAGATCATGAGAGACACCTTTTTCCTCAGTCAGAAATCCGCGCCCGCAACGCAGGCGGACCGCGCCGTCGTTCAGGACCTGATCGACACCGTGCGCGCCAATGCAGACCGCTGCGCCGGCATGGCAGCCAACATGATCGGCGTCCACAAGCGGATCATCGCCTTCAACGCAGGTCCGTTCGCCGTCGCGCTGATCAACCCGGAAATCATCCGGCGCGAAAAGCCGTACGAAGCCGAAGAGGGCTGCCTGTCGCTGGACGGCGTGCGAAAGACCACGCGCTATCAGGAAATCGAAGTCAGGTATCTCGACGCCTCCTTCAAGCCGAAGAAGCAGGTATACACCGGCTGGATCGCGCAGGTCATTCAGCATGAGATCGACCACTGCGACGGCATTCTGATCTGAAGCCGTCCCTTGACGCTCCCCCGCATGATACAACAAAGCAGAAATCCAATGTCCGCCGGATCAATTCACCAAAGGAGGCCGGAACGATGAAACGAAATCTGCTGATCCTGATCACCGCACTTACTCTTGCACTTTTCTGCTTTTGTCCGGTCTTCGCCGAAGAAGCCGCTCCTGAGTTCACCTTCCTGTTTGACGGCATGGAAGCGCCGATTACGCTTGCCACGCCGCCCGAAGAAGCGGCTGCCCTGCTGGGCGAAGCCACCCAATACAGGAAAGAAACGCTCGATCCGGTCGGCACATTCTTCACCATCATAAATGACTCCGGCCTGCGCTTCGCGGGCACGGAATGCATGAGGGTCGTTCTGTCCTACTACAACGACGAGCTATTCATGCTTTCCTTCTACATCACCGAAGACGCCCTGCCGGACGCTCAGCCGCTGATTGACGAACTAACCGTCCGCTACGGCGAAGGAATCGAAAACACCGAGACCGGCGAACCGCTTCTCTTTCTCTCGCCTGCCCCTGACCGGGTCTGGAACGTCGGAGAAGAGATCTCCATTGAATACTACCACATCCCGGAAAACGATGCCTTTGCGCACATGGTCGGCATCCAGAACAAAACCGCCATACAAAAGCTGGAAGCCGCATTCAATCAGTCACCCTTTCTGCAGTAAAAGACGCTGCGGCAGGACGGTTCAGCGTTCCTGCCGCAGCAGCCTCTGAAACATTGTAAACTGTCTGATAAATCAGATATTTCCCCTTGCAATTCTGCCGGGAAGGTGCTATAATTCATTCTTGTCAGCGGTTGCCAATGTAGCTCAGTCGGTAGAGCAGCCGATTCGTAATCAGCAGGTCGGGGGTTCGAATCCCTTCATTGGCTCCATTTTTTCATATCGAGGTGTAGCGCAGTTTGGTAGCGCGTTTGGTTCGGGACCAAAAGGTCGCAGGTTCAAATCCTGTCACCTCGACCACAACTTCACCTAGTATTGGATACAATCTAGGTGAAGTTCTTTTTTATCATCAAAAGGCTCAGAAACCCTGTAACCACGGGGCTTTTGAGCCTTCTTTGTTTTTAGGGGTGGGGTAAAAATCTTCCCTGCCGATGAGGTTTTCTGGTCAGAATCAGTATTTTCGCTGATTTTGACCATTTTCATTTTACCCCCTACTCCGGAACTGTTTCGCACTGGAACACATAAGAACACACGATTACACACTATCCCACACAAGAAAACAAAACTCCGTACATCTAATTCTCGACTTTTACGTTTGTGATTGGTATAATAGTAATGCCCTATGCCTAAAGAATCCCCGCAACCTTTCAATTAAAGATTTTGATTTCTTAGCGTTACTGTCCGCTTCGTCACGCAGTTGAACTATTTCTCTTCGAGTTGCAAGTTAGCAGATTGCAGTAAATACTCCTTCTGAGTCAGTTCGTCTCCGTATTCTAAGACAAGCGAGTCGAGGCGTTCTTCATACTCAGTAGTCAAAATTTGAAGTTTATGTTCATACTCTTCCCGGAGGGTCTCAATTTTCTTTGCCGATGCACTAGAATCCACGCGCTGATTTGGTTGAGACTGAACAGTCTTTTTGTGCAAAACACACCAGCAAGAGTTGCTGCGCTCTTCTATCTTTTTGGAGAATTCCATGTTATAATATACTCATATTGAAATTATAGAAAAGGAGAATGCAGCGTGCGAAGAATTCATTCGATCAAGGCCCGTGAGATTCTGGATTCCAGGGGAAATCCAACCGTGGAAGTTGATGTGTATCTGAATGATGGCAGCATGGG
>JAFQQU010000283.1 GCA_017410445.1 Clostridia bacterium | reverse complement strand
TCACGAGTCCGAGCATCGGAATCAGCGAGAACAGCAGGAGGAACAGCATGCCGCACCAAACAAAGATGTGCATGGGATACTGCCTGCGGAACTCCCTGAGCGTAGAACTGGGCTGTTTCATGCTAATCACATTCCTTTCAGAGTTCACTCCCTCAGAATCTGATTTAATTGTAAAAAAACACGCTGGTTTTGTAAATAGAGAATTTGGAGCATTTTGTAAATTTCAGATATCCCCGCCGGGTTTTTTTGTTCGAAGGTTCTCAAAACGCGTCTGTCCCGCTCCTGGATGCAGCGCTCAAATGCCGCCCTGCACGCGATACAAAACGGCGTTTTCGTCGATCCTGCGGACCACGCTGTGCGTATAAATGTCAAAATACTTGCTCCAGAAGCCCAGCGCCGTCGGGTTCATGCTCTCGCAGTCCACCCCAAGGCGCACATAGCCCTCGTCTTTGAGCGCCGAAATCATAGCATTCAGCGCAGCCTGCGCCGCACCCATGCCCCGGTACGCCGGCAGGCAGTACGCCCCGCAGATATTCGCGGTTCCCGACGCGCCGGTCAGGAAGTTTTCCCCCTCCCCGTCCGCCTCGATATACGCCGCAATCCGCCCGTTCCGCTCCGCTACGAACACCCTTGATCCGGCGCCCGCTTTGCGTCTGAGCCATGCCTCCAGCTGTTCAGGCTCATGGTGCATGAAGCTGGGGCTCTGCGCCAGATGCGCCGCCAATTCCCGGCGCAGCGGCGTGAGTTCGCCATGCCGCGCGTGCGGGAGCTCGCTGCACGTCCATCCCCCGCCAGCCGCAATCCCCTTCATCGGCCGCATCATGTCCAGACACCGGACGCCGAAGCCGTACATGTACAGCGCTTCCCGCGCCCCGCAATCATGTGCAAAGAGCGTGATCGCGTGGCTCGCGGCTCCCGCCTGCGCCCACTTTTCCGCCGCCGCCTGATACAGCCGCCGCCAAAGGCGGACGCGGTCTTCCCGCTGAACGGCATGCGCATGCAGCGGAGAGAATACGCCGCTGACGTCCGGCGTACAGAATACCGGCTTCCACGGCCCATAGGCGCCAAGGAAGCCCAGCAGTTTTCCATCCTCCACCGCAGCCACACCCAATCCATTCTGCGCAAGGCCTTCAAGCGGCGGAATCCGCGGCTCCTCCGGCAGTGCGGCGGCATGCGCGCGCTCCTCAAGATAACAGTTCCAGAGCAGTTCCTGCGCCTGCGGCGCCATCTCCTTGTTGAAATCGATAATTTCCATCGTCTGTCCCTCCGAATTGTCCCATAAAACACAAAGCGCACCCCCACGGATAAACGGGGAGTGCGCATATTTGCTGTTTTCACAGGCGGTCAGGGGGCGACTTTACCTGTCCTGAGCGTGACGAACAGCAGACCTTCCCATTTTCCTCAGGCTGAAGAGTTTCATACCGCTGTTCACCGTCCTTTCCTGTATGGGATCAGTATAGCAGACGCCGTGCTGCCCGTCAACATCAGCCCGCGTCGTTTCCATTCCGCTTCGCCGCGCATGCACGCAGCCCGCGCCCGGGCAACAGCGGGTTGCTTGCCTGTGCTGTGTCTCTGGGCTATAATACAGGCGGAGGTGAACCGCGGCATGAAAACAAGCAACATCATCTATGAGCTCAGAAGCAGAGCCGGTCTGTCGCAGGACGAGCTCGCGGAAAAGGTCTTTGTCACCCGTCAGGCGGTGTCGCGCTGGGAAAACGGCGAAACCACGCCGAATACGGAAACCCTGAAGCTGCTGTCCAGCGTCTTTGACGTTTCGATCAATACCCTCTTGGGATCGCCGAGACGGCTGATCTGTCAGTGCTGCGGGATGCCGCTTGACGACTCCACAACCAGCAGGGAGCGCAGCGGCAGCTTCAACGAATCCTACTGCAAATGGTGTTACGCGGACGGCCGGTTCGCCTACGACAGCCTTGACGAGCTGATCAGCTTCTGCGCAGGGCATATGGCCGGCGGACAATTCACGCCCGAGCAGGTTCAGGATTACCTGAAAGGCTTCCTGCCCGGTCTTGATTACTGGAAGCAGTATGCCGCGCTGGGCGGCAGGGAAAAGCTCGGCGAATTCAAGTCGCTGATCATGCAGGAGCTCAACGCCCTGCACATTGACGGCATGCCGGCGGTGGACGCTCTCCATCCCATTTCCGGCAGTTCCATCAATTTCAGTTTCACGCTGCCAAACGGAAACACCGTCAGGTTCCTTGATGATCGCAGCATCTATCTGGGCAATCAGCTTCCCTGCCTGTTCGACGAATCCCGGTGTTTCGGCGTGGCGGCGGGAACGGGGTTCCTGCTCGTCTATACCTGCGGTGCGGACGGAGACACCCCGGAACTGCTCGTCTATAAAAAGCGATAAGCGGGTAAACTGCGCCCTACGAAGCTCCCGGCGGCAGGCTCCGGTTTCCGCTCGAATCTCTAACACTTTTTTCAAACAAAAAGCCCCCTCATTTCCCGGGCGGAGAGTCAGGGATTCAGTTCTCCTCGCTCGACGCTCGTCGGTCCGGTTGGCTCTGAGGCCACACTGTGGCCTCATTCACTCCCAATCGGTTCGAATCTCACTCTTTCATACAATAAAAAAGAATCCCCACTTCGGGGGATTCTTTTTTATTGGCGGAGAGTTAGGGATTCGAACCCTAGGAGGTTTTACCCTCACAGCATTTCGAGTCATCCTTGTCATAACGATTATAGTGGAAGATGGCGGAAATTACAAGACGTTAGTGGAAGTTGCTAAACCCCTTGAAAATGCTGCATTTTTGACGGCTCTCCCCGGAAAAACAAGGCGCAACAACGGATTCGAGCCGTCGTGAAAAACGGCTGAAAAACTTGCATTTGGGAGAGATTTAGGAGAGATATTGGCCGGTTGGAGAGATGCAAAGAGAGATTGGAGAGATCAGAAACCATGCTTTTACCATGAGGATCACCTGCTGTTGACCATCAAATTGTGGATGGTAATTCCAAATGAAAAAGCAAAGCAGTAAGTACCAATGGATTCTTGATACCTATCCTGAAACCATCACCAAGGAGCAGCTTTACAGGCTGTGCCATGTCTCCAAGAAAACCGCCCAGCACTATCTGGTCAACGGAATTATCCCCTGCGTGAACACAGGTAAAAAGACGCGCCAGTACACCATACGCACGGTGGATGTGGTTAAGTTTCTGGAACTGCGTGATCGTGATCCTGATATCTGCCTCGCACCGATAGGTTGGTACAGGCAGAATGCTACGGTCTATCGTCCTCGCATTCACTCTCCTGCCATGCAGCAGAAGTTGAAAGCTGCATTGGAAAGTATCTTGCAGAACTATCCCGATGTGCTGACATCCGATCAGGCGGCAGAGATCACCGGCTACCATCACGAAACCATCGTCCGCTGGTGCGGCAAGAAGAAGCTGGAATTCTTCTGTATTAGAAGAAGCTATTTGATTCCAAAAGTCAGCCTGATGGAATACCTGACGGAGAACCGATGCCATGCGATCAATGATACAGCGAAGGAGCACATACTAACACTTGTTTCTTCAATCCCCCAAACAAAATAGTCTACACAAAGCCGCATTCGTCGATAAAGGCGAAATGCGGTTTTTTACTGGAGTGAAATTCTTGAATGCATCAATTTTCGCTATCGCCAACCAGAAGGGCGGCGTCGGCAAGACAACGACCTGTGCCAACTTGGGAATCGGTTTGGCGCAGGAAGGAAAGAAGGTGCTGCTGATCGACAGCGATCCGCAGGCCAGTCTCACGATCAGTCTTGGATTCCCGAAGCCGGATCAACTGCCCATGACGCTTTCGGATGTCATGAGCGCAGCTATGATGGATCAGCCGGTGAACGTACAGGACGCCATTCTTCAGCACTGGGAGAAGGTGGACATTCTGCCGTCGAGCATCGAGCTTTCCGGTCTGGAGGTATCTCTGGTCAACGCCATGAGCAGAGAGACGATTCTCAAGCAGGCGC
>JAFQQU010000023.1 GCA_017410445.1 Clostridia bacterium | reverse complement strand
TGCAGGGCGTGCGCTCCTACCGCGGCCTCACTGACTGGGCCGACCTCACCGACGGCCTCTTCCACGGCAAGGCAGTCATGCACCACCTCGTCACCTCCTACCGAAACACCATCGAGATCATGAACACCGCCCTTCGCGTCGCCAGAAAACGCCCGGTGCCCGGCCAGCAGGACGCAAAGCCGGTTCTCAGACACGGCCCGGAGCCGGAGTTCATCCGCTTTACTTCACAGAAGGAACAGGCAGAGCGCATCGCTTCGCTCATCCGTCAGTGGCAGACCGAGGGCATGAGCTCTATCACCGTCATCGACCGGACGGACGCGCAGCTCAAGGCGCTTCTCAAAAAGCTCCCCTCTGACCTCGGCGCGACGCTGCTTGACGTCGGCAAGAGCGAATACTCGGGCGGCGTGACCCTCGCCAAGGCGGCAGACGTCAAGGGCTTCGAATTCGACGGCGTCATCATCGCGGACGCAGGCGCGGAACGATTCCCCGACCGGGAGCTGGACGCCCGCCTGCTCTATGTCTGCCTGACCCGCCCCTTGCACCGGCTGGCCTGCCTGTACGGAAAAGAACTCACGCCTCTGCTCGCCGAATAATTCCATATCAAAAGGACGCGCCGCATCGGTTTGCAGCGCGTCCTTTTATACATGCTATGAAACATTACGCGTTGAGAATCGCGTCCTCTGCCGCCTTCTCGTACAGCGGCATAAATTCTTCGCCCAGATCGCAGTGTCCGCGTCCGGGCACAACGAAGAACTCAATCTCATGTCCCTTTTTCATTTCCTCCACAAACTTTTCCGAATGGCTGTGGATATTGACCGCCTGATCGGCGTCGCAGTGGAAAATCGTATATTTCACCTCAGGCATGCTTCCGGCCAGATGCAGCGGCGATGCCGTCGCCATGGCTTCCTCCAGCGTATCCGCCTCATACAGACCATAGGCGCTGTACAGAGTGCGCGGAAGATCGGGCCGCTCGGTGTAGTGATACAGCAGATCGCACACCGGGCAGTTCGAAACGCATGCCACCGGCGTTCTTTTGGCATACCTTGTATATACCAAAGAGCACAGGCCGCCCATGCTGCCGCCGGTTGAAACAACGGGCGTATTCTCCGGTAGACAATAATGCGCAAACAGCACGTCAATCAGCTCGTCCGTATAGGCGACCGCCTGCTCGTTCATCCAGTTCCACGGATTCAGATAGGGAATCAGGAAAACAATCCCCTTTTCGGCCAACGCGTTTCCCCGTGCATGTTCATCGAACATATCCCGACCGTTCAGACCCATGAAGCTGAGGATAATGCCCTTTATGCCGCCTTTGATGAGCGAATCGTTGGAGTAGGTGAAGTTCCTGAGCGTTTCGTAGGTGATGATCTTTTTCATACGAACTGCCTCCGTTCACTGGATCCCCAACGCATTCCTTCTCCGCTCAATGGACGCATCAATTGAATCCAGCAGTTCCTGCTCTACCTCATAATACTGCGCCAACTGAATCAATGCGTTAATGGCCTGCTTGATCTCGCCCGCCATGTTTTCTTTTTTCGGTTCGCCCATCTTTTCTGCTTTTACGCCGCTCTTTTCGAAATGGTTGACTTCCGCCGCCACTTCGCCGCATTCTTCCAGAATTCGTGCAACAATCTGATAAGGTTCGTTTCCCGCTGGAAACTGCCGCGTATACAGTCGGGCTAATTCAAACAGTTTTTCCATAGCCATATCCTCCCTTACGGATTTGCCTCGCTGTTCAGATGGGCAAAATCGCGCACCTTGTCCCATGCCACAGTAAAACCCGCGCCCTTCGCGCAGAACACCGAATCGGCCGGCTCGTCCGCAAGCGGATGGTATCCGCGCTCCTCGACGATTTTCTCCTGCTCCGCACACGGCTCGTAATGGCTGAGCTGCCAGGTCAGCGAGCCGCGCCCGTGCGTCAGGGCGGCGAATTCGGTCTGATATCCGTTCAGGAGCGAGAATACCGCCTCGCCCGTGATGTAAATCTCATCATCCTGATACTCGGGCGGCTCGGTCTTTGCCCGCATCCGGTTGAGGTCTCCGAGCAGTCTGCCCATCGCGTCGGCAGGCGCGCGCATGGTGAAGGTACATACCGGCTCCATCAGCACATTGTCCGCCTGCATCAAGGCATTCCGGATGGCCCGGTAGGTCGCCTGCCGGAAATCTCCGCCCTCGGTGTGCTTGAGATGCGCCCGTCCGGTCAGAAGCGTCACCTTGACGTCGGTCAGCGGCGCGCCGGTCAATACGCCCTTGTGCGTCCGCTCGAACACATGCGATTCGATCAGCCGCTGCCAGTTGAAGGACAGCGTGTCCACATGACACTTGCTTTCAAAGGTCATTCCGCTGCCCCGCTCGCCCGGTTCCAGCTTCAGATGAACCTCGGCATAATGCCTGAGCGGCTCGTAATGGCCGATGCCGTACGCCTTCCCGGCGATCGTCTCCATATAGCGCACTCTGCAGGGACCAAAGTCTGTTTTAATTCCGAAGCGGCTCATCGCCAGCTCCCGGATGACGTCCAGCTGAATCTCGCCCATGACCATCAGCTCGATGCTCTGCGTGCCCTCGTTCCACTGAACGCCCAGCATGGGCTCCTCATCCTCCAGCTGACGCATGGCCGCCAGCATCTTGGTCGGATGAATTTCCTTCGGATAAAGCACCTGCGCAGCCATCAGAGGCTCGGTAATAAACCGGCTCCGCTCGCACATCTCGCCCACGACGTCGCCCGGCTTCACATCCGTCAGACCGACCGCCGCCACGATATCGCCCGCATCGGCCCGGGAAACCTGCCTGAACTTCGCTCCGTGCGCGA
>JAFQQU010000282.1 GCA_017410445.1 Clostridia bacterium | reverse complement strand
CCGGAAACAACGCTGAAAGAAGCCTGCGCTCAGGTTCTTGGGCTTGCAGTATACGATGCTGAATCCGTTGAGAACCGAATCGAGCAGATTGAAGCCATGCCCGGCAACATACTGGTCTTCCATCTCAACGATGGAACCACGCATGAAGTGGCATGGACTTTCCCTTCCCGCGCTGAAAGCTGGACTGATGAAATGCGGCAGAAGGCTGCAGAACAAATGAGGAGGCGCTATGCAGAGACAGGTCATTAAGCGGCAGGTACAGGTCATCCAGCCGACAATCAATACAGGCTTCATGCAAGCGGCTCTGGCGCCGGTTATCAAGAAGCGAGTTGCTGCCTATGCCCGCGTTTCAACCGAGCACGAGGAACAGCAGACCAGCTACGAAGCCCAGGTTGACTACTACACCAAGAAGATCAAGGAGCGCACCGACTGGATTTTCGTCGAGGTGTACACGGATAAGGGCATCACAGGCACGAACACCAAACGGCGCGAAGGATTCAACCGCATGGTGCAGGATGCACTTGATGGCAAGATAGACCTTATTCTTACGAAGTCCGTTTCCCGCTTCGCCAGAAATACGGTCGACACGCTGACCACCATTCGTAAGCTGAAGGAACGCAGTGTTGCTGTATATTTCGAAGAGCAGAGCATCAATACGCTGGACGGCAAAGGCGAACTGCTTATCACCATCATGTCCAGCATTGCTCAGGAAGAAAGCCGATCCATATCGGACAACGTCACTTGGGGTCAGCGCAAGCGGTTTGCGGACGGCAAGGTCAGTGTTGGTTACAAGCATTTCCTTGGCTACGAAAAGGGTGAAGACGGTCTGCCGCAGATTGTCGAAGAAGAAGCAAAGGTTGTGCGATACATTTACCGCGAGTTCCTTCTGGGCAAAACCGGCTCCCATATTGCCAAAACGCTGACGCAGGCAGGCATTCCCACCCCGGCAGGAAAAACCGAGTGGCAGGCATCAACGGTAATGAGCATCCTGCAGAACGAAAAATATAAAGGAGCTGCCCTTCTCCAGAAGCAGTTCACCATTGACTTCCTTGAAAAGAAAATGAAAGTGAACGAAGGCGAGGTTCCTCAATACTACATCGAACACAGCCACGAGCCTATAATTGACCCGGTTGACCACGACCGCGTCCAGCTGGAGATTGGGCGCCGGAAAAGACTTGACCGGCGCTACAGTTCAGCTCATCTATTCTCTGCAAGAGTAATTTGCGGGGACTGCGGCGGTTTTTATGGCCGAAAGCTCTGGCACTCAAATGATGTATACCGTTCTTTCATCTGGCAGTGCAACGACAAATACAAAAAGGATCACCGCTGCAGAACACCGCATCTGACCGAGGAAAAGCTGAAAGGAGCATTTGTGGAGGCCCTTAACCAGCGGATGGAAATAAAAGAAGAAACGCTCGCCGCATGCAGGCAGGGACTTGACGCCATCTGCGATATTACGGAACTTGAGTCTGGCATTCGATCCATACAGGATGAGATCGCCGTGCTGGTTGAGTTGTCCAGACAGCTGATCGAAGAAAACTCCCGCAATGTTCATGATCAGGAGGAATACCAGCGCAAGCACGCCGCTTTGGTCGAACGATACGAAGAAGCTGACGGAAGGCTCAAGGCTCTGCAAGCCGAACGAAACCGGCGCGTGGATATCCGTAAAAACACCGAGTGGTTTATGGAGATTTTCAGTCAGCGAGATGGGCTTCTGGAGGAATTCGATGAAAGCCTATTCTTTGCGCTGACCGATGTTATGATGGTATATCATGACGGGCGCGTGGCAGTAAGATTCCGCGATGGCGTTGAAATTGAGGTAGTTCAGGCAGTCTCTTCGAAAACAGCATAATCCGCACCAACTGAAAAAGGCCAGTCGCAATGACTGGTCTTTTATCGTTCTGACGATTATTCAGGGCGGATATCGTTTACCACGGATTTGAACACATCAGATTCGATTATGCCCATAATGTCCGTATGTTCATTGCACATAATCAGAATGATCAGCTGTTCATATTCATCGTGATCATCAGGATTCTGAATGCGCAGTTCATAATACAGTTCATCACCGCCGCCGTATACAGCATAGCAACCTTTCAGCCCATTCACAATGATAGGGGTTGGCTTCTGCCGGGGATGGCTGCCAGTGTCTCGGATCATGAGTTCCAGATCCTTCTGCGGACTGCCGCACAATGAAGATGTTGCCTGATAATTCAGACTGTAGCTCTGATCCGGCGAAAGGAAATGCAGATTGTTGTCTGATACAGAATCCACCTCCGTGTAGAAATAGAATCCTTCCGGGATGGAAAACGAAATGCCGGGAATGTGCAAGCGTCCGTTTTTGTACTGAATCATCGTATCCCTCGCTTCTTATTCCGCATACAGTACTTCAATCTGATTCTGCTGTGCGTATTGAATCGTGTTCAGCGTACCGCCAGGTTCACCATTGAAAACCGCTATGACCAGTGCAGAATGATCGACCATCCATATATTCCGCTTCTGATATGCAGCCTTCGAATAGACCGGCCAGATCGTGCGTTCAAGATCAGCCGCGGCGCGAACGGCATTAAACCGGCTCTGCCATTCTG
>JAFQQU010000281.1 GCA_017410445.1 Clostridia bacterium | reverse complement strand
GATGGCCTCGCGAAGATCGTCCAGTCCCTCGCCGGTTTTTGCGGAAATAGGGATGGACTCGGAGGTGGGCATCGGCTTTTCGGGCATGGAATCGCATTTGTTGAGCACTTCCAGCACCGGCTTCCCCGCCGCGCCCAGCTGATTCAGAACATCCAGAACGACCGCTCGCTGAACCGCGCACTGGTCGCTCGACGCATCAGAAACAATCAGGATCAGATCGGCCGCCAGCGTCTCCTCCAGCGTGGATTTGAACGCTTCGACCAGCTGATGCGGCAGTTTTCTGATAAAGCCGACCGTGTCGATCAGGAGGCATTCCCGGTTTTCCGGAAGCTCCACCTTGCGCATAACCGGATCAAGCGTCGCAAACAGCTTGTCCTCCGCCAGCACGTCCGCGCCGGAAAGCGCGTTCAGCAGCGTGGATTTGCCCGCGTTCGTATAGCCGACCAGCGCGACGATATCCTGTCCGGTTTTCTCGCGCCGGGCTCTTCTCAGGCCCCTCTGGCGCGAAAGCTCCTTCAGCTCATGATCAAGATCCGTGATTCTGCGCTTGATGTGGCGCCGGTCGATCTCCAGCTGAGATTCGCCGGGGCCGCGCGTGCCGATACCGCCGCCCAGACGGGACAGCACCGAGCCCAGACCGATCAGCCGCGGCAGAGAATACTTCAGCTGCGCCAGTTCGACCTGCAGCTTGCCCTCGTGCGACTGGGCGCGCTGGGCGAAGATGTCCAGAATCAGCTGCGTCCGGTCGATGACGCGCGCGCCGCACAGCAGCTCTTCGATGTTTCTGGCCTGCGCGCCGGTCAATTCGTCGTCGAAGATGACCAGATCGATCTCCATCGCCTGGCAGGCCAGCCCCAGCTCCTGCGCCTTGCCCGAGCCGATAAAGGTGCCCGGGTCGGGCTTCTGCCGTTTCTGAAGCACGCGCTGAATGACGATGCCGCCGGCGGTATTGGTCAGGCTCTCCAGCTCGTCCAGCGATTCCTCGCTGTCGATACTGACCAGCATGACGCGCTCGGCCGTCTTCTCATAATTGCCCTCTTTGATGGTCTTGAGCACGCGCTCGTCGGCCACCTCGATCTCCTTGAGCCACTTTTCCTGCGGAATGCGGCCCGGCTTGACCGGCCCGTGCGTATGAATGGCCAGCTGGCCGTATTCAATCTCGCCCAGAAAAGCAGCGGTGATGCCGGTGGCGCGTCCGTCCTTGACGCCGACGGCGCACATCGCGTCGAACCGCAGCAGTCTCAGGGCCTGCTCGTCCACCGTGGACAGGCGCGAATCCCCGCCCGGATGGGTGTGGATGCAGCGGATGCCCGACAGGCGCTCGATGTTTCGCCTGAGGCTTCTCTCCGGCAGCGATACGCTGGCCGCAGAGCCCACCGAAATTTCCAGCACCTGACCGTCGCGGGTCAGATAGACCATCAGCTCGCGGTTGAGCGCTTCGGTATGCTTGATAAGTATGTTTAAGAGCCGGTCAGGGAGAAACATGTCCCTTTCCAGCTCCATATCGAATAATCTTTCCAGTTCCTGAAGGGCAGACTCGCGAATGCCCTCAATATTTCCTCGAATCATAGGTCTCCTTAACCCGCCTTTTTGTGGAAGGAGAAAAGCAAGCAAAGCGGAATATGCGCCTCCAAAGGCTCCCCTTGCACAGGGGAGGCAGCGCGTAAGCGCCGGAGGGGTTGTGCCGTCATACCTTTGAATACATTTCCCTTGAAATCCCGGTAAAAACGCAGTCCGGCAACCCCTCGGTCACCTTTGGTGACAGCTCCCCTTGCACAAGGAAGCCTTTTACCTTCGGCACATCCGCCGTATGCTTATTCGGAAATCTCTCCCGCTTCCAGGCGCTCTTTATAGTTCTTGATAGCCTCGTGCAGGGCTTCCTCAGCCAGCACGGAGCAGTGCAGCTTGACCTCGGGCAGGCCGCCGAGCGCCTCGGTAACCATCTTGTTGGTGATGGCCAGCGCCTCTTCGATGGTCTTGCCCATGACCATTTCGGTGGCCTTGGAGCTGGTCGCGATGGCCGCGCCGCAACCGAAGGTCTTGAACTTGACGTCAACGATCACATTATTTTCAACCTTGATGAAGATCTTCATGATATCGCCGCACTTGGCGTTGCCGACAGTGCCTACGCCGCTGGCGTTCTCAATTTCGCCGACATTGCGGGGATTCATGAAATGGTCCATAACCTGCTCAGTATACATTGATTTCAATCCTTTCTATCGTTAGACGGATGATCCGCACATTTGGTTTATCTGATCCTGAAAATTATGCGTTGTACAGGGGCGACATGGCGCGCAGGCGATCGACGATCTCCTTCAGCGTCGCGATGACGTATTCGACCTCTTCCATGGTGTTTTCCTCGCTCAGCGACAGGCGCAGAGAACCGTGGGCGATCTCATGCGGCAGGCCGATGGCCAGAAGGACGTGGCTCGGATCGAGGGAGCCGGAGGTGCAGGCGGAGCCGCTGGAGGCAGCGATGCCCTTGAGGTCCAGCGAGAGCAGCAGCGCCTCGCCCTCAATGTAGCGGACGGAGACATTCACGTTGCCCGGCAGGCGCTGGGTGCGGTGGCCGTTCAGGCGGGTCTCCGGAATGGTTTCAAGGATGCCGTCGATCAGGCGGTCGCGCATGGCGGTCAGCTTCTCGTTGTGCGCGTCGATGTTCGCGGTCGCCAGCTCAATGGCCTTGCCCAGCGCGACGATGGACGCCAGATTCTCGGTGCCCGCGCGCTGCGTGCGCTCCTGAGCGCCGCCCTGAATGAGCCGCTCGAGGCGGACGCCGTTTCTCACATACAGAACGCCGACGCCCTTGGGCGCGTGGAACTTGTGGCCGGACAGGGACAGCATGTCGATGTTCATATCCTTGACGTCGATCTTCACGCTGCCGATGGCCTGTACCGCATCGGTGTGGAAGCGGATGCCGTTTTCCTTGGCAATCGCGCCGATTTCCTTGATCGGCTGAATGGTGCCGATTTCGTTGTTGGCGGTCATGATGGTGATGAGGATGGTCTCGGGCGTGATGGCCGCTTTCAGATCCTCGATGCGGATCAGACCCTCTTCATCGACCGGCAGGTAAGTGACTCTGAAGCCTTCCTTTTCGAGCTGCTCGCAGGTATGCAGCACCGCGTGATGCTCGATGGCGGAAGTGATGATGTGGTTGCCCTTGTCCCTGCGGGCATAGGCTGTGCCGCGGATGGCCCAGTTGTCGGACTCGGTGCCGCAGCCGGTGAAATAGATCTCGTTGGGCTTGGCGTTCAGCGCGGCGGCGACCTGAGCGCGGGCGTTATCCAGCGCACGGCGGGCGTCGCGTCCGAAAGCATGTACGCTGGACGGATTGCCGAATACTTCCGTAAGATAGGGCAGCATGGCCTGTGCAACCGGTTCGGTCACGCGGGTCGTCGCCGCATTGTCCATATAAATTCTATTCATTATTCTGTCCTTCCCTCTGCGCTCATTCGCTGATAATCATCAAGCATGTCCTGAAGCGTGATTCCGTCTACAATTTCGTTGAGGCCGTCCCTCAGTTTTTTCCATACCACCCGGGTCGGGCAGGAGCAGGCCTTGTGGCACAGGTCCTCTTCCATCAGGCAGTCAACGACCGCCAGCTCGCCCTCCAGCGTTCTCAGAACCTCGCCGACCGTGATCTCCGCCGGCGTTCTGGAGAGCAGATATCCGCCCTGCGCGCCGCGCACGCTCTTTACCAGCCCGCTGCGCCTGAGCTGACCGATCAGCTGCTCAAGATACGCCTCCGGAATATTCTGCCGTTCTGCGATGGATTTGATCGGCTGCGGCGTTTCGCTTCCGTACTGCGCCAGATCATACATCGCATGAATGCCGTATCGTCCTTTGGTTGATAGCTTCATATTTCCCTCCAGAGAACAAATCCGACTCTTTTCATCAGGATTTGTCCGAGTGCTATTGTAACACTTTTGGTCAGGGTCCGTCAATGGGGTTTTAAGGAAACCCGATCTGTTTTGTCAGAATTAACATGCGTCCTTCCGCCGGACCCGTCATTGCGGATTATCTCGCCGGACAGCCTGTTTTCCATGTATCTAATATACCCGGAATAAAGCCGAGTGAATCAGTCGGAATACAAAAAAAGAGGGATTTCTCCCTCTCTCAAATCATTGCCAAACCCCGGTGAGGTTTGGAGAGGCAGGGAGCCTCTCCATGTTCAATCAAAATTGGCGACATGTGCGTCAATTTTGTGGCATTTTCCGAAGCGCAGCGGAGAAAAATGCTTCTTTCCCTGCATTTTCGCCCGGAAAATCGTGAG
>JAFQQU010000280.1 GCA_017410445.1 Clostridia bacterium | reverse complement strand
GACCTTGCGGACGAAATGTATACGGACAATCTGGGCAATCTGATCGCCCTGAAGCGCGGAACGGACAGCGCAGCCAAAAAGAAGATCATGCTGGCGGCGCATATGGATGAGATCGGCCTGCAGGTCAAGAAGATCGAGGGCGACGGAAGAATCAAGGTCTGCCGGGTCGGCTGGGTATGGACCAGCGCGCTGTTCAACGATAAGGTCGTTTTTCAGAACGGTACGGTCGGCGTGGTGGGCTGCGACGGCGATATCGAAGGCGCGAAGAACGACGCCGGACGGCTTTACATCGACATCGGCTGCACCAGCAGAGAGGAAACCGAGCAGTATGTGAAGGTCGGCGATTACTGCGGCTTCATCGGTCAGTATTATGAGCTGAAAAACGAGCGGATCACCGCGAAATCCTTCGATAACCGCGTCGGCTGCTATATCCTGATTGAAGCGCTGAAGCGGAACAAGGGAAAAGGCCCGAACGACGTGTATTACGTGTTCTCCGTTCAGGAGGAGCTCGGCTGCCGCGGCGCGCAGACGGCTGCTGCGCAGATTGCGCCGGATATCGGCATTTCGGTCGATGTGACCCCCGACCATGCTTATCCGGGCGACCTGACCGGATGCAATGTCGTAGGCGCGGGCGTCGGCGTGAAGCTGGGCGATCCGTCGGCCATCATGGACGAGTATCTGGTTGATGAAATGCTCGCCTGCTGCGAGGAGAACGGAATCAAGTATCAGCGCGACGTCATGGACCGCGGCGGCACGGACGCCAGCAGCATGAACCTGTCCGGCGCGGGCGTCCGGGTGGCGGCCATTTCGATTGTGGACCGCTTCCCGCACAGCCAGAGCTCGATTATCTCGAAGGATGACGTGAGAAACGCAGTCGAGCTGACGGATAAGTACACGCATCGTATGTTTGTATTTGAGGAATAATTTATCTGTATCGGGGAGCCTTTTGACGTGGGCGGCGGTTGATTATTCCCGCCCATACTGGTATAATGATGGCATCACGCATGGGAAACGGAGGAAGCATATATATGAAAATCGGCGTTCTGATGACCCTTGAAGAGGCAAAAAACCGCATCGCTCTGGCGACGGAGATGGGCATTCATTCCTGCCAGCTGTGCAGCTGGGATCTGACCAAGCATACCGACGAAATGGCGGAGGAAATCCTCGGCCTGCTGGATAAATATGATATGGAAGTGAGTACCTTCTGGGCCGGCTGGAGCGGACCGCAGGCGTGGAACTTCACCGAGGGCCCGCTGACGCTGGGTCTCCTGCCTACGGCCTATCGCTATCGCCGCGTGCAGGAGCTGAAGGCCGCGTCCGACTTTGCCAAAAAGCTGGGCATTAAGCAGGTCGCTACCCACGCCGGCTTCATCCCCGAGAATCCGCACGACCCGCAGTATGCCGGCATGCTGGACGCGCTGCGCGAGGTCGCCGAGCACATGAAGAAGAACGGCCAGTATCTGCTGTTTGAAACCGGTCAGGAGACCCCCGTCACCCTGCTGCGCGCCATCGGCGATATCGGCACCGGCAATCTGGGCGTCAACCTCGACACCGCCAACCTCATCCTCTATGGCAAGGGCAATCCCGTGGACGCGCTGGATGTATTCGGACAGTATGTCATGGACCTGCACATCAAGGACGGCCTGTTCCCGACCGACGGCTGGAAGCTGGGTCATGAGGTGGCCATGGGCGAGGGCAAGGCGGATTTCCCGCGCATCATCGAAAAGCTCAAGGCGCTGGGCTACGACGGCGCGCTGACCATCGAGCGCGAGATCAGCGGCGAAAAGCAGATCGAGGATATCCTCAAGGCCAAGGCGCTGCTCGAGCAGTATATCTGATCACACGGGAGAATCATACACTTTTTCCGGGAGCGGGCAGCACGTCCGTTCCCGGTGTTTTGTCGGAACGACTGTTCCGGAGAGGAAACGCCGCATACCGCGCGGCAAAAGGAGCCTGAAACATGAAGGGAAATGATCTGGGCAGGGATCCGGTCGGCTCGCTGGTGGTAAAGCTGGCTGTTCCGTCGATGCTGGCGCAGCTGGTCAGCGTGCTGTACGGAATCGTGGACCGCATCTATATTTCCGGTATCCCGGACGTCGGCGCACAGGCGCTGGCGGGCGTCGGCGTGAGCGGGCCGATATCAACGCTCATCACATCCTTTGCGCTGCTGGTGGGCGTGGGCGGCGCGCCGCTGATGGCCATGCGCATGGGCGAGGGAAACGACAAGGGCGCGGAGGATATCCTTGCCAACTGCGTCATGATGATGGCCGCGCTCTCCGCGGTGATGACCGCGGTAGTGCTGATCTTCAAGGATCAGCTGCTGACGGCGTTCGGTGCAAGCGAGGCGCTGATGCCCTATGCGGAGCCGTATCTGAGATATCTGGGCATGGGCGTCGTGTTCAGCCTCGGCACGCTGGGGCTCAATCAGTTCATCATCTGTCAGGGGTATTCCACGGCCGGCATGCTGACGGTCATGATCGGCGCGGCTGCGAATATCGCGCTGGACCCGGTGTTTATCTTTGTGCTGAACATGGGCTGCGCCGGAGCGGCTATCGCTACGGTGATCTCTCAGATGATCTCCTTCGCGTTCGTCGTGTGGTTCCTTATGAAGAAGGCGCGCGTGCGCATCCGGCTGGGCGGCTATTCCGGGCGCATCATGAAGCGCGTGCTGCTGTTCGGCATTTCGCCGTTTGTCATCGGCGCGACGGACAGCGTCGTGGTCATCGGCCTCAACAGCGTGCTGCAGCGCTACGGCGGCGCGCAGGGAGACGCCCTCATTGCCGCGGCCACCATCACGCAGAGCTGTATGCAGATGATCTGTATGCCGCTGGGCGGCCTGTCTGCGGGCACGCAGCCGCTCCTGAGCTTCAATTTCGGAGCCCGGAAGGTGGACCGTATCCGGCAGGGCGAGAAGGTGATCGTCGCCTTCGGATTTGTGTTTACGGCGGTGATGATGATCGTATCGCAGACGATGGCGGACGGTTTCGTGCGAATCTTTACGCAGGACGCCGCGCTCATCGAAACGGCGGCGCGGGCCATCCGGGTGTATACCATGGCGATCGTTCCGCTGACGCTTCAGTACTGCTTCGTGGACGGACTGACCGCGCTGGGCATTGCGAAAATCGCCATGACGCTGTCGATCACCAGAAAGGGCAGCATGCTGCTCATCACGCTGCTTCTGCCCGCGTTCTTCGGCGCGTTCTCCGCGTTCTGGGCCGAGCCGATTGCCGACGTCATGGCCAGCACCATTTCGACGATTGTGTTCCTGAAAATCTTTGGTCCGCTCATGAAGAAGCGGATGGACATGCCGGAAAACGAATCGCTCTACGGCTGATATCAGGTTCTTCGGGCGCTCTGCGGTGCATGCGGAGCGCCCTTCCTTTTGTTTCGCGCAAATCCGCTTGTCAAACGCCGTTCCATGGCCTATAATATATATTGACAGAATGTGTAAACCCTGTGGATTATCATACGGAGGAACTTGATCATGAAAAAAATCATCTGCCTGCTGCTCGCGCTGGCCGTTCTGATGCTGAGCGGCTGCG
>JAFQQU010000279.1 GCA_017410445.1 Clostridia bacterium | reverse complement strand
TATGCGCGTCGTGGCCGCAGGCGTGCATCATGCCCCTATGCTCCGACCGGAACTCGCAGCCCACAGGCTCCTCCACCGGCAGCGCGTCCATGTCCGCGCGGATGCCGACCGTATCGCCGGGCAGCTCGCCCTCGATCAGGCCGATGACCCACGTCCGCTCGGTCGTGTAGGGCACGCCCATCTCATCGAGCGCCTCCATGACCGCCTTCTGCGTCTTGAACTCCTGAAACCCCTTTTCGGGAATGCGATGAAGCCTGCGCCGCATCTGAATAATCCATTCCTTTTCGCGCTCAACCCGCGCTCTCAGTTCCATATCAGTCATCGTCTGTGCCTCCCGCTCAATACAGCCCTTCAATAATTTCGACGATTTCCCCGTTCTCCATATACACCCTCGGCACTCGCTTGCCCGTTCTGGCCAGAGACTCGTTCCGGTTCAGGTTTGCCCACTCGGCATACTCGTCCACGCCGATCGTGCCGCCCAGAAGGATCGCCTCGTCGCCCTCCTGCGCCTCGGAAATATCGGTCACGTCCACCATCATCTGATCCATGCACACAAGGCCCACCACCGGCGCACGCCTGCCGCAGATTTCGACCTCGCCCTTGCTGTTCTGCCTCGGGTAGCCGTCGATATACCCCGCCGAAAGGGTCGCGACGACGCTGTCCCGGCTGACCGGATGCGTCTCATCATAGCCCAGACATTCGCCCGCGCTCACCTTATGCAGCTGCGCGATTCTCGTCTTTACCGTGATCGCCAGCTGACTCTCCTCCGGATGCGCATATCGGCGCGGGTACACGCCGTACAGCCATGCGCCCGTTCTCACCGCGTCCATGTGATCCTCGGGATACCGCACCATGCCGATGCTGTCCAGCGCATGCACCATGGGAATTATAATCCCCATCTCCTTCACAGCGTCTCGTACATAGATCAGCCGGTCGATCTGATCCCGGTCGGATTCCTTGTTTCTGAGCGCGAGGTGGGTAAACAGGCCTTCGATCTCCACGACGCCGCTGTCTCTGAGCTTCTTAATAACCGCCGGCGCTTCCTCCGGCTCGAGCCCAAGCCGGTTGAGGCCGGTTTCGACTTTCACGTGCACGCGCGCCTTCTTTCCGGTCTCCTTCGCCGCGCGGATGACGGCGTCTGCATACCGGTCCGAGAACATGGTGATCAGCATGCCCTCCTCCACGGCGTGAACCAGCTGCGCTTCGCCCATCAATCCCAGCACCAGCACCTCGCACGAAGGCAGCTCCCGGCGGATCTGCTCCGCCTCATTGAAGGAAGCCGCCGCGAAGAAATCCGCGCCCTCCCTGTTCAGCCTTTTGGCGACCATCGGCGCGCCGAGGCCGTATGCGTCCGCCTTGAGCACGCAGATCAGCTTCGTATCTCCCTTCAGATGGTTCAGCGCATTTTTGTAATTGAGAGTGAGTCTCCCCAGATCAACCTCCGCCCAGCAGCGGGAGGTCGCTTCCTCAAAAGAAATATTCATCCTCACGTTCCCTCCGAATCTTACCATATTACTGTATCAATTCGCCGCACAGCCCTCATAAGCCTGCCAAACAGACAAAAGACTGCCGCGCATTTCTCTGCACGGCAGTCCCACATCCTTTACGGGTCTTTTTCCCCGCATTCCGGGCACGCGCCGGCGTCCCTTGGGGATATTTACTTTTTCAGCATCTCGCGGTACTCCGCCAGCTCCGCGCCGTTGGCCCAGACCATGTGGTCCTCCTCGACCTCGACCCATTCGGGCTTGTCGATCGAGTAGTTGTGCCGCGTGGGATCGTACACCTCGAGCACCTTGTTCTTCTCTCTCGCCGGGTCCGGCAGCGGAATGGCGGAGAGCAGCGCGCGGGTGTAGGGATGCAGCGGATGGGCGAACAGCTTCTCCGTCTCCGCCAGCTCGACCAGTACGCCCTTGTGAATGACGGCGATGCGGTCGCAGATGAAGCGCATGACCGACAGGTCATGGGAGATGAAGAGATAGGTCAGCCCTCTCTCCTTCTGCAGCTCGCTCAGCAGGTTCAGCACCTGCGCGCGGATGGAAACGTCCAGCGCGGAGATGGGCTCGTCCGCAATGATGAACTCGGGCTGCATGATCAGCGCTCTTGCCACGCCGATGCGCTGTCTCTGTCCGCCGGAGAACTCATGCGGGAAGCGGCTGGCGAATTCGGGCAGCAGGCCGACTTCCATCAGCGCCTTCTCAACCTTCGCCTTGCGCTCGGCATCGCTCAGCCTTGCGCCGCTGTACAGGCCTTCGGATACGATGTAATCCACCTTGGCGCGCTCGTTCAGAGACGCCATGGGATCCTGAAAGATCATCTGAATCTGGCGGGTGACCTTCCGGTCCAGCTCCTTGCTGATCTTGCCGTTGATCTTCTCGCCCTTGAAGATGACGTCGCCCGCGGTCGTCGGGTTGATGCGGATGATCGCGCGGCCGATGGTGGTCTTGCCCGAACCGGACTCGCCGACCAGACCAAACGTCTCGCCCTTGTAGATGTCGAAGCTGACGTTGTTGACCGCCTTGAAGCGGTTCCTGCGCTTGCCGAAGCAAACGTCCATATTCTTTACCGACAGAAGGATTTCACGCTTCTCATTCATAGCCCTTTACTCCTTCCGTAGCCAGCTTGCGTACCGCCTCGGGCGGATCAATCTTCGGCGCTCTCGGGTCGAGCAGCCAGGTACGCGCCTTGTGCGTCAGGCTGACCTCAAAATACGGAGGCCGCTTTTCGAAGTCGATCTTCAGCGCCTGCGGATTTCTGGGCGCGAATGCATCGCCCTTGACCTCGTAGAACAGGTTCGGCGGGGTGCCGTGGATCGAGTAAAGCGGCTCGCCCTTCACGCCCAGCTGAGGCAGCGAGGACAAGAGCGCCCACGTGTAGGGGTGCTTGGGATCATAGAAGACCTCTTCGCACAGGCCGATCTCAACGATATCGCCCGCATACATGACCGCGATCCGGTCGGCCACGTTGGCGACCACGCCGAGATCATGGGTGATGTAGATGGTGGTCAGCTCATACTTCTCCTTGAGGTTGCGGATGAGCTTGAGGATCTGCGCCTGAATGGTGACGTCCAGCGCGGTGGTCGGCTCGTCGCAGATCAGAATCTGCGGACGGCAGGCGACCGCAATCGCGATGACGACTCTCTGGCGCATGCCGCCGGAGAACTCATGCGGATACTGCTTCGCGCGCCGCTCCGGCTCGGTGATGCCGACGTCGGTCAGGATGCTCAGCATTTCCTGACGCGCCTTCTCGCCGTGCAGGTCCTGATGAAGCTCGATCGCCTCAATGATCTGCGCGCCGATGGTCTTGAGCGGGTTCAGGCTGGTCATCGGGTCCTGCAGAACCATGGCGATTTCGCGGCCGCGTACCTGCAGCCACTGCCTCTCCGTCGTGTAGCTGACCAGATCTTCGCCGTTATAGAGAATATGACCGTTGTCCACCCAGCCGTTGCTGTCCAGAAGGCCCATGAAGGTCTTTACAAAGACCGACTTGCCCGAGCCGGACTCGCCGACGATGGCCAGGCTTTCGCCCTTATACAGGTTCAGCGATACGCCGCGGATGGCGTGCAGCTGACGGCCGCGCAGGTTGAACTTCACGTCCAGATCCTTGACCTGAAGGATAGGTGCTCTTTCCATGTCTGTTCAACCTCCTTTACCGATGATTTTTCGGATCGGCGGCGTCCGCGAAGGAGTTGCCGATGATGTAGAATGCAATGGTGATGATCGACAGCACGACGGTCGGGAAGATCAGCTGATATCTGAGGGAAGCCGAGGTAACCAGCTTTCTGCCCTCGTTGATCAGGTTGCCCAGAGAGGGCGTGTCCACCGACAGACCCAGGCCGATATAGGTGATGAACACCTCGCTGCCGATCGCGTTGGGAATGGCCAGCGCCATGCGGAGCATGATGACCGATACCAGATAGGGCAGAAGGTTCTTGATCATGATGCGCGTCGTGCTGGTACCGAGACAGCGGGAAGCCAGATTGTAGTCCCGGTCGCGGATGATGACGATCTGATTTCTGATAAAGCGCGCCATGCCCAGCCAGCGGGTCAGGCTCATGGCAAAGATCAGCGTCGAAATGCTCGGACGCATGATGTAGGAAATCAGAATCAGGATGATGGTGTTGGGGATGTTGTCGATGACGTTGTAGATTTCGGTGATCAGGCGGTCCAGCTGACGGACATAGCCCCACAGGATGCCCACCATGATGCCGATCAGCGCCTCAAAGAACGCAACGACAAAGCCGATCCACAGAGACGTTCTGGTGCCGCTCCATACGCGGGCCCACAGATCCTGACCGATATTGTTGGTGCCGAAGATGAACGCCTTGTCGGAGGGAATGTTGCGCAGCTGGGCGCCTTCCTTCGTCACGACCAGGCCGTTCTGCCCGTCGATCACTTCGATGGAATCCAGAGTGGTATAGAACACCTCGCCGTCGTTGCTGTAGTCGGTGGGCGTCGTATAGACGGACAGCTGGAAGTTGGACTTGCACTCATAGGGAACCGCCGTCGGGTCCTCAGGCAGCTTCAGCTTGGTCTGGAAATTATTCTTGACATAGCCGGTTTTGCCGTCGTATTCAATCCGGCACCAGTCCTCGCCGTACTCGGTCAGCAAGAAGTTCTTGCGGGCCTTGATCTCCATCATGACGTTGCTGACGGAATACCATTCCCCGTCAATCGCCTCGCCGAACAGCTCGACGCCAGCCGGAAGCGTATGATAGACCGTCGTCATTCTGGGCGCCTGATTGGACAGCTGAATGCCGGTAGCCGGGTTGGTGGTGATGGCGTTGGGACCATACTGGTTGGGCAGCATCGGCTGAATAAAGGTAAACAGCAGCAGCAGCGCCAGCACGGTCAGCATCAGTACGGCCATCCGGTTCTTGAGGAACACGCGGACAGTGCTGCCCCAATAGGAATAGTTGGAATAACCGGTCTTTTCCGCGGTGGATGCGTCGTAATCCGCCAGAACAAACAGCTCGTCCTCATTGGCGGACAGCTCTGTGTCCAGCTGCTTTTTGAGCTCCTCGCTCATGGCGTCTTCCAGCCGACGCTTCTTGCTTTCAAACAAACCCGCCATCAGCGCGCACCTTCCTTCTTCACAAAACTGATTCTCGGGTCGATCACGCCCATCAGGATGTCGCCCAGCAGCAGGCCGACAATGCCGATGCCGCTGTAGATTACGACCAGCGCCTGAACCATCGGGTTGTCCTGACGGCTGATTACATCGACCAGCAGACCGCCCATGCCCGGTACGGAATACAGCGATTCAACATAAATCGAGCCGCAGATGGTGTACAGCAGGGAAGCAGGAATATACTGGATCATCGGAACGAACGCATTGCGGAAAACATGCTTCATCATGATCTTCTTGTTCGATACGCCCTTTGCGCGCGCCAGGCGGACATAGTCCTTGTTCATCTCGTCCACCATGTAGCGCCTCAGCCACATGGCATAGGAAGCGGTGCTGCCCAGCGACAGGGAGAACACCGGCAGAATCCATGTAACCCAATTTTCCCGCTCAAACAGCATGGAAATACCCAGCGCCTCGGTGCCGTAGGTCTGGATGAAAATATAATATACCGCCGAGGGAACCGCATTGATGAATACGATGAACGCCGTGCCGAACTTATCCCAGAAGCCGGATTTGCTGCGCGCCATGGCTGCGCCCAGAGGAATGCCCATGATCAGGGAGATCGCCATGGACCAGACGCCCATATAAATGGAAACCGGGGCCTTATTGGCAATAATGGTGGCAATAGGCGTACCCGCGCTGTAACGGGAGGAGGTGCCCAGATCGCCATGGAGCAGCTTGACAAAGAAATTTTTCAGCTGAACGAGAACAGGATCATTCAGGCCCAGCTGCGTCAGCTTGACCTGAATCTGAAATTCATCCAGCTTTTCATAATTGTCAAAATAGCCTTCAATGGGCATCTGACGCAGCAGTACAAACACGACCACGATGATGATGCACAGTGTCAGCACCGAGGACGCCAGACGCTTCAGCGAGTATTTGAGCATGTCCTTCACACCTTTTTCTTTCCATAATAATCAGCGGCAAAAATAGCCGATGTTAATTATAATACAAACAGGGACAGTCGTCAAACTGTCCCTGTGAATGATATGGAGTCTTTGCGTTAAAATACGCGTTATTCGGCGGCAGCCTGAGCAGCGCGGGCTTCTTCCCAAGCATCCATGGCGTCGTAGTACTCGTCGGTGCTCATGGGCTTCTCCAGCAGGTGCATGCCCTTGAAGCGCTCGGTGGCCAGACCGGTCGCGCTGAACTGACCCTCGAAGGTGTTCAGGCGGGAAGCGGTGTAGCCGCCGTCCATGGAGCCGTAGGGGATGATGACGGCATGGTCGATCAGGTAGGCTTCAGCCGCAGCGAAAGCCTCATAACGGGCCTGCATGTCGCTGCTGGGCATGGCCTTGGCAGCGTTCAGCAGCTCGTAGTAACCGTCGGCCAGACCTTCCTGAGTGGCCTGGATGAGGAAAGCGTAGTTGTCGGTCTCCTTGAAGGGATCGGTCAGGTTGACCGGATCAGCGAAGTCCAGACCCCAGTTGCAGCGCTCGAACGCGTAGTTGCCGTTGCGGCGATAGTTGTTCAGGAAGCCGGAGGAGGGACCGCCGACAACGATGATGTCGATGTAATCGGTGCCCAGATCGGTTTCCAGCTGCTGCTCGATAACCTGGCACTCTTCAGCCCAGTCGGAGGAAGAAGAGTTGTAGGGGAACATGACCTTGACCGGGAATTCAACGCCCTCGGCAGTCAGCTCAGCGATGGCGGCATCGCGGTACTGTCTGGCCAGGTCGGCGTCATAGCCCACCTTGATGTTGGCCAGATCGCCAATCTCGGTGTAGTCAACGCCATTGGAGGAAACGACGCCCTTCGGGAAAATGGTGTCGTTGATCAGGTCTTCGGGGTTATCCTTTTCGTAAACGGTCTTGGCCGCAACGCGGTTCAGGCCATAGAAGAAGGACTTGCGGAAGTTCTCGTTGTTGGCAACCTTGGCCCAGGTCTCGGGATTGTACTCCGCGTCGAAGGTGGGCTTGAAGTTGAAGGTGAAGAAGTAGGAGTACTGGCCCAGCTGACGGACGGGGTGGATCATGTCAGCCTTGGTCTCGTCGGCCAGCCACTCGGCAGCCAGAGCAGAGCTGATGTCCGCGGAGTCCAGCTTGCCGTCCAGATACATCTGGGGGGCGATGATGCCGGCTTCCTTGTTGTACTGAGACTCGATGACGTCGATATAGACGTGCTCGGCGTCCCAATACTTCTCGTTCTTGGTCAGAACGCGCTTCTCCTGCGGCTTGAACTCGCTGATGATGTAAGCGCCGCAGTACAGCAGGTTGTCGTTGCCAGTGGCCTGACCGAACTGATCGCCCTTCTCCTCCAGGAACTGGGCGTTCACGGGCATGTAGCACACGTAGTCCAGCATGGACAGGAAGTAGGAGCAGGGCTCGGTGGTGGTGTAGGCGATGGTGTACTTATCGATGGCCTTGATGCCGACGTTCTCCCAGTCGAAGGGAGCGGGGGCTTCCTTGCCCTCTTCGGGCTCGGCAGTGCTCTCGCTGTACGCTTCAGCGCCTTCGATGTAGTCGGTCAGAATCCACGCGGTGGAGGAGGCGTTCTTCGCATCCAGGATATACTTGGCGGCGGTAACGAAGTCCTCGGCGGTCAGCTCGGCATAAACCTCGCCGTTGTGGTCGACCCACTGCACGCCCTGGCGCAGGGTGAAGGTCCAGGTGCGGCCGTCGTCCTTGGTATTGTCCCAGCTCTCCGCCAGGCAGGGAACGACGTTGCCGAACTGATCATGCTCAACCAGCGTATCAACGACGTTGGCGCAGATGGAGAATTCGGCGGTGGTAGCGGTGGTCAGATAGTTCAGAGAGCTGACTTCGCCGGAATACAGCGTACGATAGACAGCAGACTCGTCCGCAGAAGCGGGCACCGCGCACATGCTCAGGCACAGAACCAGAGCCAGCACGAGAGTCATCATTCTCTTCATGGGTATTCCTCCTTATCCGGTTCGTCCGGTATTGTATACCGGTATGCGGAATACAATACCACATATAGAAATCAATTGCAATTACGAGAATGTAAAAATTCACATTTCACAAAATTTCCTGTCTCTGTGCATTCCTTTTACCGTTGATTTGCATTTTTCACACTCCGTTAACTTCAGTGTCTGAAAATACCCAATTCTGCCGCCTTTTATTAAGTCTTCGTTAATCATTTTCCGTCTTTACTGCACATATGACGGCTATTGATTCATAATCTTTCTTCCGCGCAGGATCAGAAGCGGTTTTCCGGCCTCAGCCTGAGCAATTCCTGCGTTCGCCGCCCGGATTTCTTCCTCGGAAATCCGGTATTTCCGCCCGATGCTCCACAGCGTATCCCCCTTCTGAGGATAGCAGATACCGATCCCCGCAGGCAGCGTCTGGGCCTCATGCGCCTGAACGCTGGTCAGCACGGCAGCCTCGGTCACCAGCCGCTCGGCCGTCTGCGCCCTGATGAGGCATCTTAACTCCAACCGGTCGCTCATCAGCGCCGTCGCCTCCGCGTCCGACGCAGCAACCTTTATCCACGCCCCCTCGCCCGGCAGACAGCTGAGCTGCATGGAAAAGGGAAGCTCCGCCCGCGCCGAGGAAAGCACCTCTTCCCCCGCCTGCATATACAGGATGGACGCCTCGAGCACGCCTTCGGCCAGCGCCCTTCCGCTCTCCTCCCGCCAGCCGCTCACCGCCGGATGCACCCGCACCGCCAGCACCGTGCCCACTGCCGGCGCGCCCTCGGGCAGAAGCAGCGTGTTCTTGATCGTCTCCTGACCCGTGCATCGCTTTTCCCCCGCGCACAGACGGAGCAGCTCGGTCTCTCCCTCCAGCGCGACGTCCCCGGTCGAATAGACGTCGGTCATGACCGTCACGCAGTCCTGCCCGTTCATCCGGACGGTCAGCAGGAGGCTGCACTGAATCTCCAGCCTCGATTCCTCCCCTTCGCCGCCCTCGTCCACCGTTACCCGGAGCCTGCTCACCTCGGCCGACGCCTCCGGCTCCCCGGCAATCCAGTCCGGCAGCGAAATCAGCTTCTCGAACGGCAGCGCATACCGCACCAGCGCGACCGGCCGGGTCAGAACGCCGCTGGCAATCAGCGCCTCCGCCTTCACCTCGCCGCTCACCCTCACGCCGCCCAGGTCGCGCTCGGCCCGCTCGACCGTCGGCTGCGCCCATTGCATCAGCGTCACCCGGGCGTTCAATGCGGCGGGCAGACTGACCTCGTCCTTCAGCTCTACGCTGTCCGACGTCTCCGCGTTCAGCTTGGCCGAGCAGATTTCCCTCGTCTGCTTCTGCACGCCGCCGATTCCTTCTATATCAGATACCGCTTCCACCGTATCGAGGCTGCACACGCGCACCCGGATCGTCACCGTCACGTAGAACACCATGTGGCCGCTCTCATACGCCGCCTCCACATGGTCCACCGTCTGATCGGTCTGAACGCTCATCTTCGGCGTGACGCCCTCAATCTCCACCATCTGCTCAAACGGAGCCTGCGCCGTCAGCGCCCGCGCGCCGCCCTCCTGACCCAGCCGGTACGCAGCCTGACAGAACACATCGCCCGACACGACCACCCGCCCGGCCTGCGCCTCGCTCCCGGTCACCGCCGCAAAGCCGTCCGCCATCAGCACGGAAACCGATTCCCGGCCCGCGCCCGGCACCAGCGCCTCCGCCCGCACCGGCAGCTGAACCTGCCTCTCGCCCACCAGCTTTTCCACTTCAATCCCCTGTCTGATGATCTTCAGGTCCATCGTTCAACCTCCTTATGCAGTCCGGCGGCGCATCCGTCCGCCCCTCGCCGGCAGATTGGCTGCCAGCGCGCCGGAAACGCCGCCCAGCAGCGCGCCCAGCAGAAATTCCATCGCCAGCACCGGCCCGCTGATCAGCAGTTCGTCCCACAGCGCGCACACGCCGTAGCCCAGCGCGATATAAAGAAGCCCTACCGCCGCGCCCAGCGCCAGCCCCCTCGTTCCGCCCCGCCCGACCGCAGCCCATGCGCCCGCAAACACGGCGCCCAGCTTCAGCGCCTGATTGAGCGCCGTCAGCCCGCCGTCGGACAGCTGCGCATACACCACCAGCAGCGCCAGCAGAAGAATCCCCGGAACCGTCACCATGACTGCGGTTCCCAGCCCCCTTATAATCGCCTTCACCGCGCCTCTTCTCAGCTCATTGCTCATTTCTCCGTCCCTCCTCCGACGCCCGCGCCGGTCCGTTCACAGCTACATCATATGACCCCGCCCCCCACTCAATGCCACTTATTTCCCCGCCCCGGACGACAATTCAGTCAAAACTTTGTATATTTCAGCGATTTCCGCTTCCTTTTTGGCCGTTTCTTCGTCTATAATAGCAGCATCATCACGCAGCGGCACTTTTTTCCACGCCGTTACTTTTCCTTGACAACCCGCCGCAATGCGCGTATGATAGAATCAATATCGGAGCCAAACAAACGCTCCGTACAAAAGAGGAGGAACCCAACATGAAAAAGACCGCCAGCCGCATCCTCGCGCTGATCGTCGCGCTGAGCATGCTCCTCGTTCCCGCCGCCTTTGCCGCAGAGCGGAACGCCGCTACCGTAACCGTCGGCAACTTCGCCATCACCATGGGCGAAGAAACCCTCGAGATTCCCGTATATCTGTCTCTGAGCGGCGGCGTTGATATCGAAGGCGCCCGCGGCTACCTCACCGCCAATGTCAGCACCGAAGAGCAGGTCGCTCTGGCCGCCCTCTCCGCGTTTGAAAACGGCGAGATCAAGGCCTATCTGAACGGCATGTCCAACGGCATCGTCATCCCCCTCGAGCAGCTGATCGCCATGCTGGAAGAGGAAATGGGCGGTTCTCTGGAAGAGCTGATGGCCGAGGCCATGTCCGAAATGGAATCCTCCATCACCCCCGAGATGCAGGCTTCCATCGCTTCCCTGATGGAGAGCGCCATGGCCCTCGAAGGCGCGGAGATTGATCCTGCCGCCCTGCTGAACGCCCTGAAGCTCACCGTCGCCGAGACCGGCAAGGCCACCGTTCCCATGTTCGACGTCGAAGTTGAAGCCGTCGGCTATTCCATCAGCATGCCCGCCACCACCCTGAAGGCCATGATGGACGCCATGGGCGCTGCCTCTCCCGAGATGAACGCCTACATCACCGAATACTTCTCCTTCATGAATGACGCGCTGGCCGAGTCCGGCGAGGAAATGACCGTCGAGCAGGCGCTTGAAATGGTCGAAGTGGCCGTTAACGGCTCCTTCCACACCGCCGAGGAAGGCACCGCCGCGGACATCGTCGTATCCTGCACCGTCGAGGACGAGACCATCGACCTGCCCTTCTACTTCGTCACCCTGACCGACGAGCAGGGCACCTACAACGAGCTGTATGTGGACGCCGTTGTTGACGGCGAAGGCCTGTTCGTAGACGTATACTTCGACGATTACGCCGACGAGACCGGCGCTTACAAGAACATCTCCTACGAAATCGGCATCTACGACGAAGAAACCGAGGAAGTCGAGACCAACATGGCTCTGATCCTGTTCTCCTCTGAAACCGAAGACGGCACTACCGTCGGCCTGGACGTCAATGTATTCGACGGTTACTCCACCATGGCTGCCGGCCTCACCCACCTGTGCTACAACGTGACCGAAACCGAGGCCTCCACCTCCTACGACGGCGTGCTGGCTGCCTACGCCACCGTGGACGAGGTTCCCTACGACATCATCATGGACACCAACCTGACCCTCTCCTCCGTACCGGAAGGCGAACTGCTGACCTTCACCAGCAGCATCAATCCCCTCGAGGCGGACGATGAGACCATGGAAGCCTTTGCCTCCGACGCCATGAACGTCCTCATGCAGGGCGCGGGCGTCCTGATGCAGGATCCCACCATCTCCGGCCTGATCGTCGGCGCGATGGAATAATCAGTCAATAGCCCTTACATCCGGCATACGTCTCTTCGGCGTATGCCGGAACTTCTATACCGAGGAATAAGGAGGGAACTCCATGAAACACGCCCCTGTACGCGCGCTTGCGCTGCTGATGTCGCTTATCATGCTGGCCATGCCGCTTTCTGCGCAGGCAGAGGCCGGCGTCCCCGTCCCGAACATGTTCACCTTCGTCATCGACAACATCTCCTATTCCACGGACGGCGAGATCACCGAGCTCCCGGTCTCCTTTGAAATGAGTATGGGCTGGGAAGGTGCATCGCTCGACGACCTGCGCGCCGCCGCGCTGATCAGCCTGACCTCGGGCTATTCCTCCGCCGCGCTGATGGGCTCGATCGAAAGCGGAGAGGTCCGCGCGCGCGTGTCGGGCATCGATACCGGCATCCTCATGCCCTACGGGAAAGCGCTGGATGCATTCATCAGCCAGACCCTGCTCATGGGCCTGACATACGACCAGATCAGTGAAGAGACCCGCGAAGCGCTTGACAAGTATCTTACGCTGCTTGAAGAATCCATGACCGCCCCCATTGACGTCAGCGAGCCCGAAAGCGCGCTGGAAGCGCTCTACCCCCGGGATGCATGGCTCGACGACTACGAGAAATATCCCGCCCTGCTGAACGCGACGCCCGCGGGAGACGAGGAAATCACGCTCTTCGGAACGACCTACACTGCGCATAAATACACCTATTCCTTCGCCAGGCTCACGGGCGAGGAATACGACCAATTCTATCAGGCCTACGACGAACATTTCTACGGCGCGGTCTCCGAGCTTGAAGAAGCGCTCGCCGAGCTCGAGGAGCTGGTCTGGGCCGACTTTGACGCGGTATACGGAGACTCCTACGGAACTTACAACCCGGACGTAATCTGGACCGACGACGGCACCCTGACCGGCGGCATCAGCCTGTCCGAATGGGACGAGGAACAGCCGGACGATATCACCTATTCGATCGAGGGCACGATCTGGCAGGTGGACGAGGTGCTGGGCATGCTGGAAACCTACACCGCGACCACGCACGCGCCGGACGGAGAAACCGTTGAAACCTGCACCATTTCGGATATGCTCACCGATACCGCCATGCGCATGGAAACGGTTTCCTCCAGCAAGGACAGCTACGGAAACACCAAATCTCAGTCCGAGCTTACGTCCTACTCCTTTGCGGAGAGCGGAGACGTGATCATCGACGGCTATGTTTCCAGCGAATTCGACTATCCGGAGTTTGACTACGCAGGCTCGACGGACGTCGAATACCGGATTGCAACCGCAGGGGACGCGATGACCATCGACGTCCGCATGGGCGAGAGCGGAGCAGATCCGGATCTTGAAATCCTTCCGGTATACACCGCCATCCATGCCGACCTCACGGCGGACGCCGACGAGGAAACCGGAGAAATCCGCTCCGTCGGCGGCACAATGACCGTCACAACCGCCGCTTCCGGCCCCGAAACCAAGGTCTCTCTCGATATGAAAATGACCATGGACATGCTGCCCGAGGGCGAGCTGCTGGTCCTGCCCGAGCAGGTCATCAATCCCATGGAAGCGGACGAGGCCGCGCTGAACGCCTTCACCGAGCAGCTTTTCAATATGTTCATGCAGTTTGCCGCCTCGCTCATCCCCACCCCCGAAGCACCGCCCACCATCGGCGGCGCACTGCTCAGTTAGTTTTCTGCCGGAGCGCCTCCGATTGCCGCGCACAAACATAACCCCGCGTGAGCGAAGAGGGGATTCCTAAGGGACTGGTCCCTTAGGCCGCCGGAGGCACGTAACCCCGAACTCGCATGTCGCCCCGACTCCCTCCGTCACGGCTCCGCCGCGCCACCTCCCTCATGGAGAGAGACTGAGAACGGCCCGCAGCACCGTTTCTCCTTCCGCCGCCCCGATTCAGAGAAAACAATGGGAACGGATGGAGTAAATTTCCGCTCCGGACGCATGGGCGCGATGGAGGGGCGGCGCAGTAACCGTGCGTCGTGCGAAGCACGCCCGGCGAAGGAGGTCTTCTGAGATTGATCGCAGATCAATCATCAGAAGCCGCCGCACGACGGGGAGCACACACCGGCGGCCGCGAATCGCATCGGCGATTTCAATAGAACCCATAAAAAACAGCGCGTCTCCGGGGACCTTTATCAGGTCCGCAGAGGCGCGCTGTATTCATTTCATTCTCCCCGTTCATTCAATCCCCAGCTCGTCAAAGGGAATCCGGATCAGCATATGCTCCTTCATGTTCTCCGCCGCGACAAACAGCACGCGTTCCCGCTCGTCCGCAAATGCGTGCGGATAAAACCACTTCTCCTCGGGCGGCATGATCGGAAGCTTCACCTTCCACGTGCGCATCAGGTCGTCCGAAACCCATACCTCCAGATGCTTCCGGCCCTCCAGCGAAGCGTCCGCCGAGAAATTGTTGATCAGCAGAATACGTCCCCGCACCTTCAGAAGCGTGTGCTTGGTGTTCGCGTTCGGAATGCGCGTCTCCCGCGGTTCACTCCAGCTTCTTCCGTAATCGTAGCTCTCGCTCACATATAGATATCTCCTGCCGCGCATCATCATGACGACGTGGCCATCCTCCAGCTCCACGCAGTTCGGCTCCCACAGGGGCACGCCATCCATGCTCCTGATCGTCCCGTACCGCTCAAACGCCACCCCTCCGTCGGACGAAACCGCCGCCCCGCACACAAAGCCGGGCGTCGTCGTCAGAATGTCCGCCGGCCAGTCGAATCCCTTCCATACCTCCTGACGGTAGAAGGGAAACAGCCACTCGCCGCTGCTCAATACGATTCCCTGTCGCAGCGATACGCCGTTCAGACCGCACGGGAAGGACGCGGGCTCCTGCCACGTCATGCCCCCGTCGAAGGAATAGGAGATAAAGGTCTGCAGCTCGCGGTACCAGCTCTCCGCGTTGTAGGTATGCACCGCAATGAACGGCGGATCGCACTCGGCAAAGATCTCCGTGCACCACACCGCCCGGCTGTGATGGGAAAACAGCACCTCCGGCTCCGTCCACGTGTCGCCGCCGTCAAAGCTCCTGCAGATCATGGTCACATTCTCATTGTGCGGCTCGCGCGGCCCGCCGGTCAGAGACAGGCAGATGAGAGAGCCGTCCGGCATGCGCCTGAGCACCGGCTCACGGGCATAGGAGTCAAATCTGTGAATCAGCGTCCGTTTCATGAAAACCCTCCCGCTTCACCCAAAAGTAGCGCGGGACGCAGGAGTCTCTCCCCCCGCGCCCCGCCTTTTATCACAGTTCAGAATTGGCCAGAATCACATTCATCGCCCAGTCGGCCCACTCGCGCTCGACGTTGATGTCCTCCCACGAGGGATAATCCTTGGCAATCAGAGATCCGCCCGCCTTTTTGAACGCATCGACCATTTCAAAGGCGGTCTTTTCGATCAGCTCTCGGTCGCCCGTGGGCATGATCTTCTGAATGTCCACCGGGCTGTAGAACGCGGCGCGGCGGCCGTATTCCTCCGCCCATACTCTGCTGCCCACCGATTCGATCTGGTCGAACTGGAAGCAGTCGATGCCCGCGTCCAGCATGTCCTCGACAAGGGGCTTCACATAGCCGCAGGAATGCAGGATAAAGTCCATATCCCGCTCGTGGCACGCGTCCGCAACCGCCTTGTAGACCGGCTTGAACAGCCTGCGGAAGGAGTCCGGGCTGATGAAGGGAGAAAACTGCATGCCCCAGTCGTCGCAGAAATAGATGCCGTCCGAGCCGACCTCGGCGGACTGATGCACGATGTCGATCAGGAAGGGCGTGAATTTCTCCATGTACGCCTCGACCATCTCGGGCTCCGCCGCGGTGTCCATGAGCGCGTTGTTCATCTTTCTCAGGTCGCGCAGGGTGGAAAACACGCCCAGCGGCAGATAGGAAAGAATATACTTCTCATGATTCTTAAAATCCATCGCCTTGCCGCGTTCGACGGCGGCCATATCCAGCTTCGGGAATTCATACTGCTCCAGAAGATCCCAGTCCGTCTCCAGCGCGCCGAGCACGCACTCGCCCTTGGTCTTTCCGTTCAGACGCCCATAAATATTTCCGTACGCGTCCATGCGCACTTCGCCGTGGAAATTCGCTTTTTTCTGCAGCTCCTCATGGTTTCCGAACTCGGTATACTTCGCATTTCGCTCGTTCAGCAGATAGATGCTGCCGTTTCCCCGGATGTCCTTATGAATGCCGTCCTTGAAATCCCACGCGATGCGGGGCGCATCCTGATGACGAATAACCCGGCGGACGATTTCCTTGCTGGTCATGAGCAGGCCCTCATTTCTTTGTTGTTATTCCGCCGGAGTCACGCGGAAGATGCGCGCGCCATGCGGCGGGAGCTTGCATACAAAATTCGATGCCGCCGGGACATTTTCCTTCTTCCATACGTCCCGGATAACGGCGCAGGCCGGCATCTCAATCTCCGCTTCGTTCTCCTCATTCTTCATATTGAACAGCGCGTAGGCAGTATCGCCGTTCTCCAGCGCACGCCTGTAGATGCGCATCGATTCGTCCCTGCGGAGTTCGTCCGGGTAATCGGCCAGAGCGTCCTGATTGACGGCGATGACCTCTTCGTTGCAGATCATGTCGAACTCAAACTCCGTCAGGTTCTCCAGACGGCAGCTCAGCTGAATGGGCGAGGCAAAAAACGCTCTCAGGCTGTAGCAGAACAGATATTCCTCCTCGCTCAGGCCGCGCTTGCCCTTGTTCCAGAACATGTCGCCGATTTCCAGCATGTCCAGATCAAAGAAATGACCCGGCCGGACGTATTTCTTCCACGGCGCGTCCACTGTGGGAATGATCAGGCTGAACCGCGGCCAGTTGTCGAAGGAATCGGGATTCTTGCGCCAGGAGCAGCAGTTCTCCGTCCAGTAATGGCCGTAGCACTCGTGCGCGTTGGTGGTCACGCACAGGGGAATATCCCGGTTCGCCGTCAGCAGCGCCCGCTTCATCTCGTCTGCGGTCAGCGGGTCGCACAGGTTCCAGTCATACTTGAGGTAATCGACGCCCCACGCCTCCCACTGGCGCACGTTGTTGATTTCCATATGCTCCTTGCACACGCCGCCCATGCAGTTGGTGCGCAGCGGGTCCTGCTCGCCGCGCGTGCAGCCGGGAATGGACTCATACTCCGGCGGGCAGCCCCACGCGGTCTTCATGGGCGTGGAATAGATGCCGCCCCGAAGGCCCAGCGAATGAATGCAGCCGTACATGCCCTTCATGTCCGGAAATTTCGGGTTGGGCTGGATGGCGTCAAACTCGCCGCCGTATTCCTTCTGCCAGCCGGAATCAAGGTTCACATACGCATATCCGTAATCCGCAATGCCCATATCAACCAGCTGACGCGCGGTGCGCTGAACGTCCTCCTGATTGACGTCGTGCGCAAACGCGTTCCACGTGGTAAACCCCAGAAGCGGGGTCCTCAGACTGTTGTCCTCATCGCAGGTCAGACGAATGCGCTTCATCGCGCTTCCCCGCGCGTTCCTCGCCGTGATCTCAACCTCCCATTCGCCCTTCTCCGCAGCGACGCCGGTCAGTATCTGCCCGTCGAGCGCAATTCCCTCTGGCAGACCGGAGACAGAGAAGGTCATCGGCCGTTCGCCGAGAGCGGGAATGCGGTAAAGAAACGGCTTGCCCAGCGTCGCGCCGAGGAGAGAGGGAACTGTCAGATGAGGCGCGCCGGAAAAGGGCGCGGCCTTTGCAATGCGATCACTCATGATAATACCTCCTGTCTCGTTTCAGCGAAAATCAGCGATTGTATTTTCTGCCCGCATGAATCAGCAGCGCAAGGCCGACAGAGAAGCCTGCCGCGAAGGCCATGAAGCTCCATGCAGAATCCGTTATTGTCAGAATTACGGCTGTTGCCAACATTCCGAGTCCGATGGCAATCACACCCCACCCGGACAGTCTGCAAAACGCCTTCTTGTTTTTTCCGGAAACCTTGTCATAATGGTAATCGTGAAGCAGGCCGATTTTTTCCCGCAGCCACAAAAGGCAGCCCATCACGATGAATCCGATTCCCAGTATCCCTGTCAGAATCACGCCCGCGATCATCATCCCGCCCCTTTCTTCTGTCTGCCCCCGGATTACTGAAAACGCTCCGTGCGGCGGCGGCCGACGGAGCGTTTGACGTCAGTGAAATCAGATCTCGGGGATGTCGATCTCGATTTCGCGGCCCAGATCGGCGGACTTGCAGATGCCGTCGATGATGGCCTGGTTGTAGATGATCTGGCTGGTGGGAACCGGGGCGGGGGTGCCGTTCTTGATGGCATCCAGGAAGCCGCGGATCTTGATGTCGAACAGGCCCGGGCCCTTGTGGGGGATCAGCGGGATGGTGGTCTCAACATGGTTGCCGGCCACATCGTGATACAGGGTCATGGGCTTGGTGAAGGTGCCGTTCCAGCAGTCGGTGGAAGGAATGCGCAGGGCGCCTTCGGTACCGAAGATGATGGTGTCGCCGGGGGTGTCGGCATGCATCGCCCAGGAAATACGGAAGTCCAGGATGATGTCGCCTTCCAGACGGACGAACGCAGCGGCGAAGTCGTCTACGGAGAAACGGGCGGCGTTCTCTTCGGCGGTGTGGAACTTATCGGGGGTGGCATACTTCGGGTTGGTGCCGAAGAAAGCGGACTTGTAGCCGGAAACGGTCAGGGGCTTCGGATAGCCGATGGCGTTCAGGACAACGTCCAGGGAATAGCAGCCGATATCGCCCAGAGCGCCGATGCCGCCGGTGCTCTTCTCGATGAAGGTGCTGTTCGGAATGCCGCGACGGCGGCCGCCGCCGGTCTGGATGTAGTAGATCTTGCCCAGAGCGCCGGACTGAACGACGGTCTTGATGTTCTGCATGTTCTCGTCGCCGCGGGGCTGGAAGCCGATGGACAGAACCTTGCCGCTTCTCTTCTCGGCGCGCATGACTTCGATGGCCTCTTCGGTGGTAACGGTGAAGGGCTTCTCAAGCAGTACGTTTACGCCGTGATCCAGGGCATAGATGGCGGGCTCGGCATGGGCGGTGTTGTAGGTGCAGATGGAAACGCCGTCCAGATCGGGCTCGTTGTCGATCAGTTCCTTGTGGCTCGGATAGAAGCGGACGCCTTCAACGCCATACTTCTTCATGAACGCCTCGGCCTTGCCGGGGATCAGATCCGCCGCCGCAACAACTTCGACGTCGGGCATGTTCTTGTAGCTTTCGATATGAGCTTCAGCAATCCAGCCGGTACCGATGATACCGATCTTGAGCTTCCTGGAGCAATCTACCTTTTCTTCTTCAATAGCCTGAGTGAACTGAGAAAGTACCGCATCTGCATTGGCCATGGGTAACAACCTCCTAATACTATACATTTCAATATACAGGGGTTTCCAACATACACAATTATATCACACATCCCCGATAAATGAAAAGGGGTTTCCGCATTTTAACTCACCGTCAAAACAATTCCTCATACCGCTCCGCCCGCGTCCAGCGCGTCGGCCAGAGAAGCCAGCATCTCGATGCTCTCAGCCTCCGAATACGTGCATTTCCCGATCAGCTCGTCCCGGAAAAACTCCTCCAGCGCCGCCGCAAAGCCGGGCATCAGAATGAACGCCTCGCTGTGACCGTTCACGACGTCATACTGCGTGTAAGCGTCCAGCAGATACACGCCCAGCCCGCTGTAGGAGGTCAGCGTCATGCCCCTCACGCGCGCCTCGGGCTTCAGGATGTATACGCCCAGATACACATTCTCCCGGCATTTCTCCGCAAGATCCCGCAGGATGGCCGCCCGCTCTTCCGGCGTGAAGCAGCGCATGCCTGCCACATGATCGGTCGTGCGCCCGGTGCGCGCGAATTCCTGCAGCCCGCTCCATGAAAAGACAAACACCGTCGGCTTTTTCTTGGCGTGCACATTCGAATACCGGGCTTTATGCACCTCGGACAGCCTGAGAATCTTCTGATCGTCCGGCGAATACCCCTCCATCACCGAGTCAAACATCACCCGGTACAGAATTTCAAAGGGAATCAGCTCAAAGCAGACGTTGGGCGCAAGGCAGAAAGTCGCCCGGTCCTGCTCGCAGCTCAGATACCGCTGACAGATGACGATCAGCCCCTCGAGCAGCTCCTGCTCGGGATACTGCACCTTCAGCGGAAGCGCTCCCTCGCAGATCGTCTCCACCATCCGGCGGAAGAAGGCCATCATCTCGTTATCCCGCGCGGATTCATAAATCAGGCATCGGTTCCCGCTCTGCATGGTGATGATCTGAAACACTGTGTCCCCGTTCTTCATCTGCGCGCGCACCGCCGCCACCTGACTCTCGATCCGCTCGCCCGTCTCCGGGACGCTGCCCTTGCAGTTCCGGTAAAAGCCCTGATAGCTCGGATGATGAAACACCGACATCAGCGCGCTCAGCTGCCCGGCCACATCGCCCGGGGATTCCTGAACGGTCAGATAATGCCGGATCGAAATATCCGCATCCGGCCGATTATGCAGAAGCTCCTCGATCTCTGAAAACAGGCCGTTGCAGCCGGAATTGAGAATCACCAGCTCCACCCGATCCGCGTCCGCCCAGACCTGCGTCGCCTCGTGAAGCGTCCGCGCACGCGTCGCGCCGAAGCCCTCGGCCAACACCTCCCCGCACGCGCTGTCTCCCTCGCCCACCAGCCGCCACATTTCTTTATACATCCGGTATCTGGGCCGTCCCAGCCGGCTGACCTCCATGGCGTCTCTGAGCTTCTGCATCTCCTCGCCCGTCATCAGCCATGCGCTCACCGGCTCCAGACGGCCCATGAAATCCTCAATGCTGGCATACCTCACCTCGTCGCGCAGAAGACGCGTAAGGCTGGTCTTGCTGCGATAGTTCATCCGCCGGGTCAGGTCCGCCGTAGATATATGCTTCTTCCGGAGCAGCTCCGTAAGACATTCGCCGAACGTCATTTCTTCGTTCATATTGCATCCCTTCCTTGCCCTCTATCATTCGCCGCACCCGGACAAACCTCCTGCTGCGCAAGCTTTGCTCGATCTTCCTTAATCATATTCATCTTGAAAGCCATAATCGGGTATGATAAAATAAGGAGAATTCTTATACGCGAATCATGCGCCGACGGAGTCAGCGCATGTGGACGGGGCACTGCGGTTCCCCGCCACGGCCACCCCTCAGAGAGGCATTTTACTGAAAATCTCACGATTTTCCGGGCGGAAATGCAGGGAAAGAAGCATTTTCCTCCGCTGCGCTTTGTAAAATGCCGCAAAATTGACGCACATGTCGCCAATTTTGATCGAACATGGAAAGGCTTCCCGCCTCTCCATACCTCTCCGGGGTTCGTCAATGAGCCGATCCGTATATCAGAATGCAGTTCTATCTTAATCCGGAGGATTTCAGCATCCATGTTTGATTTTTTCAAGAAATTTCTGGGCAGCACCAACGATAAGGAGGTCCGCCGCCTTCAGGCCATCGTAAAGCAGATCAACGACCTTGAGCCCAAGTTCAAGGCCATGAGCGACCGCGATCTGCATGGCATTACCGAGCAGTTCCGCGCGCGCTTCGAGAAGGGCGAAACCCTCGATCAGCTGCTGCCGGAAGCCTATGCGGCCGTCCGCGAAGGCGCCGTCCGTGCGCTCGGCCAGCGCGCGTTCGACACGCAGCTGCTGGGCGGCATCGCGCTGCACCAGGGCCGCATCGCCGAGATGAAGACCGGCGAAGGCAAAACCCTGACCGCCTCCTTCCCCGCATACCTCAACGCCATCCCCGGCAAGGGCGTTCATATCGTCACCGTCAACGAATACCTCGCCCGCTTCCACAGCGAGTGGATGGGCAAGGTCTACCGCTTCCTGGGCATGACCGTCGGCCTCATCGAGCACGACATGGAGCCCGCGCAGCGCCAGGCCGCCTATGCCGCCGACATCACCTATGCCACCAACAACGAGCTGGGCTTCGACTACCTGCGCGACAACATGGTCGTCCGCCGCGAACGCATGGTTCAGCGCGACCTGAACTTCGCCATCGTCGACGAGGTGGACTCCATCCTCATCGACGAAGCCCGCACACCCCTCATCATCTCCGGTCAGGGCGATAATTCCACCGACATGTACGCCCGCGCCGACCGCTTCGTCTCCCGCCTGCGCGAGGCCAAGCTGAAGGAAGAGGAAAAGACCAATCTCGGCGCGCTGGGCGCCAAGCAGCCCGAATACGAAGTCCCCGGCGACTACGTGCGCGACGAAAAGCATAAGTCGGTCGTGCTCACCGAGGACGGCGTCCGCAAGGCCGAGCAGGCGTTCGGCATCGACAACCTGACCGACGCCGCTCACGGCGACCTCTATCACCACATCCTGCAGGCCCTCAAGGCCAACGTCATGATGAAGCGCGACGTGGACTACGTCGTCAAGGACGGACAGGTCGTCATCGTCGACGAGTTCACCGGCCGCCTCATGACCGGCCGCCGCTACTCCGACGGTCTGCAT
>JAFQQU010000278.1 GCA_017410445.1 Clostridia bacterium | reverse complement strand
GGCCGGCGTGGAAGACGATGTGAAGGTTTCCGCCGAGGATTCCAGCTACACCCGTCCCGAAGAAGTCGAAGAGTTCGCCACCCGCACCGGCTGCGACTCTCTGGCCATCGCCATCGGCACCAGCCACGGCGCTTACAAGTTCACCGCCGCTCAGTGCACCCGCAATGAGAAGGGCATCCTGGTTCCCCCGCCCCTGCGCTTCGACATCCTGGAAGAGGTCTCCAAGCGCCTGCCCGGCTTCCCGATCGTTCTGCATGGCTCCTCCTCCGTTCCGCAGGATCTGGTAAAGATCATCAACGAGAACGGCGGCAAGATGCCCGACGCCGTCGGCATCCCCGAGGAGCAGCTGCGTCAGGCTGCCCGCGGCTCCGTCTGCAAGATCAACATCGACTCTGACCTGCGCCTGGCTATGACCGCCAACATCCGCAAGTACTTCAACGAGCATCCGGATCACTTCGATCCCCGCCAGTACCTCAAGCCCTCCCGCGCCGCCATCAAGGAAGTTGTCAAGCATAAGCTGATCAACGTTCTGGGCTGCGACGGCAAGGCCTAATCAGATCATTTCCTCAGCGGCAGCATGAGCCGGACCGTTTCGCGCCGGTCTCCTGCGGCGCCGGAAATAAGCTGACAATATCCATGGGAGCTTCAGGGGAACCTGTGGCTCCCATATTTTTATACAAAAACGAGGTTTATCATGAGCAGAAGCAAATCAAAAAACAGTCCGTGGGAGCTGACCGCCCGGCATGCATCCTATGCGCCCGCCGTTCTTCTGGCCGGCGTGATTCTGTGTGTCATCGCATGGTTCTGGCAGTTCCGCATCTCCGCCGGGCAGGATGCGTCCGTCCCGGCGCCCGCCGCGTCCTCCGTGCGCCTCAATGAGCTGATGAGCTCCAACAAAAGCGCGCTCATGGACGACCGGGGCGAGTATTCGGACTGGATTGAGCTTCTGAACGCCTCCTCTCAGCCGGTGGACATCACGGGCTGGAAGCTTTCGGACGGAAGCAGCCTCTTCACCTTCCCGGCCCATGTGCTCGGCCCCGGTGAGACCGTCCTCGTCCATGCGTCCGGCTCGCTGCACGCCGTTCCCGGCAGGCCCTATCACGCGCCGTTCCGCCTGAGCGCGTCGGGCGAGACGGTCACGCTGACCGACGCCGCCGAGCGCACGCAGGATCTGGTCGAGCTGCCCGCGATGGAGCCCAACTTCTCCTACGCGCGCACCGCGTCCGGCGAATGGGAGGATACCTCCCTCTTCACGCCCGGGCTCGGAAACGAGGAGGTCTACACGCCCGCAGGCGAACAGTCTCTGGCCACCGGCCTGGTTCTCAGCGAGATCATGCCCAAAAACGCCAGCTATGCGCCCGATGCGGACGGCGATTATTCCGATTACATCGAGCTGTACAACGGCACGGGCAGAGCCGTCTCCCTGTCCGGCTTCACCCTCAGCGACGACGAGGGCAAGCGGGACAAATGGACCTTCCCGGATATTTCCATCGAGGCCGGTCAGTATCTGATCGTCTATGCCTCGGGCAAGGACAGAACGGACGGCGAGCTGCACACGAACTTCGGCCTGAGCTCCGAGGGCGAAACCATTCTCCTCTCCGATGCGCAGGGCCGCCTGATCGGCAAGGCCGGATATGACCTGGCCGAAGCGGACGTTGCGCTCTCGCTCAACGCCCGGGAGGAATGGACCGCGCTGCTCGCGCCCACCCCCGGCTACAGCAACGACGAAGCCGGCGCGGCCCGCGTCGAGGCCGACTTCCGCCGCAGGAATACCGAGCAGGTATTCATCAATGAAATCATGAGCTCCACCCGCATCATCGACGAGGAAACCGCCGCTTCTTATGACTGGGTCGAACTGTACAACGCCTCGAGCCGGGTGGTCGATCTGTCCGGCTGGGGTCTGTCCGACAGCGCGTCCCGCCCGAGAAAGTGGCAGTTCCCCGAGGGCGCGTCCATCGGTCCGGGCAGTTACATGATCGTCTGGCTGTCCGGTCAGGACGAGGTCGTGAACGGCGAATACCACACCAGCTTCAGCCTGTCCCTCTCGGAAGGCGAGGGCATGGTGCTCTGCCGCCCGGACGGAACGCTCGTTGACCGCGCGCCCATGGCCCGGCAGTATGCCGAAATCGCCTACGGCCGCGTATCCGGCCAGAGCGGCTTCTTCCTCTTCGACGAGGCCACCCCGGGCTCCGCCAACACCTCGAAGTTCTATTACGGCCGCGCGCAGCAGGTGGTCTTCTCGGAGGAGGGCGGCCTGAAAAACGGCTCCTTCACCCTGACCCTCTCCGCCGGCGAGGGCGAAACCATCTACTACACCACCGACTGCACCGATCCGACGACCTCCTCCATCCGCTACACCGGCCCGATTCCGGTCAGCTCGACGACGGTCGTGCGCGCGATTGCCGTCCGCAGCGGATACATGGATTCGCTCTCCAGGACGCACACTTATCTGCTCGGCGTCAGCCATACGCTGCCGGTTGTCTCGCTGGTCAGCGACCCGGAGGGCATGTTCAGCGAGGATACGGGCATGTACGTCAACATCGACAAATACTGGACGCGCGACGCCCACATCGAATACTTCACGCTGGACGGACAGACGCTGTTCTCTCAGGGCGCGGAAATCTCCCTGCACGGAAACGACGCCCGCAACTACCAGCAGAAGACCATGAACGTCATCGCCCGAAGCGAGCTGGGCGACAACCGCTTCCGCGCCGCCATCTTCCCCAACCGGGACTATACCGAATATCAGTCCTTCCTGCTGCGCCCCTCCAGCGAGGACGGAAACTACACCCGCATGCGCTGCTCGGTACTGAGCATGCTGGCCGAGGACACCACCGTCCTCTATCAGGATACCGTCGTCGCCATCCTTTACATCAACGGCGAGTACTGGGGCCATTACAACCTGCGCGAGCGCGTGAACGCACACGCCGTCGCTCAGTGGGAAGGCTGGACCGACGTCGACGCCATTGATCTGGTCAAGGGCAACGACCACGTCAAGCAGGGCTCCAACCGCAGCTTCCGCAACCTCCTTGCCTGGCTGGACGACAACGACATCAATTCTCAGGAAGATCTGGACTATGTCAACAGCATCGTGGACGTTGAAAACTATCTCGATTACGTCATGCTGGAGATGTACGTTGCCAACTCCGACCTGATGAACGTCAAGCGCTACCGGAGCGACGAGGGCGACGGCCGCTGGAGATGGATCCTGTTCGATCTGGACTGGGCCTTCCACAACGACACCGATTCCTATTCCGACTGGCTCCACCGCAGCGGCTGCGGCCTGCAGCGCGTGACCGACAACACGCTCTTCCGCGAGCTGATGAAATACGACGAGGTCAAGGAGTATTTCCTGAGGCTTCTGGGCGAGCGAATGGCCACCTGCTGGAGCTCGGAGGTGATCCTCGGATGGATCGACGAGCGGCAGGAAATGCTCATCCCCGAGATGGAGCAGAACTACACCCGCTGGGGCAACAGCCTCGACCGGTGGTATGATAAGGTGGACGAAATGCGCGAATACGCCAAGACCCGCCCGGCCAAGCTGATCGACTACATCGCCGATTACGAGGACCTGACCAAGGCGGAAATCGAGGAGTATTTCGGCGAGGCGCTCCGTGCAAACCCGATTCCGTAAAGAAAATGCGTGCATCATATCATGAAATGTGGTATAATGAAGAACAGGAGAATTCCTGATGATTCATTGGATCACCGAGGCTTCTCCTTCCCGGAGGAGCCTCTTTTTTATCATCTGTATTCATTATATTATTCATTGACGGAGGAGATTGACCTATGAAGCGAATTGGCGTCCTGACTTCCGGCGGAGACGCGCCCGGCATGAACGCTGCTGTCCGCGCCGTTGTACGTACTGCTGTTTACCATGATATGTCCGTTATCGGCTTCAAGCGCGGCTACAACGGCCCCCTGATGCAGAACCGCAACCATACCGACGACTTCGAAATCCTGACCGAGCGCAACGTTTCCGGCGTTATCCACCGCGGCGGCACCTTCCTGATGACCGCCCGCTGCCTGGACTTCCACAAGCAGGAAGTGCAGGAAAAGGCCATCAAGAACATGCGCGCGCTGGGTCTGGAAGGTCTGGTTGTCATCGGCGGCGACGGTACCTTCCGCGGCGCTCATGCTCTGAACAATCTGGGCTTCCCCACTGTCGGCATTCCGGGCACCATCGACAACGACCTGGCCTACACCGACTTCACCCTGGGCTTTGACACCGCCGTCAACACCGCCATCGACAGCGTCAACCGCATCCGTGAGACCAGCGAATCCCACGAGCGCGCCAGCCTCATCACCGTCATGGGCCGCAACTGCGGCGATCTGGCCGTTCACACCGCCCTCGCCTGCGGCGCTGAGTACGCGCTGGTTCCCGAAAAGGAATGGTATGTCGAGGACATCGCCGATAAGCTCAAGTGGGGCGTTCTGACCGGCAAGCGCAGCAACATCATCATCTTCGCCGAGGGCGCCTTCAACTCTCTCAAGAGCAATATGCACGAGCTGTGCCATAAGTACGAAGCGCTCAAGGGCATCGAGAACGACCAGATGACCAGTTCCAAGCTGGCGCATGTTCTGGAGGTTCTCTCCGGTCATGAGGTCCGCGCGACCGTTCTGGGCTATATCCAGCGCGGCGGCAGCCCCTCCGGTTCCGACCGGATCCTCGGCAGCCGTCTGGGCGCGCACGCCGTCGAGCTGCTGCTCAACAACAAGGGCGGCCGCGCCGTCGGCATCCGCGAGAACAAGATAATCGACGTGCCCTTCGAGGAGATCACCGGCGTCATCCGTCCGCTCAACAATGAGCTGGTGGACCTGATCAACGTCCTCTCCCACAATACGGAATAATCATATGCAGATTGAAATCACGGGCATCGGCTCGGAATTCCAGGGCGTCGGACGCGCCGAGGACGGCCGCGCGGCTTTCATCCCCGGCGCGCTTCCCGGCGAACGGGTGGAGGCGTCCGTCTTCAAAAACGCCGACCGATTCGTCGAATGCCGCCTTGAACAGGTGCTCTCCGCCTCGCCCGACCGCATCGCGCCGCGCTGTCCGCATTTCGGCGTGTGCGGCGGCTGCCGGGCGCAGCATGTGACCTATCAAAAATCGCTCGATCTGAAAAGGCAGATCGTCGAGCAGACCGTGCGCCGCATCGGCGGGCTCGCCGACGCCGAAATCCGCCCCACGCTGGGCGCTGAAAATCCATGGCGCTACCGCAACAAGGGCGAGTTTGCCGTATCCACCGACCGCGCGACCAATCTTCCGGTCATCGGCCAGTGCGAGGGCGGCAGCCACCGGGTCGTCGGCATGAGCGACTGCCTCATTCAGCACGAGCTTTCCATGAAGGCGGTTTCGGCCGTCGGCCAGTGGATGCAGAAGCACAAGATCTCGGTCTGGGACAGCTGCGGCCGCGAGGGCGGGCTCCGCTATATCGTGACCCGCGTCAACGTCCGCGAGGAGCTCATGATCATCCTCTGCACGACCGGGCGGGCCGTTCCCTCGGTCGAATCCCTTCAGAAAACCCTGAGGGACGCGCTGGGCGGAAAGGTGAAATCGCTCTATCAGCTTACGCTCTCGCCCCGCCCCCATCATGCGCTGGACGGGCGCTGCCGGCTGATCTGGGGCCAGCCGGAGCTGACCGATCAACTCTTCGACCTGACCTTCTCTATCTCCCCTCAGACCTTCTTCCAGGTCAATCACGCCATGACCGAGGCGCTCTACGGCGAGGCGCTCAGAGCCGCCGCCCTCGAGGGGCATGAAACCGTGCTGGACGCCTACTGCGGCGCGGGAACGATCTCCCTCGCGCTGGCGCAGAAGGCAAAGCGCGTTATCGGCGTGGAGCTGAACGCCAAGGCCATCGAGGACGCCAAGCAGAACGCCGCCCGCAACGGCCTCACCGAAAAGACCCGGTTCATCGCCGGCGACGCGCCCGAGGAAGCGCTCAAGCTCTTCTCTCAGGGCCTCCGTCCGGACGTCATCGTGGTCGATCCGCCGAGAAAGGGCGTGGAAGCGCGTCTGCTCTCCGCGATGGTGAAGTGCAGCCCCGAAAGGATCGTCTATGTCAGCTGCAATCCGTCCACGCTGGCGCGCGACCTGAAAATCCTGACCGAGTCCGGACAGTACCGGGTCGAATATGTGCAGCCGGTGGACATGTTCAGCTGGACCGAACACGTTGAAAACGTCGCTCTGCTGACCAGAGTCTGATCCCGCTGCCGGTAAATCATTCGTTCTGCATCGAGGTGACTCCGCATGAATTCTCTCACCCGCCTGTTTGGATACCGCAAAAAGCCGTCTGTCGAACCGGTTCAGGCGGACGCTTCCTCCGGGCAGCCGCCGGAGGATATAGTCCGCGCAGAAATCGAACGGCTCTCATCGCTCCCTGAGGATGACGCCGCACAGGAAGCCTACTGGGCCCATTTTGCCCGGCTGCCCCACAAAACGCAGGCCATGATCGGTTACGAGCAGGCGCGCCTCGGCCATTCCCGCGGTCGCAGCGGATTTCACGGGTTGGGTGTTCCCCGCCTGCCCCTTCCCTTCACCGTTCTGGGCTGGGCGGACTATATACATCCTTCCTGGGGCGCAGATCAGGGCATAGCATTCCGGATCGAGAAGGATTGCTTCTGCGATGATCGCCCTCTGCTGTACTATCTGGACGACGATAACTTCCCGAAAAAGGATTTTCCCCTCTCCCTCATCGAAACCTATTCGAGCGGTATTGCGGACATACACACCGAGCGCATCGTCTGCCGTCATCACCTTAACGGCGTTGCCGAGCGCACCGTACTCCTCTTTACGCTGGATCCGGCCCGCATCAGGCCGACCATCCGGCTGTCCGGCAAGGACATAAGCACAGATGAGACAGGCGGCTATGTATTCGTGCTGCCCCGCTGCGGCGAATTCTACTGTCAGCTGGGCGAACGGAAAAACGGTGAAATGATCCCCCTGCACATCGACGACTTCTGCATGAAATAGACGGCAGATGTCCGCGCCTTTTTCCCCTCACGATGAATCAGACCGAACGGCCCCGCCATATGGAGTCCCTGCCCGACCGCGCGCTCGCGTTGCCCGGGTAGAACGGTGTGCTCTCGGAAGACATGTCTGCAGCCCGCTCACCGAATGGAAAAACAGCTTTCAGGAGGTACCCGGCATGGAAACCTATTACTACATCTGCCCCGTATGCGGCTTTGTCTATCAGGTGCCCGATTACTGGGTATCCTACTCTCCCGAGGAAACCATGGACTTCCCGCACATCAATTTCAAGACCGGCCAGCCCTGTGAAAATCAGAAGCTGAACAAAACCGATCCGCCCGAGGAGTAATTCCCCGGAGGACGGCCGCCGGAGCCTGATCATACTGCTCTGCGCTTCGTTTCTTCCGGGACGGAGCGCGTTTTCATATCCGACGTGAATTATGGAGGGATACCGATGAAGCTTTCCGTAGAAAACTATGTTATCCGCAGCGCGTTCGGCGATCAGAAGGCCATTGAAATGATCGCAGACGCAGGGTTCGACGCAATGGACTTCTCCTTCTACTGGATGCCCGACAGCGACAACTTCCTCGCGCAGGATAATTATCTCTCTTATGCGCGCCAGGTCCGCGCATGGGCGGACGAGCGCGGCCTCGCCATCACGCAGGCGCACGCGCCGTTTGACTTTAAATATGCGGACGATCCCGAAAAACAGCGGCATGACCGCGAGCTGATTCGCCGCTCCATCGAATGCGCCGGAATCATGGGCGTGAAGCAAATCATCGTCCACAACGTCCCGACGCCGGACCCGGAGGAGTTCATCTCATACAATCTCGGTTTCTTCCGCTCCTTTGAGGAGACCTGATGCAGCGCAGGCCTGCGCATCGCCGTCGAGAACCTGTGGGGCCGGGATAAGGACCGGAAAATCGTCGGCGGCCGCCTGTCCACGCCCGAGGAGCTTTCCGCTTTCCTCGATCAGCTCAATCCCGAACTGTTCTGCGCCTGCATCGACCTGGGCCATGCCGAAATCGTCGGCGAGAACGCCGCACGCTTCATCCGTACGCTGGGCATGCCGAAGCTTCAGGCGCTGCACGTGCAGGACACCGACCTCAAAAACGACTCGCACATGCTGCCCGGCCTCGGTAAGCACAACTGGGAGGAAATCACTCAGGCGCTGGCCGAATCCGGCTATCAGGGAGATCTCACCCTCGAGGTGTTCGCATACCTGAGGAGCTTCCCGGTATACGCCCTTGCAGACGCACTGAAGCTGGCATGCACCGTCGGCCGCGGACTCATCGCGGATATCGACAAGTACCGCGCATAATCATCATCCTTTGCCTCCGCATAACAGCAGCCCCGGATACGCGAGCGGCGAACGCTCCCGGATCCGGGGCATACATATTTTCACGACCCATGAGAAAACGCGGGGCCGCCATTCCGGCAGCTCCGCGCTTCATTGAATTATCCGTTCTCAGATCAGCCCTCGTTCTTTTCCATCCAGGCGAGCAGCTCCATGTTGTACCATTCGATCTCGGTCAGTTCCTTGGTGGAGAAGCCGCCGGCCTTGTACCAGGACTTGCTCTCGAAGTACTTCTTGAAGTTGGTCTTGGTGAACTTGTAGCCGTGGCGGGCATAGATCTCGTTGCGGGCATAGGGCCACAGCTCGGAGTCAACCTTGCGGATTTCGGACTTGGTCAGCTTGCGGATGGAGGACTCGGGGAAGATGTACTCCTCCTCGTACTCGATCTTGTCGTCATCCGCGCCGTACTTCTTTTCCATTTCGGCGATCAGCTCCATGTTGTACCACTCGATGGAGCTCAGATCGCTGGTGGAGAAGCCGCCGGGCTGATACCAGGTCTTATTGGCAAAGTAGTTCTTGTACTTGCTCTGGGTGAACACGTAGCCGTGACGGGCATAGATCTCGTTGCGGGCGTACGGCCACAGGCTCTTGTTGACGTCCAGAATCTCGTCCTTGGTCAGCTTACGGGTAGAGGACTTCGGGAAGATATAGCTGGAGTCGGTCGCGGTGGTGCCGTCGTACTCGGGCGCGCTGGAGCTGTACAGCTTCTTGAGCGTGCTCTTGCCGGCGATGCCGTCCACGGTCAGGCCGGCCGCGCGCTGGAAGCGCTTGACCGCCGTCAGGGTCTTGCTGCCGAAGATGCCGTCCGCAGAGCCGGACAGATAGCCCAGTTCCTTCAGGCGCTTCTGCATATCGCGCACCTCTTCGCCGGTGGAGCCGTAGGTCAGGCTGCCGTTGGCAGTGGTGTTGGAAGCGCCGGTGTTGGCAGAGCCGGTATTCGCAGAGCCGGTGTTCGCGGAGCCGGTATTGGCGGAACCGGTATTTGCAGAGCCGGTGCTGGTCGTCGGAGGCGTCGTGGTCTGTCCGCCGGTGGTCAGCTGCTGGGTTACGTTGCCGCTCTCGCCGGTGGTGCCGTCGGTTACAAACGCGCCGCTCCACAGCAGTACAGCGCCGGTCTGGTCATAGGGAACGCGGGTCAGCTTCTCGAGATTATACTCGTAGACAATGGCGCAGTCCTCCAGCAGAACCAGATAGTTGTAAGGATCGGGCGCATAGAGCAGCACGGGGTTGGTGCCGTCCTGCGCGGAGATGGTCAGCGACTGCTGCTGATAGACGACCAGGCCCAGGTCAACCGGACGGTAATCCCAGTCATAGCCCTCGCGCAGCAGCTTCCACTGAGCGGTCTGAACGTTCAGGCGGTAGAGCTTGCCGTCCAGCCACGCATCGGGGTTGCCATCCACGACATAGCTGTCGTTGTAGTTATGGAAGTAGACATACTCGCCGTACGCATCCAGATTGGAAACGCCCTCGCTGAACTGCAGCATATCGCTGGAGCCGTCCAGATTCATGGCGTACATGCGGCCGGAGGACGTGGTAACGGTTACCTGAGTGCCGTCGGCGCGGGTGTAGGGCTTCTCGTAGGTCGCCTCGTCGTCCGCAGCCTGATAGTAGATGATATCGTCGGCAATCGTGTAGGAAACCATCGCGCGCTCGGAAACGGTCTCCAGGCCCATACCGTTCAGATCGATGCGGGTGAGCTTGTTGTCCACCAGGCAGTAGAGCGCGCCGTTGTAGTAGCTCAGGGAATAGGCAAGCTGCGCGGGCTGGAAGCTGGCCAGCTCAATGCGGGTGCCGTCGAAGCGGCGCTCGATGGCCTGGAACGCCTCGCCGTTGTAGCGCAGGTAGTAAACGCTGCCGTTGTCTACAGAGATCAGGTCGTTGATCTGCTGAGCGGACTCAATCAGCGTTACGGCGCCGCCGTTGGCCGGCATGCTGTACAGCGAAGAACCGGTATCGGTCGGCAGAATCATGAAGATGCGGTTCAGCGAATCCACTTCGGCCGCAAACGCGCCGTGGCTGGACTTCGTCGAGGAATCCGCAAATGCCGCAGGAGCCGCGGCGACGAACAGAGTGAGAATAAGCGCCAGAACCAGAGCCAGCGCAATGCGTGCAATTTTCATAATGGAAAGACCTCCCCGCCTTGTCATAATGATCCACACTATCTCTGACGCAATTTTACAGGAAAAGTTGCATTGCTGTCAAGCAATCCCCAGTTCAATTTGTGCTTAAGTTATAATTTTTACTCAGCAAACGGCGGATTCCAGCACGGTCAGAGCGCATTTTCCGGCGTCCATCCTGCATTTCACGCCAAAGGGCAGCGTGAGCTTGGGGGTACAGTGGCCGGACTGCAGGCCGGAGAAGATGGGCTTCCCGCAGGGAACGATCACGTCGCGGACGATTTCCCCGAGCGTGAATCCGTAATCGGGGTATTCGATCTCGCAGTTCTTGAAATCGCCCAGCACGACGCCGGCGCAGTCGTCGAACTTGCCGGCGAGGCGCAGGTGCGTGAGCATCCGGTCGATGGCGTAGGTCTTCTCGCCGACGTCCTCGATGAAGAGGATGCGGCCCCGGGTATCCAGCTCGTAGGGCGTTCCCAGCAGGCCGACGATCAGAGAAAGGTTTCCGCCGACCAGCAGGCCCTCACACTCGCCGGGCACGACGGTTTGTCTCGGGTAATCGGGCGCGTTGACGAGTTCGCCGGCCGGCTTGTCCTGCATGAGCGTGCGGAAGAAGGATTCGCGGGTGAGCGCGTCCATCTCTCCGTCTGCCCAGCTGGATACGGGCATCGGGCCGTGGAAGGTGGCGAGGCCCGCCTTTTCAAGAAACGCGATGTGCATTGCGGTGATGTCGCTGTAGCCGACGAAGATTTTCGGGTGCGCGGCAATGGCCTCATAATCGAGCAGGTCCAGCATGCGCATGGTGCCGTAGCCGCCCTTCAGGCAGAAAATTGCGTCCACCCCGTCGTCGAGGAACATCTTGTTGACGTCCCGGGCGCGCACCTCGTCCGTTCCGGACAGGTATCCGTAGGCCTTGCCGCAGCTTTCGCCCAGCTTGACACGGAAGCCCATTTTCTCGGTCTCGGCGACCGCGCGTTCAATGGTTCCCTCCGTCCTCACCGCGCCGGACGGGCCGATGAACCCGATGGTATCGCCAAATTTCAGTTTCTTTCCGTATTTCATCCCGTTCTCCAATCTTACAGCACCCAGTGCAGCAGCTTCAGCACCTCGAAATAATCAGCCGTATCGAACTCGACCGTCTTGGCGTCGACCTGCCGGCATCCGGGATACCAGGAGGCGTTCGTGGCCGCGTGATGCTTGACGAAATTGATCTCCACATGGAAATGCTCCGGCAGCGGGAACATGCAGTCGGCCTTGTCCTTGCCCACGGCCTTTTCCACCGTCTCGCGGATGCGCTGAACGGCCAGATCGGGATGGATGGAGATCGAGCCGTTGCCGAATCCCTCGCTGACCGGCACGGTCTCGATGTTCGCATTGACCGACTGAATCCACTCGCACAGCGCCCTATCGCCGCACACGCAGTAGACCGGCACGCCCACATAGGCCGCGGTCATGCAGTTCATCATGAGCTCGGAGCACAACTCGCCGTTGATCTTGACGTAGTTATTGCGGGTGTTCATGGTATGGGAGAGCGGATTGGTGTTGGTTCCGGCGGCGGAATGGTAGCCGGTGAACACAACGCCGGAGTAGCTCCCGTCGATGCCCGCCATCATCGAGAAGGGATGACGGCCCCAGCCGCGGAAAATGCGCGCCTGAATGGGCAGCATATTCGGGTCGATGTTGCGCGCGGAGTCGTGCGCGTCCTTGACCAGCACATCCTCATAGCCCGCCGCCAGCGCGCCCTCGCACGCCGCCGCGACCTCACGGCTCATCTGCCGGGCGAAATGGTCGTACAGATCCTTGCCCTTTTCGGTTTCGTCCCAATGGGCGACGCCCGCGGTTCCTTCAAAATCAGCGGAAATAAACAGCTTCTTCATCTTATTCATCCTCCGGCTTCTTATTTATCCATCACCAGCGCGACATGCATCAGCGTGCCGATGGTCAGGCATTCCTCGTCCAAGTAGAAGTCCTTGCTGTGCAGCGCGGGCGCAGGCAGTTTTCCCTTCGGCGTACAGCCGATATGGAAGAACGCGCCGGGCGCACAGTCGCTGAAGAAAGAGAAATCCTCGCCGCCCATGCTGGGCTCGGGCTTCTCGATCGAATGCTCTTCTCCGAACAGCCTCGCGGCTACCCTGCGGATGCGCGCCGCCTCGTTCGCGTCGTTGACCAGCGCCGCATAGCCGGGCGTGATCTCCACCTCGGCCGTGCAGCCCATGGCCAGCGCAACGCCCTCCGCGACCTCATGAATCCGCTTCTTCATCATTTCCCGGATTTCCGAATTGGCCGTCCGCAGCGTGCCGCGGATGCGAACCTCGTCGCAGATGATATTGCCCGCCGTGCCGCCCTCGATCATGCCCAGGCTCAGCACCGCGCTCGACAGCGGCGACAGATTCCGCGATACCAGCGTCTGCAGCGCCGTGATGATCTGCGCCGCGCACACAATCGCGTCCGCGCAGCTCTCCGGATACGCGCCGTGTCCGCCGGTGCCGTGCACAATCAGCTTCACGCCGTCCGTCGATGCGTTCAGCGTGCCCGGCCGGGTCTCCACCATGCCGGTCTCCAGCCGCGACATCACATGAAGCCCGTATACCCGGTCCACATGCGGATTTTCCATCGCACCCGCGGCAACCATCGGCTCCGCGCCGCCCTCGCTCTCCTCCGCAGGCTGGAACAGCAGCTTCACCCTGCCGTGCAGCTGATCGCGCATGCCTGAAAGCACCTTCGCCGCGCCCAGCAGTATGGCCGCATGGGCGTCGTGGCCGCAGGCATGCATCATGCCCTCATGCTCCGAACGGAACTCGCAGCCCTCCGGCTCCTCAATGGGCAGCGCGTCGATGT
>JAFQQU010000277.1 GCA_017410445.1 Clostridia bacterium | reverse complement strand
CTAACGGCACCCGGCTGAAGCCCGGTCTGTCGGACAACGATCTGCGGGAAATCGAAGCGATTGAGCATGTGGCGGGCGTTGCGCCGTCGGTAAAGAGCACGGTTTCGGCCAAGCGCGGCAATGAATGGGCGGAAAAAGTATCCCTGGAGGGCCGAAACGACACTTATTTCCGCGAGACGAAGGACGTCATCGCACGGGGCAGAGGACTCAACCGGCTGGATATGGAATCGCTCACCCGGGTCTGCGTCATCAATGAGGAGATGGCGGAGAGCCTGTTCTTCGGCGTCGATCCGCTGGGCGAGGAGGTCATCGTCGGCGGGCATACGTTCACTGTGGTGGGCATTCTCTCCTCCGATTCGGATATGGACGTCATGGCGCAGATGATGGGCCTGGGCGGCGAGAAGGTCGTTATCCCGTATACGACGGCGATGCGGATTCTGCACAGCTCGTATATCACCTCGCTGGACGTATACGTTGCGGACACGGATTACACTGATCAGGTGATTGACGATCTGGAAGACACGCTGTATGCCGCCTTTAATTATCACGACGATACATACAGCGTCATCAACATGGAAAGCCTGCTCGATACCATGAACACCATGATGTCGCTGATGACCGGTCTGCTTGCGGGCATTGCGTCGATTGCGCTGCTGGTCGGCGGCATTGGCATCATGAACATGATGCTGGTCTCCGTGACCGAGCGGACGACTGAAATCGGCCTGCGCAAGGCGCTGGGCGCGGAACCGGGCCAGATTCAGCTGCAGTTCCTGATCGAGTCGTTCATTCTGTCGATGCTCGGCGGCGTGATCGGCATGGTGCTGGGCGTGCTGGTGTCGTTCATCTTTGCGGTGGCGGCCGATATCACCTTCCGGATTTCGTGGAGCGCGATTGCGCTGGGCGTCGGCTTCTCGGCGACGGTCGGCATTGTGTTCGGATGGACCCCGGCCAGAAAGGCAAGCCTGCTCAACCCGATCGATGCGCTGCGCAGCATGTAAAGGATGTACAGAAAAACACAGCCCCTTCCGGTGCGGAAGAAGGGCTGTGTTTGCATATGCGGATGTTATTTCGCCGGGATTACGCCGTAGAAATGCAGGATATTCAGATCCTCTGGCATATCAAGGCCGTGCGAGCCGAGTCCGCCATCGATTTCATGGCAGCCGTGGTCGGGCGCAAAGCCGATGAGCGTGTTATGCTGCGTCCAGTGCGTCTTTACGGCTTCGGCCAGCTCGTCGAACTTCTTCATGTTGTCGCGAAGTGCGGCAAGGGAGGCTTCGCCCTCGGGGGCGTTGCGATGCATGGTGGAGTCGTAGCTGGCGTTGTAGACCAGAATGAAGTCGTATTTGTCGGCCGCGAGGAGTTCCATGGCCTTGGCATGTACCTCTTCGACGGTCGGATAGATGTAATAATCCATTTCTCGCTCGAGGAAAATCTTGGAGAGGCTGTCGCCCTCGGTGGAGACGATTGCAGGCTTTTTGCCTGCGCGGAGGAGCGCGTCGAACAGTGTGTCGATTTTGATGACCGGCTTGGTGTAGGATTTGATGCCGTGAACCTCGGGCAGCGCGCCGGTGTACATGGTGCCGAAGCAGACCGGCGTGACCGACGGCATGACCGATTGCAGCGGAACGGTCAGGGATGTGTGCTTCTGGACGGGCAGATAGTATTCTGTGTACTTCTGATACAGCCACAGCGCGATGGCGTCCGGGTTGTACATGAGAATGCGGTCGACCTGTCCGACGCCGCTGTTTTCAACGAGCGCCTTCATGGCGGGGTTGGGAGCGTCTGCCTGCAGAGGCGCGGGAACGCCCATGGCTTCCGTCAGCGCGGCGGCAACAGTGGTCAGGGAAAAGCAGTTGAATACGGTGTCGTTCATGTGGATCTCCTTTCGATTGTTTTATTCGAGCGGCTTGCCGGCGAGCACTTCCATGACGTCTTCATAATGCCTGCGCAGCAGGTCGGGCGTGTTCAGCTGATAGGGGCAGCGCTTCATGCATTGGCCGCAGCGGATGCAGCTTTCGACCTTCTTCATCTTTTCGAGTCCCTCTTCTGAGAGGATGATGGAGGCGGGTTCGCGCCTCATGAGGAGCGAGGCGCGCGCGCAGGTCGGGATGTCGATGCCCATGGGACAGGGCATGCAGTATCCGCAGCCGCGGCAGAATTCGCCGGTCAGCTGCCGCCTGTCCGACTCAATGACGGCCATCATTTCGTCGTCGAGTTCAGGCGCGCGGCGGAGGTAGGAGAGGAATTCATCAAGCTCCTGATCTTTCTGAATGCCAAAAAGAGGCAGTACCTTGCCCTGACTGTGAATCCATGCATAGGCTGCGGCCGAATGCTTGAGGAGGCCTCCCGACAGGCTCTTCATGCCGAGAAAGCCCATGTTCTGCCGCTCGCACAGGGCGGGCAGGCGGATTTCCGCTTCGGTGCTCAGGTAGTTGAACGGATACTGAAGCGTATCGTACAGGCCGGAGGAAACGGCCTCTTCCGCAACGGCAAGGCGGTGATTGGTCAGGCCGATAAATCGGATTTTGCCCTGTTCGCGGGCGGTCAGCATGGCTTCATAGAGTCCGCTGCCGTCGTCGGGTTTGGGGCAGAAGGGCGGGTTGTGGAACTGATAGAGGTCGATGCAGTCGGTACGGAGATTCTTTAGGCTTTCGTGAAGATCGGCCCAGAATTCGTCCGCCGTCAGCGCCATGGTTTTGGTGGCAAGGATGATGCGGCTGCGCATATGGCCAAAGGCGAGGCCGAGCCGCTCCTCGCTGGTGGTATAGCAGCGGGCGGTATCGAAGAAGGTCATGCCGCCGTCAAACGCGCGCCGCATCAGGCGGACGGATTCGCCCTCGCTGATGCGCTGAATGGCGAGCGCGCCGAAGCCGCAGGACTCGGTCCGGATGCCGGTGCGTCCGAGCGTGATGGATGCCATGGGGTTCAGCCCCTTTCCGGTTCAGATAAATGTTAAGTATAATGATAATCGTTTTCGCAAACAGGGTCAAGAGGAAAGTGTATTTTGCAAGGATTTATCCGCGTGTTCGGCGAAATGATAGTATAATGAGTTTATATGAAGTATGAGGAGGCGCCGCATGAACCTTTCACAGTATATATCCGCCCTGAGGAGCGACCCGTCCTTTATGAATAACGTTGCCTGCTGGAAGGAGCTTCCGGCGCGGCAGGCGAGATATGAAGATTTCCCCGGGGAAATCGACGAGCGGATTGTCGGCGTGCTCCGGACGAGGGGCATCCGGCAGCTGTACAGCCATCAGCGGCAGGCGGTGGACGCGGCGCTCAGAGGCGAGGATATCGTCGTCGTCACGCCGACCGCATCCGGCAAGACCATGTGCTACAACCTGCCGGTGCTCAATGAAATCCTGAAAAATCCGGAATCGCGTGCGCTGTATCTGTTCCCGACAAAGGCGCTGTCTGCCGATCAGGCGGCGGAACTGTACGAGCTGATCGATCTGGTGGGCGCGGATGTCAAATGCTACACCTACGACGGAGACACGCCGGCTTCCGCCCGCGCGGCCATCCGTCAGGCCGGGCATGTGGTCGTGACCAACCCGGATATGCTGCATTCGGGCATTCTTCCGCATCACACCAAATGGGTGAAGCTGTTCGAAAACCTCAAATACATCGTCATTGACGAGATTCATGCCTACCGCGGTGTATTCGGCGGCAATCTGGCCAATGTACTGAGGCGGCTCCTGCGCATCTGCGAGTTTTACGGCGCGCATCCGCAGTTCATTTGCTGCTCGGCGACCATCAGAAACCCGGACGAGCTGACCCGGCTCATCATCGGGCGGACGCCGACGCTCATCGACGACAACGGCGCGCCCTGCGGAAAGCGGCACGTCGTGTTCTACAATCCGCCGGTGGTCAATAAGCAGCTGGGCATCCGCAAGGGCTCCATCGGAGAAACGAGACGGATTGCGGAGGGATTTCTGCGGAACGGCATTCAGTCCATCGTGTTTGCGCGGTCCCGGCTGACGGTGGAGGTGCTGGTCAGGTATCTGAAGGACGTCACGCGCGATCCTCTGGGCGATGCCGGGCGCGTGCGTGGCTATCGCGGCGGATATCTGCCGACGCTCAGACGGGAAATCGAGCGGCAGCTGCGGGCCGGGCAGATCACGACGGTAGTATCGACCAACGCGCTGGAGCTGGGTATCGACATCGGCCAGCTGGACGTATGCATCATCTGCGGATATCCGGGAACGATTGCCAGCACATGGCAGCAGGCCGGACGCGCCGGACGCAGAAACAGCGAGTCTCTCCTGATCGTCGTTGGCAATTCGGGCCCGCTCGATCAGTACATGATGAATCATCCGGAGTATTTCTTCGGTCAGTCGCCCGAGCAGGCGCTGGTGAACCCGGATAATCTCTATATCCTTCTGAACCATGTGAAGTGCGCGGCGTACGAGCTGCCGTTCAAGGTGGGCGAGCAGTTCGGAAATGTCGACAGCACCGAGGAGCTGCTGGACTATCTGGCCGATCAGCATCTGCTGCTCAGGGGTGGGGACCGGTATCACTGGATGGCGGAGGAATTCCCGCAGGCGGGCATCAGCCTGAGATCGGCGTGCGATCAGAATTATGTGATCATCGATATCACCAACCCGAAGCATCATCTGGTCATCGGCGAAATGGACCGCTTCACCGTGCCCATGCTGCTGCATCAGTATGCGATCTACATGCATGAGGGCCGGCAGTATCAGGTGGAGGAGCTGGACTTTGACGACAAGAAGGCCTATGTGCGGGCGGTTGATGTGGACTACTACACGGACGCCGATCTGTCGACCAGCATGAAGGTGCTGGATGTGTTCGACGACGGCGAGGCCGGACCGCTGCAGCGGTATCGCGGCGAGGTCATGGTGTCGTCCATGGTGCGGCTGTTCAAGAAGATCAAGTTCGACACGCATGAGAACCTGGGCTGGGGCCCGGTCACGCTGCCGGAGCTGGAGATGCAGACCACGGCCTGCTGGTGGACCATTCCGGAGCAGATTGAAGCGCTGTATGAAAAGGATCAGCTGCAGGACGCGATGGTAGGGCTTTCGTATCTGCTGCAGTCCATCGCGCCGCTCAATCTGATGTGTTCGCCGAAGGACATTTCGGTGAGCTATCATGTGAAGGACCCCTTTACCGGGCGGCCCACGCTGTATCTGTACGACTGTATTCAGGGCGGCATCGGCCTGAGCGACCGGGTGTATGAGATGGAGCGGACGCTGTTCGAGGAAGCGCTTGAGCGGCTGAACGAATGTCCGTGCGAAAACGGATGCCCCAGCTGCGTGGGCGCGGCGGTGGCGAACGACGGAAAGCATGTGCTCCGCGATCTGCTGATGCGGATTCTCGGAAAAACGACCGGCTGAACCGGAGAGAGAAAATGATGAACAGCGCGCTTCTCACGATTGACGATATTTCCTCCCGGAATACGCCTGCCGTGGTGGATTATCTTCTGAGGAAAGGAATCAGGGCCGTCCTCTTCGCCTCCGGCAGAAATGTGGAGCGGTATTATGAGGAAGCAATGTACGCCGTGAAAAGCGGCATGATCGTCGGAAACCACGGATATGCCCATGAGGCGTTTTCATCCCTTTCGCCGGAAGCGGGCATCGCGGATATTGAAAAATGCGAATCGGTACTGGACAGGCTGTATCGGGACTGCGGCGCAGAGCGCAGGTACCGGCCCTTCCGCTTTCCGTACGGCGACAAGGGCGGAAAGAACAGGGAGGCGCTTCAGAAGTATCTCCGGGAGAAAGGCTTTCATAAGCTGGACGATACGCACATTTCCTATCCGTGGTGGCGCGAATGCGGGATGGACAGGGATATTGATACCTTCTGGACGTTCGATTTCGAGGAATACCGTATGCATTCGGAGTCGGATTTCACGAAGGAAAACATATGGGCGAAAATGAATGAGGCAAATCCCCGCTCGGGTGCGGCTTTGTTCGGCGCGGGCAACCGGCATATCCTGCTCATGCATGCGCACGACGAGACGGAAGAGGTCTTTCCGGAATACTGGCGGGAGATCATTGACCATCTCCTTGAAAACGGCTTGACGTTCGACGAACCGGCGTTTCTGGAAACACAAATCAGCGAAGACAAAAGAACACCTCCGCATGAGCAAATCATGCGGAGGCGTTTGCGTTATTCGGGGAGGATTATTTTCCGTTCAGCGGCTTGGCCTTCAGATAGCGCGGCGCGAAGCAGATGAGTGCGGCGCCGCTGATGCAGGCCATGAGGATGAATCCGTTCTGAACGCCGCCCAGCACTTCGGACAGCAGGCCGCCGCCCAGAATGCCGAACACGCGGGCGATGCCGAAGCCAACGACGGAGAGCAGCATCTGGCCGCTGGCCTTGAGCTCGTCCGGCACGGTTGCGCTCATGAATTTGGACATGGAGACCGTCATCACGATGAAGCCCCAGCCGTGCAGAATCTGGCTGCCGGCGGCGACGTAGATGTTCGGAAAGCTCGCAAGGAGAATCCAGCGGAGGGTCAGCACGGCGGCGGAGATGCTCATGAGCTTGCCGACGCCCAGCTTCTCAAACAGCCTGTCCGCATTCAGCAGGAAGGGGACCTCGCTCATGGCAGAGAGGAAGTAGCACCAGCCGAGGATGGTGGTTGTGCCGCCGGGGAGAGAGGTGAAGTAGGGGGAATAGAAGCTGTAGAAATAGCCCATGGTCAGCTGCAGCAGCATGAGCATGATGATCAGCCCGGGCATATGGGGAAGCTTCAGGATACCGGCCATGTTCATCTTCTTTCCGGAGGACTGATGGCCCGGCGTCGGAGGCAGCGCCCATGTGGAGAGCAGCGTGAGCATGAGAATGGCCGTCGTCAGATAAAGCACGAGATTAGCCCGCCCGTCAATGGTGAAGCCGATGAACAGATTGCCCACGGCGAAGGTCAGGCAGCCCATGAGCCTGAGCGGCCCGAACGGCTGATTCTTCGGCTGAAGCGCTTCCAGAATGATCGAATCGCCCATCGGCTGAATCGAGGTGTAGAAGGCGGAAAAGAGGAAGCTGGCAATCATCAGCCACCAGAAGGAGCTCGCAACGCGGTAGGTCAATACGATGCAGGCGGCTATGATGATGAGGAGCCTCAGAATGGCGTTCCGGCTCTTCGAGCGGTCGCCCAGCATGCCCCAGATGGGCTGCATGAGAATCGAGACGACCGGAGCCATGGCCAGAAGGACAGTGCGGTTCACATGAGTCATGCCGGCGGATTCGAAATAGGTCGGCGCGTAGCCCTGATAGACCGCGTTGGTCAGATAGTAGCTGGCGAGGAAAAGACCGTATTTCCACGGGAAACCGGACGACTTTTTCATGATACTCCCCCTGAATCAATCTGTATTTACTCCATTATACGCCAGATTCCCCGGTTCAATCAATACGCCGGGGCGAAAATCTTCGAAAGTTGTCTGGCCGGGATGAACGGAGCGCGGGCGGCATAGGGTGGAGGAGGAAAGGGGGCGGATGGATGAGACGCTTCTTGCGGGCGGCTGCGTGGGTGATTCTTTTTGTTCTGATTGCGCTGGCGCCGGTCTGGGCAGCGTCGGTCGCGGCGGACAGGCAGGCTTATATCCGGCGGATGAACTCGTCGTGGGCCGGGGTGCTGCGGCTTTGGAAATGCGAGGGCTGGCAGAGCGGAAACGGAACGCTGAGCGCATGGCTGAGCAGCGCTATAGAGAGATTCGAGAAGCGGAATCCGGGCGTCTATGTGCAGATGACCGACGTCTCCGCGGAAACCATGCGGGCATTCGCCGATGGCAGCGTCAATCCGCCTGACATGATTCTCTATGCGCCCGGAATGCTGGAAGCGCCGTACAGCCTGATGGAAATCGGGGAGGAAATCAGGGTGCGCGAGCCGCTAGATAGGCTCGGAATATGGCAGGGGAGCCGATATGCCGTGCCGGTCGCGCTGGGCGGATATGCGCTGGCGGTAAATAACAGGCTTCTGCCCGATACGCCTGAGGATTTTCGGACATATGCTCTGCCGGAGAGCGGGAAATCCGGGAAGACGCATCTTCTGAACGCACCCCGGGACGGAGAGTACACGGCATGGTCGGCAGCTGTGATCTCAATGTTCGCCGGGCAATACGCAAGCAGGGGCGGACCCGCTCCGGCCGGGGAAGGGATGGACATCGGGCTGAGGCTTCCGGACACGCAGACCCGACAGCCGGAGGAAAAGGAGATCTGGCAGGAAAACGGAATGCCCCGGGAGCTGCCGGAGGATTTCCTTGAAAACGAGAGCGTGTATGCGCAGTTCACGGCGGGGAAGATTGCAGCCATGCCGGTCACGCAGCGGGAAATCAGGCGGCTGCAGCTGCTGAGCGAAGCCGGCAAGGCCCCCGACTGGCGCGCAGAGACGATAGGGCTGCCGTTTACCGATCAGGCGGCGCTGTTTTCGGTGGTCGCATGGCCGAGGAATGACATGAAGGAGCGGCAGACGCTGGCGATCGAATTTATGAATCTGCTGCTGAGCGAGGAAATGCAGAAGAAGCTGACGGTATCGCGTGCGTTTTCCGTGCTGGATGCAGCGGGGCTGTATCCAGGCAATTCGGGCATGCAGGCGATAGAGGAGGCGCTGCGGGCGGATGATTTGCTGCTGCCGCCGGCATTCACGGATGAATGGAGGGCATACGCCGCCTCCCTGATGCGCGGAACCGAGCCGGGCGGGGAGACGAAGGAGGCGTATG
>JAFQQU010000276.1 GCA_017410445.1 Clostridia bacterium | reverse complement strand
GCAGGAAGATGCGGACATTGTCGCGGCCCTGACCGATGCGCTCGCCCTCATAGGAGAACCAGGAGCCGCTCTTCATGATGAGGCCCTTGTCCACCGCCAGATCGATCAGCGCGCCCTCGCGGGAAATGCCCTGGCCGAACAGCATGTCCACCATGCAGACGCGGAAGGGCGGGGCCACCTTGTTCTTGACGATCTTGATCTTGGTGCGGTTGCCGATGACCTCGGAGCCGTTCTTGATCGGCTCGCCCTTGCGGATGTCCATGCGGACGGAGGCATAGAATTTGAGCGCCTTGCCGCCGGTGGTGACCTCGGGGTTGCCGTACATCACGCCGACCTTCTCGCGCAGCTGGTTGATGAAGATGGCGACGGCGTTGGTCTTGGAGATGACGCCGGCCAGCTTTCTGAGCGCCTGGCTCATCAGGCGGGCCTGCAGGCCCACGTGGCTGTCGCCCATGTCGCCCTCGATTTCCTGCTTGGGAACGAGCGCGGCGACCGAGTCGATGACTACGATATCGATTGCGCCGGAGCGGACCAACGCTTCGCAGATATCCAGCGCCTGCTCGCCGTTGTCGGGCTGAGAGACGTACAGCTCGTCGATATTGACGCCCAGCGCGCGGGCATAGACCGGGTCGAGCGCGTGCTCCGCGTCGATGAAGGCGGCGGTACCGCCCATCTTCTGCGCCTCGGCGACCGCGTGCAGCGCGATGGTGGTTTTACCGGAGGATTCCGGGCCGTAGATTTCGATGATGCGGCCGCGGGGCAGACCGCCCACGCCCAGCGCAAAGTCCAGATGCAGGCAGCCCGTCGGGATGACCTCCACCTGAAGCTTATCGGCCGCGTCGCCCAGCTTCATGACCGAGCCCTTGCCAAAATCCTTCTCGATCTTGCTCAGCGCCATTTCAAGCGCGCGCTTGCGCTCATCGCCGAACCGCTGCATTGCGGGGTTCTTGTCCGGCTTCTTATCTGCCATATTGCATCGTCCTTTCCGTACGTATGTTCGTTCTTTCTATGAAGGTATTATACTATGTTTCCCTCTGCATTTCAAGAGGATTCGGAATCTGTTTACCTGGTGTTCGGTGAAATCGGAGCGGGGGAATGGAGGTTCCCTTACTCCGCGCTCTCCAGTACGCTCGCCGTCTCGCTCCATTCCTCATACAGCGCTTCCAGCTTTTCCTGCGCGGCGGCATGGTCGTGCGCGACCTTGGCGGCCTTTTTCTCGTCCTGATAGGTGGCGGGGTTGCCCATCTCGGCTTCGAGCGTCTCGATCAGCTCTTCCGTCGCGGCGATGTCGCTTTCAAGAGAGGCGACCTTCTGCTTGAGCGCCTTTTTCGATTCGCGCATCAGCCGCTGGCGGCGCTTTTCCTTCTCCAGCTCGGTTTTGGTCTTTGCGGGGCCGGCTTCCTCCTCGCCGGCGTTCATCAGGCGCTTCTTTTCGAGGTAGTCGTCGTAGTTGCCGGCAAATTCGATCACGCCGTCCGCGCTCATCTCGATGACCTTGTTGGCCACGCGGTTGATGAAGTAGCGGTCGTGCGATACGGTGAGGATGGTGCCGGTGAAATCCTCGAGCGCGCCTTCAAGCACCTCGCGGGAGTCCATGTCCAGATGGTTGGTCGGCTCGTCCAGCAGGAGCACATTGTCTTTTCTCAGCATCAGCTTTGCGAGGGCCACGCGTCCGCGCTCGCCGCCCGAGAGGGTGGAAATGGGCTGGAACACATCGTCGCCCATGAACAGGAACAGCGCCAGCACGCCGCGCACCTGATCGGGCTCGAGGCGGGGGAAATCATCCCACAGCTCGTTCATGACGTCCTTGTCCGGGTGCAGACCGGCCTGATGCTGATCGTAATAGCCGATATCGACGTTTGCGCCGAAGCGGATGGTGCCGGTATCGGGCTTGAGCTGATCCATGATCACGCGCAGGAGCGTGGTCTTTCCGATGCCGTTCGGGCCGATGAGGGCCACGCGGTCGCCCGCGCGCATGTGCAGATTGAAATTCTGAAACAGCGTGCGCCCGTCGAAGCCCTTGGAAAGATCGCGCACGATCATGACGTCGTCGCCGGTGCGGCGCCTGGCTTCAAACGAGAAGCGGACCTTCTGCTCGTCCACCGGGCGGTCGACCAGCTCCATCTTTTCCAGCCTCTTCTCGCGGCTTTCGGCGGCCTTGATCGATTTTTCGCGGTTGTACATCCGGTAGCGGGCGATGATGGCCTGCTGCCGCGCGATTTCCTTCTGCTGCATTTCGTATTCCTTGAGCTGGCGCTCGAGGTTCATGCGGCGCTGAACGGTGAAGGCGTCGTAGTTGCCCTCGTACTGGGTGAGGCGGGTCATGGAGAGCTCGGCCATGCAGTCGCAGACGGCATTTAAGAAGTAGCGGTCGTGCGAGATGACGATGACGCTTCCTTTATATTTCTTCAGCGTTTCCTCCAGCCACTGGGTGGCCGCCAGATCGAGATGGTTGGTCGGCTCGTCCAGCATGAGAAGATCGGGCTGCATCAGAAGAATCCGCGCGAGGCACAGGCGGGTCTTTTCGCCGCCGGAGAGCAGATTCGCCGGCTGATGCTGCCGTTCTTTGGCAAAGCCGAGGCCGGCCAGCACGCCCTGTATGCGGCTGGGCCATTCGTAGCCGCCCGCGTCCTCGAAGCGCTCGGTCAGCCGGGCGTAATCGCGCGAGAGCTGATCAAAGGCGGCGGCGTCCGCGTGCTTTTCGGCCATTTCGGCCTCCATTTCACGCAGGCGCGCTTCCATCTGCTTGAGCGGATCGAACACGCGCGACAGCTCCTCGACGACGGTCAGGTCGCTCTCGATGTCTGCGAACTGGGTCAGAAGGCCCACCGTCGTTCCCTTGACGAGCGAGACCACGCCCGGGTCGGGATTGGGCGCGTCTGGATGAAGCTCGCCGGTGATCAGCTTGAGCAGGGTGGATTTTCCGCTGCCGTTCACGCCGACCAGGCCCATCTTCTGGCCTTCCTTGAGCGTCATATTGATATTTTTTAGCACCACGTTCAGCCCGAAGGACTTGTTGACGTTCTGCATGGAGAGAAGTACCATATTATATACACTCCGTAACCGTTTCTGTTTATATAAATCCATTTGACAGTATAGCATGAAATCCGCCTCTTGTCCATGACGGGTTTTTGGAGCTTCTCTGAAAGAATATACGAATCTTTCCTTGAATATCCGGCCCCGTGACGGTATAATTTCCCCGTATGAAATATGAATGAGGAGGAGAGATTTCATGATTTCTGCAAATGAACTGGGATTCCTGCCGGGAAAAAGCGGCGTTGAAAATGCGAAGGCCCTTCAGCGGGCGGTGGACTTCGGCGGAACGGTGACGGTTGATCTGCCGGGCGTGTATGACCTGGCCGAGACTGTTCTCATCGGCGACGACACCGAGCTGATCTTCCGCGCGGGCGTGTATATCCGGCGCGCGAAGGACGACGAGGGCAATCAGCAGATGAGCTATGTATTCGTCAACAAGGGCGCATTCACGCGGGAGTGGAATAAAAACATCGCCGTGCGCGGCCTTAAGCTGATGGTCAACGACATGGAGACCGAATGGGCCGGACGGCAGATCGTCGGCCTGATCGGCCATGTCTCTTTCTACTATATTAAAAACCTCGTCATCGACGAGTTCGAGTGTCTCGATCTGCGCTCGCACAGCTTCTGCATCCAGATCTGCACCTTCGAAAACATCCGCGTGGAGAACGTGCACATCGAGGGCCGCAAGGACGGCGTGCATCTGGGCCGCGGCAGCAAGTTCGTCATCCGTAACGGCATCTTCCGCACCTATGACGATCCCATCGCGCTCAACGCGCACGACTACGCGACCTCCAATCCCCAGCTGGGCTGGATCGAGGACGGCGTTATCGAGAACTGCTACGATCTGGACGACGAGGACACCACCGGCTTCTTCTGCCGCATTCTGGCCGGCTCGTGGCTGCCCTGGTACAAGGGCATGAAGGTTCAGCATTCGGATACGGTCGTCGCCAATGGAAGGCTGTACCGCGTTTGCATGAAGGCCGACTGGACCGAGTATGTCTCCGAGACCTGCCCCTGTCATGAGGACGGCGCGGCCGAATACGACGGCATCAACTGGGTGATGGTTCAGGAGGGCGAAATCGAGAACTGCGGCTGCCGGAACATCCATTTCAAGGACATCTTCCTGCAGAAGAACCGCCCGATCGGCTTTGCGATGCACTTTGACCATGATCAGTATTCCCGCTCGGTCTATCCGGGCTCCAAGGCGCCGGTTCAGGAGGATCTGATCTTCGAGAACATCTTCTTCGAGAACAATGTTCCGATTCTGCTGCGCTCGACCACGCCGGTCAACACCATCAAGCTGGTGAACTCCGTGCTCACCGGCAGCCGCGTGGACCTCGGCTTCCTGCCCGAGGGCACTGTGACCTATCCGAAGACGCAGATTCTGCTCTCCGGCACCACCTTCCGCGGCGAGGGCGAGCATCTGATCGTGCGCTGCGGCGAGACGCGCTCGGCGGATCTGAAGATCCTTGGAAGCATCATCGAGGACGACAGCTTCCGCGCGAAGATCAGGGGCGATATCCGCGTTATTTCCAGCGACATCGAGCTTGAGAAGGACGCATAAGACGGACCGGGACGCATAAGATAGGAAACAGAGCGTCCGGAGAGACAATATTTTCCGTGAGTCGGCGGCGGCGCGAAGGACATGCGCTGTCCGCCGATTTTGTTTTCTGATTTGCGGTGCATGGTGAAATAAAAAGACATGGTAAATATATGGATAGGAAATGAAGCTCGAAAAAGGAAGGGTTTGAGACTGGAAATTGAAAAATATGCCGAAAATATGGAGAAATTATGGGATAAAGTGCCGGAATGATGAGGGGAGAATAAAGAAAAGATTGACTTAAAATGCAGTTGCGTGAACGGAATGTATTGACAAAGTTAAGGAAGGATGATATACTGTCGTTATCCCCGGGAGGGAGAATATGTGAATATCCGTTTCCGAGGCGCTGCTTTTTGAGGCGCTTTCTTTCATGAAACAGGAATCGGGAATCTCAAAGAGGCATGCCTCTTTCTTTATCATTACATGATAAAGAAATTCTTCTTCCTGACCGGGCGGAACCCTGACATTCAGAGAATTAAAAACAGTGAAATGGAGTGAAGGAAATGGCCGAAATCAGCAGAATCCGGCATCCGAACAAAAGACGGTTTTTCCGAAGGGAAGATCTGCCGCTATACATCATGGCGCTTCCGACCATTATCTTCCTTCTGATGTTCTGCTATGCCCCGATGTTCGGTCTGGTCATGGCGTTCCAGGATTTCAAGGTGGACAAGGGCTTCTTCGGCTCCCAGTTCGTGGGCCTGAAAAATTTTGAATTCCTGTTCTCCTCGACCGACGCATGGGTCATTACCCGAAACACCGTCTGCTACAACCTGGTGTTCATCGTGGTGAATACCAGTCTGGCGATTCTGATGTCGCTGATGCTGAGCGAGCTGCACAGCGGCAAGATGGCAAAGACGCTTCAGACCATTTACATGCTGCCCTACTTCCTCGCGTGGACGGTTGTCGCAATCGTTCTCTCCGGTTTCCTTGATCGCGGCTACGGTCTGGTCAACAAGATCATTCAGGCGGTGGGCGGCAAAGGAAAGACAGACTGGTATAAGGAGCGCGAGCTCTGGCCGTGGCTGTTCGTGGCGCTCAATGCATGGAAGGGCGTCGGCTACAATACGGTTCTGTATCTGGCGGTCATCTCCGGCATTTCCAACGACTACTACGAAGCTGCGGTTCTGGACGGCGCTTCGAAGTTCCAGCAGGCCCGCTACATTACGCTTCCGCACCTGCGCACCGTTATGTGCATCACGCTGATCATGTCGCTGGGCGGCATCTTCCGCGGCGACTTCGGCCTGTTCTACTCGGTCACCAAGGACAGCGGCCGACTCTATCCGGTTTCGGACGTTATCGATACCTACATATACAGATCCTTGACAACCATGAGCAACGCAGGCATGACCGCCGCCGCCGGCTTCTATCAGTCGGTCGTCGGCTTCCTGACCCTGATCTTTGCCAACTGGGTTGTCACCAAGATCGACGCAGACAGCGCAATGTTCTAAGGAAAGGAGGAAACGTACAATGGCAAAGCCGGCACTGAACAAGTTCAACTCCATTTCCAAGGGCTGGAACCTCGTGTTCTCGATCTTCGGATGCCTGCTCTCCCTGCTGATGATTGTCCCCATGGTTCTGGTGTTCATCGTTTCCTTCTCGCCTGAGATTTCCATTGCGGAGCGCGGCTTCTCCTTCACGCCGATGTATTTCACGCTGGAAGGCTACGGCTATCTGATGAAGATGGGCGACCAGATTCTGGATTCCTACCTCATCACCATCGCGCACACCTTTACGGGTACTCTGTGCAGCCTGACGCTGATGAGCATGTTCTCCTATGTTCTGGCGCAGAGGAACTTCCCGGCCAGAAAGTTCATGACCTGGATCCTGAGCTTCACGATGATGTTCTCCGGCGGTCTGGTTCCCAGCTACATGCTGAACGTCAACTACTATGGTTTGTATGACACCTTCTGGATTTTCATCCTGCCCTCTCTGGTGAGCGCGTACAACGTCATCATCCTGAGAACCTTCATTCAGACCACCATCCCGGATACGCTGTTTGAAGCCGCCCGCATCGACGGCGCCGGACACTTCCGCGTATTCACCACCATCGTTCTGCCGCTGTTCAAGGCGGGCCTTGCGACCATCGGTCTGTTCAACGTCGTATCCCGCTGGAACGACTGGTTCACCGGTCACATGTACATCCAGACGCCCGAGCTGGTTCCGATTCAGACGCTGCTTCAGAAGATTCAGGCAAACATCGACTTCCTGAAGAACAACGCAGCGATCTCCGGTACCCCGGACGCGATGGAAATGATGCGCAACCTGCCCACTCAGAACCTTCGAATGGCCTGCACGGTCATCGTCGTTCTGCCTATCCTGTGCGCTTACCCCTTCTTCCAGAGATACTTCGTAAGCGGCCTTACGGTCGGCTCTGTAAAGGGTTAAGTCCGACACAAGGCTCCCCCCACCCCGATTCTTGGCCGGTGAGATCCGGCTGGAATAGAACAACTTAAAGGAGGTTTCCCTATGACCCGCAAATTGGCTTCCCTGCTTCTGGCTCTGGCGATGGTTCTGATGATGGTTCCCGCCATGAACGCGACCGCTGAGGCCGACATTCCGGTCATCGATTGGTACTTCGGTCAGTCCGAAGCCGCCAACCCCGACTGGCAGACCGTTAACGCTGCCATCAACGAGTACCTGGCTGAGCAGATCGGCGTCAACGTCAACCTGCACTTCTGGGGCGCTGCTGAGGACTGGGAGAAGATGACCACCATGATCGGCGCCGGTCAGGACGTCGGCATCATCGGCTTCGGCTCTCAGACCAAGCTGGACTACGTTATCAACTCTCAGCGCGGCGCTTACTACCCGCTGGAGGACTTCCTGAACTCCGAGCTGGGCGCCGGCACCAAGGCCCTGTTCGCTGACGGCATCTGGGGCGCCATGACCATCGACGGTCACATCTACGGCATCCCGTCCCTGAAGGACAACGGCTTCTACATCTCCATGGTTTACAACAAGACCATGGCCGATGAGCTGGGCCTGGACGTCAACGAGTTCGAGTTCAACAACTTCCAGGATGTTACCGAGTGGGCTTACAAGGTAAAGGAAGCCCGCGACGCCGCCCATCCCGATTGGGCTGAAGCTCCCGTTCTGTGGGACGCTTCCGGCGTACATCCCTACAACTTCGCTGTTGAGAACTTCCTGAACGGCTCCTTCTTCGCCGTCTGCAACATCCCCGAGATCATGCAGATCGAATCCGTTCCGGACACCGAGACCGTATTCAACATCTATGCTACCCCCGAGTTCAAGGAGTATGCGATCCAGCGCCAGAAGGCCGTTGACGATGGCATCTACCTGTACGACTACACCGACAAGTCCGAGCTGCTGTACGGCGGCCAGGTCTTCGCCAACGTAGGCTGGGGCTACACCTACTTCCAGAAGGATCTGTGGGGCAACGCCGTTGAGACTTCCGGCCGTATGTTCGACAAGATGTGGACCGACACCAACAACTTCTTCTCCGCCGGTACCGCCATCTCCTCCAAGTGCGCCAACCCCGAGGCGGCCTTCAAGGTACTGAACCTGGTCAACACTGATCCCAAGTTCGCCACCATGATGCGCTTCGGTATCGAAGGCACCCACTACACCCGCGACGCCGAAGGCAAGATGACCTTCGAAGGCACCGCGAACAATGACCGCTCCAACTCCCTGTACTACAACTGGTACATGGCTCCCGTTGGCAACCTGACCATCGTTGAGGCTCCCGAAGGCCTGGTCGGCCCCGACAACATCATGCTGAAGAAGATGGCTCAGTACAACGAAGAGTGCATCCTGGCTGCTCACATGGGCTTCGTATTCGACCAGAACGTCGTTGCCACCGAAGTTGCCGCTTGCATCAGCGCTGAGAAGGAATACTACAACGACCTCGTTAAGGGCCAGCTGACTGACGAAGAGGAAGTTGTTGAGATCATCGACGAGCTGAACGCCAAGCTGGAGGCCAACGGCCTGCAGAAGGTTATCGACGAAGTTGTCAAGCAGATGGACGCTTGGAAGGCTGCTCAGTAATTCAGTACTGTAACAGTTGAAAGAGTCATTTCTGATTGATCTTTGATCAGCAATGAACCCCCGCCGCAGAAAATGCGGCGGGGGTTTTTCATCAATGTCATTAACTTAAGCACTAACCTTAGGATGAAGCAGATGTCAGAAGGCTTCCCCTTGGAGGGGAAGCTGTCTGCGGAGCAGACTGATGAGGTGTCTCCCATGGCGAATTTGCAGTTATTCCGGCAGAGACTCAGCCTTTCAGCCACTTGCAAATAGATTGCAACCTCGCAATGGGGACACCTCATCCGGCTCTGACGAGCCACCTTCCCCTCCAAGGGGAAGGCTCTGGGTCGCGCTCCTATTCCTTAAGTTAATGACATTGGTTTTTCATGCAGTGCAGGAAGGAAATGACTATTCTTCAAGCATGCGGATGGCGGCGGCGTATTTTTCGATGCGGACAAGATCGCGGGGCGTGACCTGATCGAGGCGGGTGAGATCGGAATTATGACGAAGGTCGGCCAGCTTGACGGCGCGGGCAATGGGATTTTGCTTGATCTGGGCGACGTATTCCATATAGGGGACGGCGGGATCATGCGTCAGCAGGCGCAGCGCGGCGATGACCTCGGGCGGGAAAGACATGGACTCCAGATCGGAAAAGGTATAGGGGGTATCCTCGACGACGTCATGCAGCAGCGCGGCGACGGTTGAAAATTCGTCCTTCATTTGCTCCGCCAGATGAAAGGGATGGAAGACATAGGGCAGGCCGGATTTATCCAGCTGATTCATGTGGGCTTTGAAGCACAGCTTCAGGGCCTTTTTTGTTTGCTCGGTATAGATCATGCGGACGATCCTTTCTTTTTGGGGATGTGCTCTTGGGAGTATCATACCGCGGGGAGAGAGCGGTGTCAATGGGGGGGACAGGGCAGGATTTTTGTGGGAAATGAACAGGCAGGGAAATATTGACTTTATGAAAAGAACATATGTTCTATAAAAGATGGTAAAGTCGCAAGCAAACATGTGTTCGGTGATGTATACTGTTGGCGTGGAAGGGAGGGAGCATGTGGCAAAGGAGAGAGCGCATGAGCTGCTGTATGAGGCGGAGCTGCTGACCGGAGAACTGGACCGGCGAAGGCGGGAGGAGAAGCTCAGATACTACCGGCCGCACGAAAAGCAGGAGCAGTTTCACCGGTGCCTTAAAAAGAACCGATGGGCGCTGGGCGGCAACCGCACCGGCAAGACCGAGGCGGGCGCGGCGGAGAGCGTGTATCTGGCGCGGGGCAATCATCCGTACCGGGAGACGAACGGCCCGATGGACGGATGGGTGGTCAGCCTGACGGCGGAGATGCAGCGCGACGTCGCGCAGAAGAAGCTGATGAGCTATATCGACCCGGAATGGATCCGGTCGATCCGGATGCGTGAGGGGCGGGCGGATGATCCGCTGGGCGGCATCATCGATTACATTCAGATCGAATGCGTTCACGGCGGGGTATCGACGATCGGCTTCAAGAACTGTGCGCAGGGCCGCGAGAAATTCCAGGGCACCAGCCAAGACTTCATCTGGTTTGATGAGGAACCGCCCGAGGACATCTACCAGGAATGCCTGATGCGCACGCTGGACAACGGCGGGCTGATCTTTGGCACGATGACGCCGCTCAAGGGGCTGACATGGGTGTACAACACCATTTTCCTCAATGAAGCGAACGACCCGGAGGTCTGGTACATCACGATGAGCTGGGAGGACAATCCGCATCTGTCGGAGGAAGCGGTCCGGCAGATGACGCTGGCGCTGAGCGAGGAGGAGCTGTCGGCAAGGAGACATGGGCGGTTTGTGGCGATCAGCGGGTTGGTGTACGGCGAGTTTGACGAGAGCGTTCATGTGATTGAGCCGTTTGACGTGCCGAGGGAATGGCAGGACATGATTTCGATCGATCCGGGCTTCACCAAGCCGCTCTCCTGTCATTGGTACGCAGCCGATCATGAGGGCAATGTGTATGTGATT
>JAFQQU010000275.1 GCA_017410445.1 Clostridia bacterium | reverse complement strand
GCCTCTGTAGCTCAGTTGGTAGAGCAGCGGACTGAAAATCCGCGTGTCGTTGGTTCGACTCCGACCGGAGGCACCATTTGCGGGTGTAGCTCATCCGGTAGAGCGCCACCTTGCCAAGGTGGAGGTCGCGAGTCCGAGTCTCGTCTACCGCTCCAGTTATTCGGTGCCATAGCCAAGTGGTAAGGCAAAGGTCTGCAAAACCTTCATTCCCCGGTTCAAATCCGGGTGGCACCTCCATGAAACTCAGTATCGTAAGATGCTGAGTTTTTTCTTATCTATTCCTCCCCCGCCTTCAATCAATTCTGTCTGTCCGGGATATTTTCCTCTCCTCTCAATTTCATCCGGCCGTCCCTTTCAGTCGTCCGGATTCACATTTAACAAAATGCAAACACTCTGCTCCTTCCTTCAAGTCTCTTTTTCTTTCCCGACCTGCCCTGTTTTCTCTTTCTGCCCACATTCTTTTTGTATCTAAAACTCCATCCGGACCGGTTCTCTCTCATTTTTCTTCGTATACTTTGCGTTAATTCATATCATTCTCCGGATGCGCCGCATATCCTGTTTGGCGCGGGCAAAGTATTATTTCTTGAATTCAGGATTTTTTTCACGAACCTCATCCGTCTATTTTCTCAATTGACGAAACCTTCCGCCCATGCTATAATAATTTCTGCAGGCTGATGTGGTGGAATGGCAGACACCGGGGACTTAAAATCCCCTGCCGCGAGGCGTGCGGGTTCGAGTCCCGCCATCAGCACCATATTGGGACGTAGTCTTTGATACGAAGATTACGTCCCAATTTTTATGCATTTTGATGGCCTTTCTCCGGTTTGTCCGAATATTTTCGATTCTTCTTTTCTATTTTCTCCGCCTACCCCCTCAAAGACTGTATTCATTGATACAATTTTGTGTATCCCCCGCGCGTAGTAAACGTGAAATCGTCCGGGGTAATCGTGAAATTATTAGTTTGATTCTCCTTTCTACCCCTGCTATAATACAGATACGGAGGTGCTGCACCATGACTACCGCTGACTGGGAAAACATTTTTGGTACTCACTTTTTGATCACTCTGACAAATGAAGAGCGAAGATATTTAGGCCTCTCAGAACTGTCTCCTTATTGGGACACCCTAGCATATTGCAGCAAAACCAACCTCTGGTATACCAGAGTAACCGCTTTTTTCACTGGCAACACCATTGTTAAGGTCATTAGTGAAAACAAGCGAGTTCTGGATGATGGCACTGCAAATTATGAGGGTTATGTAGAATACGACACAAAACTGGACACCATCGAGCGAAGACAGTTACTTCCCCTTACCACCCGCGGAAAGCCTAAGCCTCTGTCCGCCTCCAACATCAATGCCGTTACACCTTTTGGATGTAGCTTTGCCATTGGCTACGAATCCGGAAAAGATACGCGCTTGCGGCTAAATAATCCTCGCGCCAATAAAGAGTTCCCCATCGGCGAATGGGACGCAATTGCAGCAATCAGATCCGAAACCGATTTCCATGCTTTCATGAACACCTACATCACCACCTGCCATGATGATTATTTCTCCAAACTCCAAGCATTCAAAAGCGCGAAGAAAGTAACCATTAAGTACAAGCCCGGTGATATTTTCCGTATGGAACTTGATCGGACACGTTACTGCTATGGGATCATCACCGGAACAATCAAACAACTGAAAGCTATGCCGGAGCTGCCCGAAAAACACAGCTTGCGGCAGCTGATGATGGTTCCCATTATGGTGCGCCCCTATCAACTGACCACGGACGATCCAAATCTAAAGTCGAATGAGCTGCGCCACGTTCCACTTGGACGTGTGCAAATCGCAGGTGATAATGACATCATTTGGGGTACTCATACCATTGTTGATCATAAGACACTCACCCCGGATGATTTAGAGTTTAGTTTTGTCTGCACCAAAATCATATCTCATTCACCACACAACACACTGTTCACGCAGGATATGTTCATGCGAGATGGATTAATTCCCGAGCAGGAATATACGCTCTATATTGAGTGGGGGTTCGCACAAACAACTCTGCGCTATGACCAATTGTCGGACAAATTGAAATCCTTTTTGACTGATTATGGTTCTCCCCATGGTGGGGTGTCTATGGGCATCGATCCTCGTTCATCTGTTCCTGATACAAAACGCCGTCAATACTATTCCTATCGTAAGAATCTTTTGAATCCCGAAAACCGCGAGATGCTGAATGAACTATTTACTTGTCTGGGCCTGAATACAGATACCACATTTGACCAGTTCGCAGAAAAGTTTGGCGGTCTTACCCGTCAGGAGATTGTTTCTCGCATGAAATAATGCATACTCCCCGGAGGATCTTGTTAATTCCTCCGGGGGTTCATTTTATACTGCTTCTACCTGAAGGGGGTTCACTGGGGTAAAGGGGGTTCAGACTTTTATCCCCAGGGGGTTCACATTTTTCGTTTTGTATCAATAAATACCACCTTAGCCAGCTCCGTACCTGATCATGGATACGACGATCAGATACGGAGATTTTTTATTTCGAATGCACATAGTCCTTTTCTTTTTTGTGGAATGCTGTATCTGTATATGATATAATGAAACGAGAAACTTTGTGTCTGACCGGAGCGTGCACAGGATGTTAAGAATGGATCATACTGCTTTGCTGAAAAATACTCTGCAAGGAACAGGCTTTGTGCGTCGTGGTTCCGCTTTCTTCAGGGTATGGGGAGACGGTGTATTACAGGTGCTTAAATTTCAACGTCAACGTAGTTACCATGTTCATGATTTGAGCGTCGGCATTTTTTCCATGTACGGAAAACTACGCCCGGAATGGTTTACTTCCGGAGGATGTATCCCAAGGGGAAGCTCTGCATATTTTGTCGGTCTTCATTTTGCTGATGGGCACCTCCCTCCATCTCGTTTCACAGAAACCGAAAATGGACAGTTCCTTTATGAAGGATTTCCCGTTTCGGTTGACCCAAATCAGCGGCTGCGGGATCAGAATGGAGAGAGCTGGAAATACTGTTTCACCCCCGAGCAGCAAATAAACATCCTGACAGAAAGAGTGCTGCCTTGGCTGAATGATATGACAAGCCAGTCATCTGCAGCCAAAGCAATGTATGAAATCTGGCCCGTTCCTAACGATGGTTTACGGTTTGATGCACATCTGGCTGCCGGTGAATGGACAGAAGCCGAACAGACCATGTCTGCAATCCTGAAGCAGCATGCTGATGCACGAGCAGGCTGGAAGCAAAGTTTTCCCTCAGATAAGTATACTGAGATGGTCGCTCAACAGGAAGCAAGAGATGAGCCGCTTATTGCAGCGTTTAAAATGGTGCGTGAAAAGAATGAACAAGCCATTTTCAGCTACTTGCGCGATAACTACAAAAGAAACTGTGCGCTGGCAAAATTCTGCATAAAGTAATGGGACTTGAACTTCTGGCTGAATACCGCTTTTCTCACTCCATGCATGGAAATAGCCCAACAGCAGGCAATGCCTCCTGCTCAACCGCGAAGCATATATGTTCATTCGCCGCACTATGCGCGCAGCAGAAAAGAATTGCCAGTTTGAACAAATAATCCCGCGAACCCGTCAAAGATAATCAAGAAAATGCCCATCCGGCAATCTTTTCCCAAGGAGGAACGCCATGCACATCTTCAAACGCGCAGCCGGAACAAAAGGACGCAAATTATGTCTTCTGCTTCTTCTCATTCTTTTTCTCTGCGCCGCATTCGATCATCGCCTGACAGTCAGAAACTACACCATAGACGCCCCTCAGCTGTCTGATCCGGTCCGCATCGCTCTCATTACCGATCTCCATTCCTGTTATTACGGCGAGCAGCAGAAAGGTCTGATCGAGGCCTTACATCGCCAGGCGCCCGATCTGGTCCTTCTGGTCGGCGATATTTTCGACGATGAACTGCCCAACAAAAACTCCGAAGCCTTTATAAAGGGCATTTCAGGCCGTTATCCGTGCTATTATGTCACAGGCAACCACGAATACTGGAGCGGCCCGGAAAACGTTGAAGTCCTTCTGACTTTTCTGAAGGAAAACGGCGTCTTTATTCTCTCCGGCGACTGCGAGACAATCTATATAGGTGCTCAAGCGCTCAATCTCTGCGGCGTGGATGATCCTGCGGCGTTTACCGCCCTCTCGCCCGCCTCAGACGTCGTTCCCGCTGATCCCATGACCGACTTCACAAAACAGCTCGACGCCGTCTCTGAGGCGTCTGACAACGGCTTTTACACGCTGCTCCTCTCCCATCGCCCGGAATACATAGATCTGTACGCATCCCGCGGCTTTGATCTGGTTCTCTCCGGACACGCTCATGGCGGTCAGTGGCGCATACCGGGCATTCTGAATGGTTTGTTTGCCCCGAATCAGGGCCTGTTTCCCGATTATACCGGCGGCTTCTATGAACTCGACGGAACAGCAATGATCGTCAGCCGTGGTCTTGCCCGTGAAAGCACACCGGTTCCGAGGATCTTCAACCGTCCCGAACTTGTGATCATCGATCTGACCTAAAAAAGCCATTTGCGCTCCCCTGCCTCCCGCATCAAGGCATCCTTCATCGCGCCGCAGGCGCTTGCCGAAGTCGGAAAACCACGCAATTTCTGCCTCTTCGAAACCTTTTTCTTCATATATAATAAGCGCTGCTGCAGATCTTTGAATCCGCAGCAGCGCTTATTGATTTTGGCAGTTATTCCGCAGGCATGACCGTCGTCCTGAAAGCCACGTTGTTCAGAAGCTTTCCGTCCGCATCCATGAAGATAATTCCCCATTCCACCTCGCCGGCAGCCGGGAAGGAAACGGTGGTCTCGGTGCTTTCGGTAAAGCTGTACTGCGTGGGCAGAATCGTTCCCGCATTGCAGTAGACAGCCGCAGAGACGGCGTCCTCAGCCATGACGATGGAGAGCTTCGCAGTATCGCCGACCTGTACGGCTTCCGCCGGAACGGCCTTCTCCTGCTGGTCCTCCACATGATAATACATGATTTCCTCGACGATGTTCTTGGTCATCGTGTTGAAATACCAGATGTCGTTCTTGTCAAATGCGGGGCTGGGCGTATCGTAATCCTGCGCCACAATGCAGCCCTCGGTCATCTGCACGTGGAAGCTGTTGTTCGCCTCCAGCGGCTTGCTGAGCTTAATCTCAAAGACCGTTCCGGAGCCCCACAGAAGCGCGTCCAGCTCGACCTCGGTCATCGGCCGGGCGATCATCGTCTCGGCGTTTACGGGCAGCTCCTCGGGCTCCTGAACGCGGTCCGTGTACAGATACAGCGTGCCGGCGCCGGTCAGAACGTCCTCACGCGGCATAAAGATGCGCAGCGTGTCGGTGCCGGGCGTTACAGCGGAACCGGGAACCGGATGCAGCATCATGTAGCCGATGTTCTCATTGAAATTGATCTTCGGCGTTCCGGTGTACGGCTTCTCCGGGCCCAGGCCCTGAGACCAGCCGGCCGCGAAAGCCGTCGTACAGATCATGATCATCGCAAGAATCAGAACAATACACTTTTTCATCACTTGATTACCTCCCCTTCCCGTACTCTGCGCGCCACCACCACGAAACGTCCGTTTTCGCGATGATAGAGGCAGGTCGTCAGTGTCAGAATCTCATCGCCGAACTCCACGTCGATTCCCGTATCATATTCGCGGTTCTCGAAGACGTCCTCCAGCCAGACGTCGGCGTCCAGCCGGTACTGGATATCCGCATTGTAGCGGAAGCCTTCTTCATCCACATCATAATCGGCGGAATAAAACGCCGCAAACACCACATAGGTGCCTTCCCGGGTCAGCGAATCATAGGTAAACGTCTTGTGAGAGGACCAGTAGCTCTTGGTTGCGTAGTATGCCAGCGTGCCGAACATCATGCCGCTCTTCATGTTGTGTCCGCTGATGACCAGATTGTAGCTCGGCGTCCACGGATCGCATGAGCTGTCCATGATGAGCTGACCGTTGTCGTTTGGCTGACCGTAGAAGTCGCGCCGGAGATAGAAATCGCTTTCCTCGCTCTGAAGCACCGGATAGTCGATCGGGGTGCCGGGAATGTACAGCCAGCCGACCAGGTCGTTGTTCTGCTCGTAGATCTCGCGGTACTGCGGCAGAATATCATCGGGATTCAGCTGAACGCTGTCCTTGCTGGCGTACGGTACGCCGTCCTCCCGGTAATAGCGGTCCGTTTCTTCGGGAGCGATTGTCGCCGTCGGCGCGGGCGTCGCGGTAATTGCAGGCGTCTCCGTCGCTTCGGGTGCTTCGGTTATTCCGGGCTTTTCCGTTGCTTCGGAAGTCGGTTGAGTTGTTGCCTCCTCCGGCGCTTCGGTCGCCTTCTGAGGCGTCTCAGCGGCTGTAGCATCAGGCGCTGCGGTCATCGCCGCCGCAGTGTCCTCCGTTTCCTGCGGAGTCTGCTCCGCCGCTGCAGGGTCCGTCGGCGCAGGCGTTTCCGACGGCGTCGGCCCGGGAGCCGACGTGTTTGACCCGGAATGGACGACGGCGGCTCCGGTCGAAACCGGGCCGCCCGTCGCAGATGCCATAGCGGTGGCATCAGCCTGCACAGTCTGAGTTTCTGCGGCGGCAGTCTGAGCGGGGACGGCGCTGTTTTCCAGCGCCGACCTCCGCATATTCCGCAAAGCGTCTATATCGGCTTCATTCCCTTCCTTCTGAAGGAAGTACTGAATCGGATAGGAGAGCGCCCCGGCGAAACAGATCACCATGATGATAATCAGCAGAAACGAGAGAGTCTACTTATTCATGTTGTTGAATTAAGTTCTCTTACCCTTACGGTTCAGAACGATGTAGGCCGCCAGTGCCAGCAGGCCCATGCTCGCAAGAACGATGGAGTAGGTCGGGATCTCGTCGCCGGTACCCAGCAGGCCGCCCCACAGCGGTACGCCGTAATCGAAGATCTCAAGCAGCTCTTCCAGTTCTTCCTCACGCAGGCGTCTGAAGGTTTCCGGTACGGGTTCTTCCGGAATAATCGTGTTGTACAGGTCGTAGCCCTCAACACGCAGCCAGTAGCCCGGTACCAGCTGTTCGCCAACCGTGTAGGTGTAGTAGTGGCCGTAGCCGTCGTTGTCGGGCAGATCGGCGAAGGTGTAAGACCAGTTGTTCTCGGCGGTGACGGTGACCGTGTCGATCAGCTCGCCGTCGCGGAACAGCTGAACCGTTACGCTTTCGGGACGCTTGCCCAGTTCGTTGTCGTTGTCGTTCCAATACTTGCTGCCGCTGATGCCGATCGGCAGTACATCGTAGAGCAGACGGTTCGTGATGTTGTAGCCGTCGTACGTGGTCTCGTAGTCCGCAACGGGCTGCTCGGTCACGCTGTAGATGTACTCGTTGCCGTTCTCATCCTTCTCGAGCAGGTTATGGAAGGAGTAGGTGTTGCCCTCCCAAACGATCTGCGCGTCAGTTACAACCTCCGCGGCGCCGCCGGCGATCCGGCGGGTCAGAGTGATCACGATTTCGGCGGCATTGTCATGCTCGCGTCCGTCGTCGATCCAGGTCTTCGTGCCGGTGATGCTGACGTAGCTCGGGCCGGTCGAGGTGTTGGTGATGGTCGTGCCGTTGACGGCAGTCTCATAACCCTCAACAGGATCCTCACTGATCGTGTAATTGAAGCGGTATCCGGTTTCCAGATCGAATACGGGCAGGTTGTCGAAGGAGTAATAGGTTACGCCGTTCGGCAGCTCAGCGGAAGCAATTTCCTCACCGTTTCGATAGAGGCGGACAGTGATGGTCGGATGCTCAACGCCGACAGCACCGTTATCTACCCATACCTTGATGATTTCGATGTCGGTCCATCTCTGTCTGAAGGTATTCGTGATGTTGTAGCCGTCCACTACGGTCTCGTAAGCGGGCAGGCGATCCTCGGTCACGGTGTACTCGTAGATATGTCCGTCGGGAGCATACTTCTCGAGATGTTCGAAGCTGAAGGTCAGCTCGCCGGGCAGCAGTACGATCTCATCGATCTCCACGCCGTCCTGCATGAGGTTGATCGTGATCTCGGGGATCGCGATGCCTTCCGGAGCATCCCAGGTCTTCGTGCCGTTGACGTCGACATATTCCTGAACGATGGTATTGATGAAATCAGTACCGTTCTGAGCGGTGGTGTAGCCCTCAACAGGATCCTCCGTCACAGTGTATTCGTAGATATGTCCGTCGGGCGCGTACTTCTCGAGGTGTTCGAAGGTGTAGGTCAGTTCACCGTCCGCCAGCTGAGTCTCATCGATCTCCACGCCGTCCTGCAGCAGGTTGATCGTGATGACCGCATGCTCGGTGCCGACCGGATCGATCCAGGTCTTGATACCGGAGATATCAACGTAATCCTGTTCGATGGTGTTCGTGAAGTTGAAGCCGTCCTGTTCGGAGGTGTAGCCTTCAACCGCGTCTTCGGTTACGGTGTAAACGAATTCGTGGCCGTCGAGCTCGCCCTCGTAGCCGGTCAGTTCCTCACAGGCAACCGCGTACTTCAGCAGCTCGGTGAACTTATAGGTCAGTTCGCCGTTTTTCAGTACAGTCTGACCGATCTCAACGCCGTCGCGATACAGGCGGATCGTAATGGGAGCATGCTCCGTTCCGATCGGATCGATCCAGGTCTTGGTGCCCTCAACTTCGGTGTACTTCTGCTTAATCGTGTTGGTGAAGTCGAAGCCATCCTGTACGGATTCATAGCCTTCTACTTCCATCTCGTAAACAGAGTAATTGAAGATGTGGCCATCCAGCTCGCCCTTGTAGTCCTTCAGCTCATCGCACGGTACGGCATACTTGGGCAGATTCTCGAAGGTGTAGGTCTCTCTGCCGTTCAGCAGGGCTCTCTGTTCAATCTCCATACCGTCTCGTACGAGTATGATGTGGATCATCGGGTGCTCGATATCTTCCGGAGCAACCCAGGTCTTGGTACCGGAGATTTCCAGATATTCCTGCTCAATCGTGTTGACGAAATCAGTATCGAAGGTGACCGAGTTCGAAGTGGACTTCGAGGTGTAACCTTCAACCGGCTCTTCAACGACGATGTACTGAATGATGTGGCCGTCCAGCTTCTCAGCCGGGTAGTTCTTCAGGCTCTCAGAGGGAACCGCATACTTCGGCAGGCCGGTGAAGCTGTAAGTCAGCTCGCCGTTTCCGAGAACGGTGGTGCCTACGGTCACACCATCATCACGGATCACATTGATCGTGATCGGATCATGCTCAGTGCCCGCGGGATCGATCCACTTCTTGGTACCATTGATCTCAATGTAGCGCTGGGCAATGGTGTTGGTGATTGCTACGGTATTGGCCTCAGTCAGAGACGGGATGACCTTGTCCTCAGGATCGATTATGGTGGTGTACAGCAGATCGTCCGTACCCTTTTCGTAGATCGCATCCTCGGTGGTCCAGTACTCGAACGCATGGCCGTCCTGATCGACGTAGTCGATCGCTTCGTCTCCCAGCGCGGGTACTGCGTACTTCGGCAGGTCGTCGAAGCTCCACTTCCAGCCATTCTCGGCAGTGACCTTGACGGAAGCAACTTCCGCTTTACCGGTCTCGCCGTCGTTGCGCCACAGGCGGATGATGATGCTGGCCGGGCGTACCTTCGCTTCGTCCTCGCCGTCAATCCATGTCTTCTCGCCGCTGATATTTACATACCGCTGCTTGATGGTGTTGGTGATGGCGTACTTGAAGTCGTCGGTCTCGTTCAGCAGATCCTTCGCAGTCTCTCTTACATGGTCAGTCGTATAATCCTCCGGCAGCTCCTCTTCAACGGTGTAGGTGAAGATGTGGCCATCGTGAGTCTCATCGCCAGTTACGAAGGTGTAGCCGTCGGTCGGTACTTCGTACTTCGGCAGCTTGGTGAAGGTACACTTCCAGTC
>JAFQQU010000274.1 GCA_017410445.1 Clostridia bacterium | reverse complement strand
CTTGCCGAACCGCTGGAAAACATAGCGGACTGCGCGGTTGCTTCCTCCAAGGATATCAGATATCATCACATTCTGCTGGTCACCGTGGATGGAAATGTGCTGCACGGAACGCTGGAAAAGCTGTATCGCTCCGGCAGCTGGAATCATTTGGAAAAGCTGACTTTCTGATGCAGGAGGCGGAAGCATGGCGGATATCGGTCATCTGGAGACAGAAGCTCAGGATTTTCTCATGGGCCGGATTTTCTGCGGCGCGGTGGGCATGGAGAATATGTTTGCGCCGCTGAGCGATCTGCCCCGCTCGCAGCAGCCCGTTCCGGCCTGTCATGTGTTTCTGACCGCTCCCTTTTATCGGATGTGCGGACATGAGCCTTATTCCATGTCCCTTCACGAGCAATGGACGGCCCGGCTGTCCGCGCTCCTGTGGAAGCGGTATAACGGTCCGATTCATCTGATAACGGACAATGACGGCGCAAGGTATTTTCATGAAATCGGGCTGGATCAGGCGTATGATTCGGTGCAGACGGACCTGTGGGACTGCTATGGGCTGAATCAGGAGAAATTCTGGGCTTCGGGCAAGCTGCTGGCTCTGGAGCGGCTGCAGGCTCCCTGTATGATCATTGATATGGATTTGCTGGTGTGGCGGCCGCTGCCCCTTCGGGGTGAGGCGCTTGCGGCTGCTCATATCGAGCATTTGAGTGACAGGGTCTATCCGGATACAGACTACTTCATCATGAGCCCCAAATATCAGTTTCCCTCGGATTGGGATTACACGGCGGAGCCGCTCAATACTTCGCTGCTTTATCTGGGGCATGAGGAGCTGCGCAAGGAGTATCTGAGAGAGGCATTCCGGTTCATGCGTTATGAAAGGGACACCCCGGACAACGGATCGATCTGCATGACGTTTGCAGAGCAGCGCATTCTGGCGATGTGCGCCGCTCGTCGGAAGTTAAATCCAAAGGTGTTTTTGGACTATGATAATCTGATAGCAGCACAGCCGTTGATAACGCATACGTGGTCCGCGAAGCGGCTGATCAGCAGGCATCCGGATGTGGAAGCGATTTTCGTCGCGTGCTGCAAGGAAAAATGTGCGGAACTGATGAATAACACAGGTGATATACCGCAGAAAGTAGAGTGATTTGGTATGGCATATGCAGGACTGGATTTGGGAACCACCTATAGCGCCTGCTACGTATACGATGATGCGGCAAAGAAGAAGTTCTTCCTGAAGTTTGACAATCATGCCCTGGATTTTTTTCCTACGCAGATTGCCTATCACAAAGACAAGGAAAACGTTGTATACATAGGCGCCGCTGCCAGACGCTACCGCTATTCTAAAAAGTATGATGCCTATCATACCTTCAAACTGTCTCTGGGAACGGATGCGCAGGATGCAAAGGGACGCAGCAGGACGCCTCTTCAGGTGACTCACGATTTTGTTGACATGCTGCTGAATAAGCTGGAAGAGGTCTATAACATCCATCGCCAGAATCTGGTGCTGGTGCAGTCCGTTCCGGATATCTGGAAAAATGAAGAAAAAAACCGCGTAGCCATCGACAACCTGTCCGACATGTATGCGGATCTGGGAATGCAGGGGCGGATCGGCTTCGAAAGCGAACCGGTCGCTGCGGCGGTATATTATTTCAATGAAATATGCAATCGGGAATATCGGGGTCATATTGTTGTCGTTGACTACGGCGGAGGCACACTGGATCTGACCCTGTGCCGCGCTGAAGAAAACGGCGTGATTTCGGTGCTCGGCAGCTGCGGCAACGGCGGAGACGACAGCAAGGGCTGCGCCGGCAGCGCTTTCGATCGGGCTGTGACCCAGCGGCTGGCGGAAAAATATGAGCTGGATGAAACGCTCTATGCGCCGGGGATGCCGGGCTTCAATTCCCTTCAGGAGAATTTCGAAAGCAGCAAGATTGCGTCCACGGAAAACACCCGCGCGGGCCTGAAGGAGTATTATGAGTCCGGCGGATTGATTGACTCCGTCGTATTTACGATTCCGATGCCGCCGCCAGTATGCGATGAATACGAGGTGTCCGCCTCTGATATTGCCAACGCTTTTGAGGAGGTGAACCGGCAGGCGCTGGTCGGCGCGGTGGAAGAGATGAAGAAAAAGTGCGCGGAGCTGGGCGTGGATACCAATGGCATGGAGGATTTCCGGGTGCTTATGGTAGGCGGATTCTCCAATCTGCACTGTGTGGAACACTGCGTGCGGGAGCTGTTCGGCTCCACTGAAGGCATCGACGACCCGCGTTTTGACGATCGGATGAACCGGGAGGCCCGCTCCGTCGCCGTCGCTCAGGGCGCTTGTCTGGTAGCCGCAGGCATTACGCCCGTTAACTACATCAACCAGCTGGAAGCCGGCTTCTATGCCTTCAGCCCTCAGAAGAATAAGAGCATTGCCGTACCGCTTCTTGAAAAAGGCAAACCGGTCAACGACTATGCGAATCCCAACTTCGCTCATTATCTGTTCAGACTGGCCTTCGATACGGCGCCCGCGAGTCTGGAACTGTTTTTCGATGACGGGCGCGGACGGGTGAAGGTACACATGGACGAGCACTTCCGTTCCCTCTGCCCGGACTGCGGGGAAGAGGGCGGCGTGTATCAGATTGGTTTCTCGATCGATCGCCACCGGATTCCGCAGCTGCATATCCGCGAGACCGGCAGCGGGCAGGTAAACGTCGTATCGCTCTATAAAACCATGGCCAAGCTCCCGGCAGTGATGATACAGGCAGAAGATGAGGAGAAATGAACATGAATATACAGTTGATTCAGCACAATCTGAAGATGATTGATGAATATGTGCAGACCGGACGCGGAGTGGAAGCCGGAAGGCTTGCGCTGCTGCTGGCAAAGATGATGCTGGAAAAGCCGGACGGCGGACAGATGGACGCCGCGGCGAAGCGCGGTCTGTACGGCGCTTACGGCGGCGCGGCAGTCTCCCTGAAGGAGTGCTTTGACATGCTTCTTCAGGATTATTCGCCCACGGACGATATGGAACAGCTGAAAGAGAAAATTGCGCGCATCAATGATCGGATCAGTCAATGCATCGTTGATATCGAAGAGATTGAACAGAACAACAGCGAGCTGTTCGCCGCGGAAGCGGAGCTGAGAAAGAAGCAGGATGAACTGAAGGAGAAAAGGGACAAGCTGCAGGAGCTGAAAGACCTGAAGGAAAAGGGACTGTCAGATCTGAAAAAGGAAATTGATGAACTGGATGAAACGCTGAATACTCTGAATGAGGAGTGCAGCAAGGCGCTTAATGAAAAGGAAAAATGGGCCGAGGCATTTACGATCAACCGGCAGCTTATTGCCGAGCTTCCCGAAAGCGTTGCGGACAAGACGGCTGATGAGCTGATTGCTGCGGCCAAGGAGTATGCCGCCCGCGTACAGCAGACGGGCAGCGAAGGAGAGGAATGGCTGATCAAAGTCATCGACGCCGTTGAAGGCATTCGGGAGCGGATGAAGAATTCCGCTCAGGCGTGATGCGTATCCGGCTGCATATGACTGCCTCCCCGATATATACGCTGGGTCCGTATGCCCGCTTTGGCGTGTGGGTGCAAGGTTGCGGCAGGCATTGCCCGGGCTGCGTCACTCCGGATTCTCAGTCTATGACCGAGGGCAAGGAGGAAGAGGTTGAGGCTCTGGCCCGGAGGATTCTTCAGGAGCCTTCTCTGGAAGGGCTTACCATCAGCGGAGGAGAGCCTTTTCTTCAGGAAGAGGCGCTGTGTGAGCTGATCAGAACGGTTCGCCGGTTCGCGCCGCTGGGCGTGATATTGTATACCGGGTATTTGTATGAAGAGATCGCATCCCGCCCACTCGCGGGGCTGTGCGACGCCATCATAGACGGCCCGTATGTGGACGAATTGAATGATGGGGGCAGCATGCGGGGCTCCGCCAATCAGCGGCTGATTCTGCTGACGCCCCGGTATGAGGGACTCATTCCCTTCGGCACCCTCCCCCGGAAAACGGAGCTGGTCGAGCCTGGCGAGGGAGGACTGGCTCAGGTGGGCGTTCCCTCCCGGGAGGATGTGGAGCGGGCGCACATTTTACAGGAAGCATTGCTGAAAGGAGAAAATACATGAGCGCAGGCGGAGACATCTTTTCTGATATGATGTCGTTTGGCGAAAAGTCCGTCGCGGCGGCTGAACCCATAAAGGCAGTGGCGCGAGCGGCCGGCGGAGACTGGCTGGAGACGGTTGCAGATATATCTGTGAAGCTGGCTTTTGCCGCGGGCGTAGTCAGTACCATTGCCGATATGGTCCATGGCATGGGCGGGTCTGATCGGCAGCAAAATCAGGTGTTGGAAAATCAGCGTCAGCAGCTTGAAGAGCTGGAAAGGCAAATGGAAGAGCATCAGGGGGCCATTGACGACCATCTGAAATCCATTTCCCTGACCGGCAGCATACTGGACACGCTGGAAGCGCATAAGGTCCGGCTGTGCATGGCGGTTCCGGACGGCGAAGAGGAATTGGGTATGCTCCGCCGTCTATGGGAGCAGCTGAACGGGATGCCGCCCGAGGAACAGGCGGCGAACTGGGAGTCGGCCAGCCGACTGCATCGTCAGGCGCGTGCACTGGAAAAGGAGTATCTGGACTATGAGCGCCGTTGGCTGGACTCCTGCACTGAATGGACGGCGCGCTGGAATGCCCTCAACGATATGCTGACGCAGGGAAATCAATTCCCGCTTCCGGTCTACACCACCAGCGGGCAGGAAACCGTACGGATCGACTGCGACTATTGGAGCCATGGCGCCCTGAAAGAAGCGGCTAAAGCTCTGCCGCCGCTGGAACAGCCCGAAGATACGACGCTGACCGGCTTTTCGGACCTGATGAAGCAGGCGGACGACCTGTCGGCCAGAGTACAGGACATCCTGCATCAGGCCGGCGAAGCGTTCGTCGGCAAAGAAATGCGCATTCAGCTGAGTAACTCCATTCTGGCGCATCTGGAGGAACGGGGCTGGCTGACCACGGAATGCGGCTTTGAAAAGGACGATGAGCGGGAGAGAGTTACGCTGAAGCTTAAGAATCCCGCGCAGGATACCGTAACCTTTGTCCTGAAGCCGGACAATACATTGCAGATGCGGCCTGATTTCAAGGGCGTGCATAACCGGAATGTAATGGATGGACTGGCGAGGGTATTGCAGACGGTTTTGCAGCAGAATGGCATTACGATAGATCAGGTTTCGTTTGTGTAAAGGAGGAGCGATTGTGAGCGTTATCATTGTTGTCACGGCTGACGGACGGATTGTAGAGGAAATGATCGGCTATGCAAGTTATCGCTCGCCCAAGGGCATGACCATCAAACCCCAGACTGATGCGGAGATGCAGCGCTGGCGGCAGATCTCCGCGAACGCATACAAAATTCAGGAGCTGAAGCAGGCGATGGCACAGCTGGACGCCGAGCTGCAGAAAAAGGAGCTGGCGGATGATCTGGCTGCGCTGGAGGATAAGCGGAATCAGCGCATAAAGATCGCCGGGGAGATACAGCGCAAGGAAAACTTCAATCAGGCGGCGCAGACCATGCAGCGGCTGAAGGAACGGGCGGCCGAACTGAAGGAAATTCTGGTCTCCCTGCCGGGTATGGAAGAGGAGAGCCCTGTGGATGTGGACGAATACACCAAGGGCGGGCTGTCGAAAATATCCGCCGCACTGGGCATGCTGAGCGATTCTTTTCTCAGCGATGAGCCTGAGCATGTGAAGCATGTGATGCAGCAGCTGGTGAAGATGGAGGAAGAGCTGGAGAAACTGCCCGATGCAGCAAAGGATGCGTTTGTCCGCCATATGGTGCGCCTGGAACTGTCTGATAATGTGATCGATAAGCTGACGGCAGCCGGGTGGAATGTTCAGGTGAAAGCGAAGGGAGACGCCTATGCTTCCACCATGCTCAGCGCAGACAATGCGGACGGCGACCATGCCGAACTGGTTGTGAACCACAACTGTGAGATTTGGATGGATACGCCGCTGTTTTCGGAGAGCGCCCGCAATGACCTGAAGAGTCTGGTGCTGGATACGCTGGAGGAAAGTGGATTCACATCGGTAAAGGCCAAATGCATGAGCGATGAGCCGCCGCAGGCGCCCCGGGCCAGCACGATGTATGGTTCGAGCGAGGAAGAGCGGGTAAAGGAGCAATTGTCATGAAAACCAGCTATTTTGCACCTGCCGAGCATCGGATATACTGCTTCTTTGGGGCTGTGAATGATCTCTATGCCGACGAGGCGCTGGCGCCGATTTCCATGGATGAAATGCTTCACCGGGATCTGAAGCTGCGGGGCTATGAGCGCATTGTGTTCATGGGGGTCACGGAAGGCGCATGGTTTCTGGATGAACGTTCCCGCCAGCTGTGGCATGGAAAAAGCGCGGTTCAGCAGACCGAGGCGCCCCGCCTGAGAGGCGCTCTGCAGGGCAGACTGCTCGGCAGGCAGCAGACGGCAGCTCCCGCGCCTCAGCAGGCGCCCCGTCAGAATTTGTTCATCACGCTTTCTGCCGAGGAAATGGTCCGCTATGCAGGCTCGCTTGTGCGGGACGGCGAAGTGAAAACGGCTGTAATCATCCGGGACGGACTCAATATGCTGGATCATCTGCAGCACATGGGCGACAATTCCTTGCTCAAGGATCTGTTTCTCAAGGTGGAGAGCATCCATGACGCTACAAACCGCAATGTGCTCATCTTCCAGTTTGACCGGGATGAGAGAAGCGTATTTGACTTCATGAAAGCAGATCGCTGGAAGTACGAACTGGGCGTTCTGCAAGAACGGGCGGTTCGGCATCGCATTCCTGCGGTCGGCGAGAAAGAGGTTCAATATGCGCTTCACTATCTGCGCCTCAAGGGATTGGACGGCAAAAAGCTGCGGCTGGAATTGAAAGAAGTAGAAGCCATGGGGGAAATGATTTCCCGCAAGATGCTTAGAAACATCAGTGAGAGCGAAGACAAGGGCGCGCTGCAGAGCGGATCGATTGAATTAAAAGCCCGGAGCCTTCTGGAAATGATGCGTCATATTCTGGATTGGTATATGGAAAAGGGCGAGGTGCTGGATATAGAATCCTGCCGCAATATGTGCGGGCATCGGGAAGAGAAGGATGCGCTCCGGCAGCTTGATGAACTGATCGGCATGCAGGTGCTGAAGGATGTAATGAGACAATACATCAAGCTGAACGGCTTGAAGAAGGGGAAAAAGATTCAGCCCGCTCAGCGGCTTGAGCCTCCGGCGAAGGATGATAAAGCAAAGAGTCTGGATCTGAATTTTGTGATTACAGGCAGGCCGGGTACGGGCAAGACCACGGCGGTCAGAATCCTCGGCCGAATCATGGCTGAATACGGACTCCTGCCCTCTGGCCATGTGGTTGAAACCCGCCCGTCCGAGCTGATTGGTCAGCATGTCGGAGACTCGGAAGCCAATATGCGCAAGGCGGTTCAGCGCGCCATGGGCGGCGTGCTCTTCATTGACGAGGCATATGGCTTTGCTTCCGATGATAACCATGGAAACAGCTATAAGGAAGGCATGGTGGATGAACTGGTTGCCAGCATGACGGCGTACAAGGGAGAATTCGCTGTTGTGCTTGCCGGATATCAGGACAAGATCGCTCATATGCTGGCGACGATGAATCCCGGCCTGAAGGAGCGCTTCAGCAACCATGTCCATCTTGAGGACTATTCGCCGGAGGAGCTGGCGGACATCTTCCGCCTGATGGCGAAGGGGAAGAATCTCTCTGTTTCTCAGGAACTGGATGAGCGCCTGGTTCTGTTTATGGACAACTGGTATCATGATTGCCAGAATGATTGGGCCAACGGCCGCAGCGTAGCGAATCTGCTGGGCGAGATGGAGAAAAACGGTGCGGCGGAGAGCAAATGCCTGACGCTTTCGCAGATTCCTGCCGATAAGGTCGTTTACACCAGCGGCGAGCAGCAGGAAAACACCCGGAAGATGCTGGATGAGATGATCGGCCTTGGGGGAGTCAAGCAGCAGATCGATGATTTTGAAAACATGCTGATCTTCGGCGGAGGAGAAAAGCGGAAGAATCATCACTTCGTGTTTTCCGGCAACCCCGGCACCGGCAAGACCACAATTGCCAGAATCTTTGGCCAGCTGCTGAAAGGAGCCGGCATACTCAAGAGCGGACGCGTGCGGGAAGTAAAGGCGGAAACACTGCTGAAAGACCCGGGGGCGCTGGCGGCGGAGATTTCCAAGAGCCGCGATTGCGTGCTGTTCATTGATGAGGCATATCAGCTGCTGAAAGCTCCGCATGTGATCGATCAGCTGGTGGAAAAGACGGAACCCAGTCAGATTGATTTCCCCTTTACGATGATCTGCGCCGGATACAAGAAGGATATGCAGAGTTTTATGAAATATAACGACGGCATGCCCCGGCGATTCAAGGTGATCCAGTTTGACCGGTATTCTGCGGAAGAACTGATGCAGATTCTGAAGCAAGAGCTGCCCAGGCGCTGCCCTGACTATGCCGTTACGGAGGAATTCCTTCAGGGAACTCTGGCGCATTTCCAGCGCCACATTGATGTGATCGGGCAGAAATACAATGCTGGTTACATTGGAATTTATCTGGAGGACGGCGTCAAAGCGCTGCTGTTCCGCAGGCTGCGGAAGGAGCACAGCGAGAAGACACTTAAGGAACTGATGGCGCTGCCCAAGTCTGAATACAGGCTCACGATGGCAGAGGTCCCCGAGAATCTGGTCAATCAGGAATAATAAGTTATTTCGGCACAGCAAACAGCCCGCCCGGGTTCCATGATCGTTTCATGGAACCCGGGCGGGCTGTTTTTGTATATGCGCTGGTCAGTGTTTGTAATGGCGGTATTTCTCTGCAGCGTCCAGCACGGCGGCCATGTTCTCCAGCGGGTCGCCGTGGTCGAATTCGATGCTCAGACCCAGACCGCCCTCGGGCATATACAGCGCCTCGACGCACTCGGCCACATGGTCGTGCAGCCCGGACCGGGTGGCAAAGGGGAAGAGCTGCCGGTCGAGATCCAGATTGATGGGAATGATCCGCTCCTTCCGGCAGACGCGCACCAGATTGTCAAGGCCGTTCGCCCGAAACTGCGGGTTGATCATGTCGACGCCGCACTCCATGAGGTCGGGCATGATTTCGTGGATGCAGCCGTCGGTGTGCATGTAGATCAGCTGAGAGGGCTTGTAGGATTTGATCAGGCCGTACATCTTCCGGTAGCACGGGCCGAGGTATTTCCGCCAGCGCTCCGGGCCGATGGCAAGGCCCTTCTGCATGCCCAGATCGTCGCCGAAATAAACGATATCGCCCATCGAGGGGAGAATGGAAGCGATCTGATAGAGGTTATATTCGAGCACCTTGTCGATCAGGGTCTGGATGGTTTCGCCCTCTTCGGCGAAGTAGATCATCGCATTTTCGAAACCGCACAGGTCCAGCAGCCGCAGATACATGAATCCGTGCGGAAGCCGACCGTCGCGGTTTGCGGGAATCTGAAGGTCGTAGACGTCCTGTTCGGTGCGCAGCGGATGGCCCTTGACGATGGACTCCGCGCCGTCGATTTCGTTTTCCCAGACGCAGCCCCACTCGTCCACATGCGTTCCCTTGCGGTAGGTAGTCTGCATGTTGTCGAGAATGTGGTCAAGGTCTACCTGCCGTCCGCCGAAGAACTGCGGATACTGATCGGTCAGCCGCTGCAGCTCCTTTCCGTATTTGAGCCATGCGGAGGGGAGAATGCTGACGCTGACGGGGATGGTCTCGGGATGTTCCATCCGGATGGCCTGAACCAGACTGGACATATGCTCTGCCTCCTTCTGAATGCAGCAGAATGCGCTGCGGGTTGTCTGTGGATTTACGGGCGGCCTGTTCTTCCGGTGAGCCGGACCGCGCCGAACTGCCATGCGCCTATGCTGCAGAGCAGGAGACGGTTTTCCTCCAGCCTGCCGCTGCAGCCGATGAATTCGGCATGCTTCCATGCGGATGCGAGCTCGATGACCGGAGAATCCGAGGGGTCCAGCGAGAAGTTGCAGAAAGCGACGGCCAGAGCGTTCGCGTCTTCCTTGCAGATCAGATAAAGCGACGGATGCCCCGTGCACATGGCAGGGAGCGGCGCGCCCATCCACCGGCATGCTTCGATAATCTGCGTCTGCCGGTAATAGGAGCAGGAGAGGGCGCTGTTGGATTTGACGGCGATACCGTCGAAGAGGAATACGAGGAATTTCTGTCCCTGCGCGTTTTCGTAGCGGTAGGAGGCGGGAATGTCGCCCTCCGGGGAAGGGAATACGCTCTCAGGCTGCGCGGCGGGCGCTATGCGGCAGCGGTGAAATACCGGAGCTGCCTGCACAGCGCCCGGGCGGACGCAGCCGTCGAGGAGCACTTCGTCGTCCTCGCTCAGGAATCGTTCGGTAAAGGGGACGGGCGCTGCCTCTGCTTCCGCCGGAATCAGGCCGGTATCCACGCCGCGCCGCATGAGTTCGAGCGCAGCCGGATAATCGAGGATGAATCCCTTTCTGGGCGTCAGCGGAACGGTGCGTCCGCCGTCTCCGGATACGGCAGCGACGCCGTCGTGGGATTCGTAAACGGTCGGAACGGCGCAGCTGCTCAGGAGAGACGCGGCGGCGGAGAAGGCGGTCTGCATGGTTTCAAAGGCCGGGGAAGGCGCGGCGGGGAGCGTCATGCCGCGCGCTTTCTGCATGCTTTCATAGACCCATACGCCCGAAGCCGGCATCGGGCCGACAGTCTCGCGCACGCGGCGGATGACCGGCTCGTTTCGCAGGTGAGCGTTCAGGTAGCCGTCCTCATAGCCCGGGCGGGAATAGTAATCGAAGAGATACTTCAGCTGACCGATAGGGGAATCCGCGCTCATGCAGAAATCGAAGGTTTCAAGCACTGCGGCGGGCACCCGGTAACGCGGGCGCGGATAGGAATCGTTTTCGGTAAAGATCTCGACGCCGCTGCCCTCGCACCACATGCGCTGCATGCGCGTGAACTCGACGATCTGCGGCATCTGCTGACCGGGGAAGCGTCGGCTTTCCGTCCAGTAGGGAGCGCCGGTCAGCCGTAGGAAGGGCGCATGCTTTCCGGCGAGGATCTTTGTCAGCGTCAGCGCGTCGACGCCTTCCAGATCCCAGCTGGTGTATCCGGCGCAGAAACCCATTTCGATCTCCGGGTTGATCTCGTCTGCGGCGGCGCGTACGGCCCAGCAGAACTCCTTCAGCGTATCGCCCATCAGATCGAGCCATTCGCGGCGCAAGTCGCCGCCCGCGCCGCAGAACAGGCTGCCTTTCAGCTCGCCGCGGGAGACGGGACGGCCGATCCGCTTTTCGAACAGTTTGAGATGCCGTTCGCAGGCGCAGCCGAGGCCCGGCCTTACGCTCAGGCAGAGGTCGTCGTCCAGCATGATCCGCCGTGCGCCGGCCCGGGCGACTCCGCGCACCAGCTCCAGATAGAATTCCATGAAGGCAGGATCGGTCGGGCACATGGCGTCTCCGCAGACGCCGCCGTTCAGGTCGGTAATCCGGGTGAAGGAGGCGGCCGCTTCGGCCTCCTTTCCTCCGAGCGGCGTGCCGAAGCCAAAGGCCTGAATCCAGACCAGCGCGTCGAAGCCGCTGCGGCGGAGGAAGGCGAGGTTTTCGCGGAGATCATCAAGGTTTTTCAGATTGGCTTCGGGGAGAAAGGTGCGGTCGATATAGATGGCGATGTACGGATTTCCGAGCAGCCGGAACTGCTTTATGTATTTCTCGCGGTGATGCGTGAATACCCGGCTGGCAACCGGTACATACAGACGGGACGCCATGACAACACTCCCTTTCGCGGTCAGTTCAGCCTGCCTGCCGCCGCCTCAAATGCATCGGCGATGGCCTGCGCACAGGCGGGGCCGACGGAATTGGTCTCCTCATAATGATCTTCGCCCTTGTAATCGGTGGTTCTCTTGAGATAGGGCGCTTCTTTGTTCAGCAGGAAGTCGGACGGGGGCACGATATAACCCAGCTCGTCGTTGGCCAGACCGATGATCAGCAGCTCGCCGATGCCGTGCTCCTTTGCGATTTCGCACAGCGGGCGCGGATTCACGCCGTCCGGATTGGCGTCGCCGTATTTTCCGCCCAGCGCCAGCTCGGGGAACAGCTCGCCGGGAATCAGCGTCACGGCCAGATCATCCAGCATCAGGATAGATAGCTCGGTCTCCACGCCGTATCCGGTCGCGCTTTCGGCGGAAACGGCCTTGTTGTTCAGGATGCCGAGGAACTTGTACAGCTGGAAGGCCGGGTTGTCCAGCGGAACGGTGAAGATCTCGCGGCTCAGGCGCATGGAGGGCTTGAGCTCACGCTCGGTTTCGGGCGTAATGGACAGCGCGTATTCGATCAGCTTGTCGGAGGTGATTTCGAGGTTTTTCCGGGCGTCCACGGAGGTGTTTGCGACAAAGGCCTTGGTCATGATCAGGCCGCCGATCGCGCCGGGGCAGAAGATGGCCCGGTCGCCCGTCTCCTTGGTGACGCCGTCGCACAGCATGCCCGGGAAGTCGCGGCTGAGCAGCTTGTTGTCGCCGCGCAGGGATTCGGCATGCGCGCCGTAGAAGAAGAGGCGCAGGCCCGCGCTTTCATCTGCGGGAACAAAGCGGATCTGATAGAGATAGGGATCGAACACCTCGGGAATGCGCGAATCGCGGTACATATTCTTGGTTTCGGCCTTGCCGTAATGCAGCGTTCCGGGCTTTTTGTCGGCGGCGGCGTCGCGCGCGGCTTCCTCGGCGGCCTTGGTCAGCGCGTTCATGTAGGCGTCGTTCTTGCCGTTGACCCCGGTCGGGCCCCACAGGCCGAGCGTATCCGGGCCGGCATGGGTGTGGGTGGAGTAGACGTTGACGGAAGCGCAGTTCGGCAGGTCGGCGAGGGATTCGCGGATTTTTCCGACCGTTCCGCTGTCCAGCGCGACGCAGTCAATGCCGATGAGCAGTACGCCTTCGCCGCCTACGTCCAGCCAGACGGCGCGCGCCTCGCAGTAATCGAGTACACCCTTGATCTCCCAGCCGCTGTTGTATCCGGCGATGTACAGGGGCTGAGTGCTGTCCGGATCGGGCAGAATCATGCGGCGGCCGTAGCCGATGTTCCAGACGGGATCGGCCTGAGCGGATGCACAGGGCATTATGCCCATGCCGCAGACGCACAGCAAGGAAGAGGCGAGAAGGGTTGCAATCAGTCGCTTGTTCATGGAAAGGATCCTCCTTTACAGCAGTTCGGGCAGCATGGGAAGGAAGGTCTTGAGCAGGTTTCCGGTCATGATGCCGTTGACCTGCGTGAAATACAGGGCGACCAGAGAGAGGGGAATGAGCAGCAGAATCCACAGCGTGATATCGATGGTGATATGCTTTGCGTGCCGCAGGCGGATGAGCCATGCGGCCGCCATGCCGATTACCGCGCCGATGAGCAGCGCGGGCAGCCACGGCGAGACGAGAGCGGCGCTTCTGAACTGGCCGAGAATCTGAGAGACATAAGCGGCGGCGTCCGCGGAGAGCCCGGCAGGCCCCGCGATCAGGGAAAACAGGCCCGACAGATGCGTGATGAGCAGCCGGGAGAGGAGCACTGCCAGCGCCGCATAGGCCGCGCCGCACAGCGCCGGGAGGAGAATGCGGAGAATCCTTTTCAAACTAAACCGCCTCCGTAGTATAAAAATGGTTATGCATTCAGTCTATCACAGGAAAAAAGAATCGTCAAGAAAGAGTGAGGATACACCAGGGTCACCTCATTTCAAAATCCCAGCCTTCCCTGTGTAAGGGAAGGTGGCGCGTGAGCGCCGGAAGGGTTGAAAGATTACAGCTTGCGGCAGCATTTCGGTTGGAATTTTAGTTCAAACCGCCGTCTTTCAACCCCTCAGTCCGCTTCGCGGCCAGCTCTCCCGGTCGCTACCGCTCCCCGCTTTTGCTGAAAATATGCCACCGGCATATTTCCTTAACGCGTCGCGCCTTGCACAGGGGAGCCTATCAGCCGGAACGCGTATCCAATAAAATTGAAATGAGGTGCCCCTGGAGGATACACCGATAAGGGCCTTCGGTGAATGGAAAAATCCCCCGCGCTCCGGTAAGAAGCACGGGGGATGGAGAGTTTGCTTGAAGCGGATTACTTCAGGCCGTTAACCAGCTCTACGATGCCGGCATGTACGGCGGCAGCGGTGTCGGCGCTCAGCTTGGTGCAGGCAGCGGCGGCGTCCTCGCCGGCGGCAGCGGTCTGCAGCTGGGCATAGGCGTCGTAGCACAGGGTCTGCAGCTCAGCCTGCTTGGCCTCGATGGCAGTGATCTGATCCTCGGTCAGAGAAGCGGCCAGGTTGGACAGGGCGTCAACGGACCAGTACATGGAGTCGGCCCAGTTCTCGGGCAGAACCTTGAAGCCTTCAACGGATACGCGCTCGCCCTTCTCGTTGCGGATGCGGGCGGAAGCGGCGTAGTACAGGCCTTCGGCGGGCTGCTCCTGAGTGAAGGTGGCCGGCAGAGTGCTCAGCTTGTAGCCTTCATAGGTGTCGGTGGTCAGCATGGGATAGTAGGGAACGAATACGGAGTAGCAGCCATGGTCCATGGCAACCCACTCAACGGTGTCGGTGATGCTGTCCTCGGCGAAGATCTGGAAAGCATGGATTTCCAGGTTGCCGGTGGAGCCGATGCCGTCGATGTTGTAGTAGCCTACGATGTCCTCGATGGAGAAGGTGCGGTCCAGAGTCATGTTGGAATACAGGGGAACGATGTTGCCCTCGGCGTCAACGTTGGAAACAGTGTAATCGGAGTTGGCGGGCTCTTCCTTGGCGGCAGCGGCGTTGAAGTGCTTCAGAGCGCTGACCATGCGGCTGTTGGCAACCTGATCGGGATTATAGGAAGCAACGTAGTCGATGGTGTTGGCAGCTTCGTCGCCGACATAGGTGCCGGCCTGCTTGGCAACTTCGATCAGCTTGGCAGAAGCGATGACGTTCTCGGTGTCGTCCAGGTCGATCAGGCCGATAACGGACTGGTTCGGAACGGCGAAAGCAACGTTGGGGTTCAGCTTCAGAGCAACATACTGGGTGCCGGTGGTGTTTTCGATGTACCAGGCTTCGGTGTTGTCGGCGATGAAGATGCCGGAGCCGCCCTGGCAGCCAACGGTGTCATAGATGCTCAGAAGCAGGTCAACGGCTTCCTTCGCGGTAGCACACTCGCTCAGCAGAACAGTGGGAATCTCGGCCTCTTCGATGCCGGTTTCGTAGTTCTTGGGATCAGCCTCGGCGACGGCCTTGCCGCTGCCCAGCGTCTCAGTCGCGGTGACGGTCAGACCCATTTCGTTGGTGCCGGCCGCTTCGTAGGGGGTGTGCTTGTGGGTGCCGCCGCAGTCGGGGCACTCATTCTCAACAGCAGCGCCGTTGTCATCGGAGAAAGCAGTGTAGCTGTAGCTGTCCTTGGTGAAGGTGTAGGTGAAGCCGTAGCAGCCCTGATAAACGTCGCCGGCCTTGTGGTTTCCGGCGGGGCTTACGTAGAAGACCTTGTTGTAGCTGTTGGAGATATCCTCGGAGCGGGCGAACATGGTGGAGCCGTCCGCGGTGAGGCCGGAACCGACATAAATCGCAGTGCAGGCAAAGGCGCTGGAGCTCATGCACAGGATCAGCGCGATCGCGATGGCAATCAGGGATTTGGATTTGATGGAAGTCATGTGTATTACCGTCCTTTCATTGTTGACAATTGGTATTATATGCATGTTTATGCGAAAAGTCAAGAATAAATATTCATAAATTTGCGATTTTTCGAAGGTTTAATGTGGTGGATTATTCATAGTGGCGTATGAACTGAATAATTGAAGGAATCTTATGAAAATTATCCCATAGATCGAAGCAAATGATAACAGCATGAAATAAAATAGTTTAGCGGGAGGCGGAGGCGGCGGGAAACGGTTCGGGAATGATGGAATGGAGCATGCAGAATGCTGTGTAAAGATGTATATTTGGCAGATTGTGAAATATGCGGGCAGAAAAAGGTGCTTTGCGGACAGAAAATGAAGGACGCCTCCGCGGAACTTGCAGAGGCGTCCTGAGGAAGATATTTATAATCAGCGGACGGCCAGTCTCAGCACGTCCTCGATCATTTTCGTGTCCAGCGGACGGAAGAAGCCGAGCTTGTCGCCGTTGTTGCGCTTGCACTTTGCGGCCATATAGGGGATATCCTCTTCCTTTGCGCCGAGCTCGGCGAAGGTGGTCGGCATGCCGAGGCTTCTTAAGAACTGCTCAAACCGCTCGATGCCCTGCAGGGCGGTGCGCTCGGGATGCTGGAAATCCATGCTGCAGCCCCATACGCGGACGGCAAACTGTGCAAACCGCATGGGGTTGACCTCCAGCTGATATCTCATCCACGCCGGGAAGACGACCGCGAGACCCGCGCCGTGAGCGACGTCGTAGAGCGCGGAGAGCTCATGCTCAATCTGATGGCTGGCCCAGTCCTGCTCGCGTCCGATGCCGAGGCTGTTGTTGTGCGCCAGCATGCCGGCCCACATGAGCTGCGCGCGGGCGTCGTAGTTGGCCGGGTCCTTCATGGCGATGGGCGCCGCCTCGATGATGGAGGTCATGACCGCTTCGCACAGCCGGTCGGTCAGGTCCACGCCGTCGGTGTTGGTGAAATACCGCTCCATGACGTGCGCCAGCATGTCGGTCGCGCCGCAGGCGGTCTGATAGGGCGGGAGAGTCATGGTCAGCTCGGGATTGAGCAGGGCGAAGGTGGGGCGGTTCAGGTCGGAACTGCTTCCGCGCTTGAGGTTGCCCTCTTCCTGCGTAATGACGCAGCTGGACGAGCCTTCGCTGCCCGCCGCCGCAAGCGTCAGGATGACGCCGAGCGGGAGACGCTCCTTCGCTTTGGCCTTGCCGCAGTGGAAATCCCAGAAATCGCCCTCATAGGGGATGCCGACGGAGATGGCTTTGGCCGAGTCGATAACCGATCCGCCGCCGACCGCCAGAATGAAATCGACGTTTTCTTTGCGGCACAGGTCGATGGCTTTGTACACCAGCGAGGCGCGCGGATTAGGCTGAACGCCGCCCAGCTCGATATGCGCGACGCCCGCTGCGTCCAGCGTTTCAAGAATCCGGCCGAGGAGGCCGCTGCGGATGACCGATCCGCCGCCGTAATGAACCAGCGCCTTTTTGCCGCCCATGGAGGCGATGATTTCGCCCGCCTTCATTTCGACGCCGCGGCCGAAATGGAAATTGGTGGGTGCGCAGAAGTTGAAGTTCAGCATGGTTTTCATCCTTCCTTTCGGATTATCCGAGGATTTCGCGTACTTTGTCCGCCATGGCCGAGGCCAGACGGAGGTGATTTTCCTGATCGAGATGCAGCGCGTCCGTCTTCGAGGGAACGGCATGCAGGGAGGCGTCCAGGAACTCGCAGCGCATCAGACGCGCGTACCGGGCGAATTCAGAAGCGAATTTTTGGGATTTCTCCGGCGCTTCCGGGCCGAATACGTCGGCAAAGCGCGTTTCCATGATCCAGTCGCCCACCACCGGCGGCGCAGCCAGCAGAATCTTCGGCGCGGTTCCGTCGGCGTTCATGGCATACTGCATGATCAGCCGGATGAGGCGCATGTTGCCCTCGGCAATGGTGCGCGCGTTCATGCTGAAGCGCATTTTCAAATCGTTCGTGCCCAGCATGAGAATGACCAGATCGAGCGGATTATGGCTCATCAGGCAGGGCGGGAGATAGGCGGCGCCGCTCTTATAACCGCCCTCGACCGGGTCGTCGAACACCGTGGTCCGGCCGCCGAAGCCCTCCTCGATGACGGTGTATTCATTGCCCAGCAGCTCTGCCATGCGCATGGGCCAGCGGGTGTGCTCGTCGAACCGTCCGCCGGAGGGACGGGAGCCGAAGGTATTGGAATCGCCGAAGCAGAGAATGCGTTTCTTCATGGAATGTATCATCTCTTCCTCATGTTGTTGCTTCCATTATATCATACATCGGCGGCCGCGTACAGCCGGAAGATACGGAGCGGGGCGGTCCGCCGGGGATCGGTTAAATGATGGGGACGGACCTTTCGCTTGTATGCGATCTATGGTATAATGACTGTATTATGCCCAAATGCGCTCCCGCGTCTTTCGGAGCGTTCCCATATTGAGACCCGAGGAGAACAGAAAGTATGAGCAACGAGAATTTCAAGTATGAGCTGCTTCATGTGTGCAAGCAGACCGGCGCGCGCCGCGGCCGCCTGCACACGCCGCACGGCGTCATCGAGACGCCCATCTTCATGCCGGTCGGCACGCAGGCCTCCGTCAAGACCATGTCCCCGGACGAGCTGAAGGAAATCGGCTCGCAGATCATCCTGTCCAATACCTACCACCTGCATCTGCGTCCCGGCGAGGATCTGGTCGCTGAAGCAGGCGGACTGCACGGCTTCAT
>JAFQQU010000273.1 GCA_017410445.1 Clostridia bacterium | reverse complement strand
GTGGGCTCCTCGGTCGGTTCCTCGGTGGGCTCCTCAGTCGGCTCCTCGGTCGGTTCCTCGGTGGGCTCCTCGGTCGGTTCCTCGGTGGGCTCCTCGGTCGGTTCCTCGGTGGGCTCCTCGGTGGGCTCCTCGGTCGGGGCCTCGGTCGGAGCTTCGGTGGGCTCCTCGGTAGGCTGCTCGGTCGCTCCGTTCAGCGGGTTCGGATTCTTCGGCGCATTCACCAGCCACAGAACCTTCAGCGTGTTCTCGTCGGCTCTCGTGCCGTTGATTTCCGGCATGCCGCTGACCGGTCCGTAGAGCGCCTCGCTCCAGTTCTCGTTCAGATAGGTCTGGAAGGTTTCGACGGCGACGCGGGTTTCCTCGTCGTAGATCCATGTCGGCTCATCATGGGAGCCGGTGAGCTGATCGGATGGAACGCCGGCCAGCCAGCCCAGATCAACCAGGCGCTGCTTCATCGTAACGATATCCTGCCAGTAGGACCGCTCGTCGATATAGGTAAACGGCAGCTCGGTGATCATCGGCAAAGGCGCTTCGGTCGGCTCCTCAGTGGGCGCTTCGGTCGGCGCATCGGTCGGCACGACAGGTACCGCAGTCTCTGCGGCAGGTTCATCCGTCTTTTCGGGAACTTCGGTTTCCACCGGCTCCGGGATCACTGTCCCCTCCGTATCCGGAGCCTCATTAGGGTTTGCGGTTTCCTCCGGCACGATGACGACGGACTCGGGCTTCGGATTCATCGGCAGGTTGTACTCGCTGGCCAGATAGCTGGTGGTGACGCTGTCGCAGATGCCGTTGGTGGTCAGCTGCAGCGTGTAGCGGCGGTTGAGGTAGTCCTGCAGATTGGTCACGGCGCGCAGGGTGTACTCGTCGTAAATGCCGCTGGGCTGCTTGCTCTGCAGCCACATAAGCTCGTTCAGCTTGGTCTGCAGCCATACGATATCCTCTTCGGGAGAGAGCTCGTTGACTTCATACGGCGGAATGAACGGCTCGGGCGTCGCAGTGGGTTCGGGCGTCTGAGTGGTCACGGGCAGCACGGCGGGACGCTCGGGCGCGCCGTCCCAGCGCAGCCACAGAACGGTGTGCTCGTCCGGATAGCCGTCCTCGGGCAGCTCGGCGTTGGGGTTGATCTGGTTGAGGTAGATCTGGTAGTCCTTGAGGGCCAGCATGGTGGCGTTGTCGTAAACGCCGGTATTCTGGCTGGCGTCCAGCCACTTCAGCGTAATCAGGCGCTTCTGAATTTCATCGGTCAGCTCGGCGGTCGGGAAGTTCTCGGGCGTCTGGGTGGCGTTGGGGTCGGCGGTCGCCTCGGGATCAACCGGCTCGACGGTCGCCTCGGGCTCCTCGTCCTCGGGATATACCTCGGGATTCTTGGGCGCATCCAGGCGGTTCAGCCATTCGATGGTCTCGACGGTCGCGCGGCCGTTCTCCTCAAGATCGCCGCCCATGATGGTGTTTACGCGGAGCTGGAAGGCGTCCAGCGCGCGCTCGGTCATCTTGGCGAAGGTGCCGGTGGGCTTGTCGATGTCCAGCCAGCCCAGCTCGATCAGGCGGGCCTGCAGCTTCTCGATCGCTTCTTCGTCGGAATCCTCGTCGATTTCCTCATCGGCCGGGATCAGCTTCTCCGCTTCGACGGTGGGATGCTCATCGGGCGCCTGAGTGGGCTCCTCGGTGCTTTCGGGCTCGGCGGTGGGCTCGGGCGTTGCGGTCGCCTCGGCCTCCGGATAGACCTCGGGGTTCTTCGGGACGTCGTCGCGGTTCAGCCATTCGACGGTCTGCTTGCCGGCGATGCCGTCCACGTCGATCTTTTCATTGAACGTATCGCGGACCGCGCGCTGGAAGCGCTTGACGGCCTGCTTGGTCATATCGCCCAGCTCGCCGGTCGGCTCGTCGATGTCCAGCCAGCCCAGCTCGATCAGGCGGGCCTGCAGCGCGGCGATGACCTCTTCATCGGAATGGCGGTCGATCAGCTGCGGCTCAATGGTGGGCCGGGGCGTCGCGGTAACTTCAGGCTCGGCGGTCACATCGGGCTCAACGGTCGGCTGCTCGGTGGGCATCTCGGTCTCCACCGGGTCCATGGGAACATCGGTGGGCTTGGTCAGCCAGTCGGGCTCGTAATCATCCGGAACCTTGGTCTTCTCCGGAATGCCCCAGTTCAGGTTGGAGCCGCCCGATTCATTCTGCCAGTTCTGCTGCGGCGGAATGATGTTGCCCATGCTGTCAGTCGCGGCGGCGGTGGGAATGGGCGTCTCGGTGGGCGCTACCCAGCTGTCCAGCAGGGAGCCGGTCTCATTGGGAGCCGGGTTGTTGGTGTTGTCGCGGCCGCCGCGGGTGAGCATGACGAATATCGCGGCGATCAGCAGCAGAACGATGAACAGGCAGATCAGAACGGTGGTCATGTTCTTCCTGATTTTCTCAAAGAAGCTGCCGCCTTCCTCTTCCTCGTCCTCATCCTCTTCGTCCTCGACGGCTTCCTCATCGGGCGTCTCGGGCTCTTCCTCGTCCTCATCGGCAACGACGGGCGCGGGCGCGGCCTTCTTCTTGCGCAGGATGACATAGAGCGTGCCGTTTTCCTCGAAGCTCGCCATCGCGCGGGACGGGTCCTCGGCGGATTCGGCGCGGGCCAGCATTTCATTGAGGCCCTCTTCATACTGCTCGCTCATGCCGGGCATGGCGGAAAGCGTCATGCCGTCCTCGCCGCGGGCGGCGATTCCGCGCGGCAGATACTCGCGGATGCGCATTTTGTTGCCCTTGATGGTGTCATAGACCATGTATACGACGCCGGACGCGTCCTGTCCGACGGCGCGGCCCACCACGAAGCGTCCGCCGATGACTTCGCCGGGCGTCAGGTGGTTGCTGATGAGCGGCGCGTTGGCGTCTTTTCCGCAGTGCGGGCAGACGTCCTTGCCGCCGTTGTCCTGCATGCAGTACATACACAGCTTAGAGGTATCCATTCTCTTCATTCCCTCCCGTTATTTGGTCGCGGCGATTCGCCTGATCAGCTCGCGCCTCGTATCCATCTCGATTTCCTCAACCGGGCGGTCGGCGTCGATCAGCACGACGCGCTCCGGCTCTTCCTTCGCAATCTCCAGAAATCCCTGATACACCTTCTCGACAAAGGCCTGCTTTTCCAGCTCCATCCGGTCCGGCTCGGAAGCGGCCAGCCGCCGCTGCATGGCCTTCATGGGCGGCAGATCATACATGAGCGTCATATCCGGCATTCTGCCCTGAACGGCGGGCTCGTTGATCCGGCGGATCAGCTCCCGGCCCAGTTCGCGGCCCGCGCCCTGATAGGCGACGGAGGAATCGACAAACCGGTCGCTCAGGACGATTGCGCCGCGCTTCACCGCAGGCTCGATGACCGTCTTCACATGCTGCGCGCGGGCGGCGGCATAGAGCAGCGCCTCGCACTCCCCGGTCATGCCCACGCTCTTCACGTCCAGAATAATCTCCCGGATGCGCTCGGAAATCGGGCAGCCGCCCGGCTCGCGGGTGGTCACGACGTCGTAGCCGCATTCCGTAAGCCACTTGGCAGCCAGACGCGCCTGCGTGCTCTTTCCGCAGCCGTCCGAGCCCTCGAAGGTGATGAACAGGCCTTCGTCCTTCTCCTCGCCCTCGTCGAAGAGCAGCGGCCACAGATCTTCCACCGTATCCGCAATGGCGAAGGAGCCGGCTTCGGTCAGCTCCTCGCGGGAGCCGTAGCCGTACAGCGCGCCGATGCCGTCGATGTTGTTCTCGATGGCGCCGATGATGTCGGTCGCGCGGTCGCCGATCATGCAGGCGCGGGTGTACTTCTCCGGCAGCGCACGGCGGACGATCACGCCCTTGTCGGCATGATGCTCGGTCATGGAGATCGCTTCCAGCCTGTCGATATACGGCGCAAGGCCGAAATACTCGATGATCCGCTCGGAGAACTTGATCGGCTTGGCGGTGGCGACGGCGACATACGCGCCGCGCTTCTTGAGCGCCTTCAGAATGGCGGGAATGCCCGGATAGACCGAGTTTTCCTTCCAGCCGACGACGTTGAAGCGCTCGCGGTACAAATCGACCGCCTTGTGCGCATCCTCATCATTAAACATACCCACCCGGACGAAGGATTCAAACAGGGGCGGGCCGATGAAGGAACGCAGGAGGTCGTCCGGCGTGCCCTCCACGCCCATTTTCTCCAATGCATATTTGACGGAATTTACGATCCCAGGTTCCGATTCTGTGAGCGTTCCGTCAAGATCAAATAAAACCGCATCATATTTCAAGGCTAATCAACCCCACAGTATCATGATATGTCCATTGTACAGGTTCATTATGTTTTTTTCAAGCAGGAAGGGATAAAATACAGCGCTCAATCAGCTCTTTTCGGACGGAACAGGACGATCCGGCGGAAATATAGAAAACAGATTTTTTTCCGTATTTCCCCGATACACAAAACGCCGTCTTGGCGGTATAATAAGGTCAAACAGAATATGGAGGTGCTTTACAATGCAGAAAATCCGTATGGGCCTGATCGGCTGCGGCAAGATGATGGGCGCGCACGCGAAGGCGGTCAACAGCTGCACCAAAGCTCTGGAAATCACAGCCGTATGCGACATTCTTCCCGAGCGGGCGGCGGAAGTGGCCGGTGTTCTGGGAAACAATCCTTCCATATATACCAACTACCGGGACATGACCGGCGAGGTGGACGCCGTCCTCATCGCGCTGCCCCACGACCTGCACTATGAGTGCGGCATGTTCTTCGCCAGGCAGCATAAGCATATCATGATGGAAAAGCCGCTGTGCAACAGCGAAGAGGAATGCCTGCGCCTGATTGAAATCTGTGAGCAGGAAAGCGTCGTACTGATGTGCGCCTATCCGGTGCGCTACTGGCCGGGCATAATCAAGCTCAAGGAAATGGTGGACAGCGGCGAATACGGAAAGGTGTTCATGATGTCCGTCTGGACCGAGCAGCTCACCGTCTATCCGTGGGACCACTGGGGGCTTACGGCGAGACTGGGCGGCGGCCAGCTGTTCTCCCACGGCTGCCATTATATCGACCTGCTCCTGTGGTTCCTCGGACAGCCGGTCACGGGCACCCACATTGGCACCAATCTCGGAACCGAATGGATGCTGCGCGAGGGCACGTCCGCCGTCACCATCAAATTCGCCAGCGGCGCAATCGGCTATCACGGCGCGACATGGGGCGCGCGCGGCACCCGGCTGGGCTACGATTTCCAGATTCACACCGAGAAAGGCCTGCTCGACTACGACCACAGCGCAGGCACCATCACCTTCTATTCGAATGACCGGGCGCACGACCCCGGCGCGGTCTCCCGGGGCACGAAGGAAATCCTCTGGGACAAGGGCACCAACGACAAGGCCACGCAGCACGAGGTCAACCACTTTGCCGACTGCGTGCTGGGCGGCAAAAAGCCGCTCACGGACGGCCGCTCGGCGCTTGAAGGCCTGAGGGTCATCTGGAAGCTGTACAACGCGGAAAAGCACAACACCGCGGCCGATCTCACCGATATCCACCCGTTCGCATGACGGCGTGCGGGTAAAAATACATCCCCATGCAGCAGTGCGGGAGCCGTCTTATGCGGTTCCCGCTTTACATTTCCGCCGCAATGAATCCATGCTCCCGTTTTATCATGCATCATTTCCTGCGCGCAGCCTGCTCCTACCTGATTTCTGCAATTTCAGCCCCATCAATACTGCAAAATTAACATTCGAATTGCAAAAAGATCTTGCCCGATAACCGTCATAAGGTGTATAATGGCGTCATATCTTTATTTTCGCGCGTTAAAGCGCAAGCACTTATCTTTGGAGGGGATACATCATGGATCGCGTTTATAACTTTGCTGCCGGACCTTCTACCATGCCGCTGGAGGCGCTCGAAACTGCCGCCCGCGAAATGACGTCCTACGGTACTACCGGGATGTCCGTCATGGAGATGAGTCATCGATCTAAGATGTAACTGGCGATTTACGAGGAGACCGAGGCCATTCTCCGCGAGCTGATGGGCATTCCGGAGGACTATTCCGTC
>JAFQQU010000272.1 GCA_017410445.1 Clostridia bacterium | reverse complement strand
CTTCTTCATATACTATAGCATAAAGCACAGAAAAATGACAGGGACAAATCACCCCTGTCATAAATCTTTTGCTGATTCAAACGCCGAGATGCGTCGTTCGGAGAGGATAAGGCCGGTGATCAGCTGACTGACGCGGCCGATGTCCGTTTCGCATCCGCCCCGGATCCATTCTGAAATGACGCCCATGATACCGTGTATATAGAAGGAAAGGGTGTATTTCCGGTCCGGTTCGGGGAGAGAGAAGCGGTCGAGAATGGGCGTGAAGAGCAATTCGTTCAGCCGGCTGTAATTGGCGGCGGCGCGGTAGGCCTGCGGCCGGGTGAGGGCGGCGAGGAAGAGACGCCGGTTGTCCCGGATGAAGGTGAGATAGGGGACAAGGTATTCCGGCGTTACAAAAATCAGATCACTGAGGATGCCGGAATGGAGCTTGCGGAGCGTTTCTTCGTCGTTCTGCTGAAAATAGCCGGAGAATTTGCCGTTGAGGTAGGTGAGGGTTTCGTTGAGCAGATCACAGGTGTTCTCGTAATGAAGATAGAAGGTCGAACGGTTGACCTGCGCCGTTTCGCAGATTTCCCGGATGGTGATATACTCAAAATCCTTCTTTTCAAGCAGGGCGAGAAGCGCCTCGTCCATCCGGATGGCGGTGTTGAAATACTTGCTTTCCGATTTGTTCAAGGCTGAGCCCTCTTTCCGCGCGGTTATTCTTCCTCGGAGATCTGTCTGGCAAGCTCGATGATTTCGAAGGCATACTTCTTCTTGCCGTTATCGAGGAGCTTCTTGTAGATGGGATAGGTGACGCTCATGCAGGCAAAGCCGATCAGGCCGACGATGATGCCGATTATCATGAAGCCGGTCCCGCCGCCGATGACCTGCATGGCCAGGCTCATGCCGGTTCCGGCGATCAGGGAAGAGCCGATGCCGAACGAGTAGGCGAAGATGGTCGCGGGCTTTTTGGCCTTCCAGTCCAGCTTCTTGAGGGCTGCAATCTTGGAAGTGTCCTTGGGAGCGTATTCGTTGGCGATGGATTCTGCATAGAACTTATCCGTATTCATAGGTCATTACCTCCTTACTGTTTGCAAGAAGGATTATACGGCTTTTCCAGCTCAATCTGAACGACAAAAGCGCCCGAATCTGTCGATTTGAGCGCTTTTTATGCATTATCCGAACAGTTCTGCCGCCTTGACCATCCGCTCGGCGATCTTCACGCCGAAGGGGCAGCGGCGCTCGCAGCTCCTGCAGCCGATGCAGTCCGACGCGTTCGTCTTCAGCACCCGGTAATGATCCCGGATGGAGGCGGGCACCTCGGGCTGCATGACGGCGAGGTCGTAGAGCTTGTTGACCATGGCGATGTCGATATCCACGGGGCAGGGCTTGCAGTGACCGCAGTAGGTGCACTGACCAGCATAGGCATGGCGCGGCGCGCCGGCGAGAACGGAGGCGTAATCCAGCTCTTCGGCGGAGGCGGAGCCGTATGCCGCAGCCTCATCGATCTGTTCGATGCTGTCAAAGCCCACCATGACCGCGCATACCGCCGGTCGGGTCAGGCAGTAATGAAGACACTGAACGGGCGTCAGCGCGACGCCGAAGGGCGAACGCTTTTCGTCAAACAGGCGGCCGCCCGCATAGCCCTTCATGACCGTGATGCCCACATCGTGCTGTTCGCACAGCTTGTAAAGCTCCACGCGCTCGGGAGATATGCCGTCCACCGCCGTGGAGAAGTCGTCGCCGAAATAGACCTCGGCGTCGCCGTTGACCGGCAGCATGTCAAAGGCCGGATTGACGCTGAAGAGCATCATCTCGATGATTCCGCTCTCCACCGCCAGCTTCGCGATGGCCGGATTGTGCGTGCTCATGCCGATGTGGCGGATGCGGCCCTGAGCTTTCAGCTCGCGGACATAGGCGAGGAAGGGGCCGGTGATAATGGCGTTCCAGTCGTCCTCATCGTCCACATAGTGAATCATGCCCAGGTCGATATAGTCGGTGCCGAACCGCTCGAGCATGTCTTCGAAAGCAATCTTGGCCTCGTCGATGTTCCGGCTGCGGACGTACTGGCCGTTCTGCCAGGTCGAGCCGATGTGCCCTTGGATATACCACTTTTCGCGCCGGCCCTGAATTGCCGCGCCGATGTTTGAGCGCACCTTCGGTTCTGACATCCAGCAGTCGAGGATATTGATGCCGCGCTTTTCGCAGTGCTCGATGATCTTCCGGCATTCTTCGGGTGTGTGGCGCTCGAGCCATTCGCCGCCGAGGCCGATTTCGGAGATCATGAGTCCGGTTTTTCCGAGTCGTCTGTAATTCATGAGTTCCTCCTGAAGTCCGCAGTGCTATGCTGATCTGCTTGCCGGATTAAAGGCGCTCGTAAAGAAGCTCCAGAATCAGCAGCAGGTTTCTGGTAATGTGGAAGGGATCCTTGACCGGCAGCGCGACCACCTTTTCCTGCGGTTCGCCGCTCTTTGTGCGGATCTGAATCCATTCGCGGATTTCCGGGTCCCGGCCGGGGAAGGTGCGGAAGGTGTATTCAAACACGCGCTCGAACCAATTGAGGAATCCGGCGTCTCCGCTCTTCATGTAGCAGAGCAGGGGCGTGTACAGCGCTTCGGAATGCACCCACCAGAGCTTGCTGCCCCAGTCGGAGAGCTGTTTGGTCATGGTTTCGTTTTCCACGCCCTCGAGGGAGCCGACTGGCTCGCCGCCATGAGCGCCGCAGAAATGCAGCAGGCCGCCCTCTTCCGCGTCCCATCCGTTTTCGAAAGCCTTCCGGACCACCGCATAGATCTTTTCCTTCCACTGTTCTTCGCCGCACAGCTCGGCGGCTTCCAGCATGAACCAGCCGTCCTCAATGGTGTGGCCGGGATTCATGTGCTGGCCGAGAAGCTGCGGGAAGAAGGAGTTGTCCTTACTTACGATGATCTCGTGGAGCACGTTGTTTTCATCGACAAAATGCGAGAGGATATCCTCGGTATAGCCGCGGACCAGCTCACGGAGCCCGGATACATGGTCCGCATCCAGCCGGGCGGCCGCAAGGCACAGCTCCTTGGTGGTGTTTGACATGATCATGGGAATGCCGTGCGCGCGGAAGCGGGGCGAGAGGGGATAGGGGAGCGTGTTGAACGTGTTCTTTTCAATCCGCCCGACGCAGGAGGCGTGAAGCGATTTGGCAAAGTCATAGGCTTCCTTCTCGCCGCTGGCAAGCGCGTATCTGGCCAGACCGATGACCGCAAAGCAGTCCGCATAGACGCTCATATCCAGCTCGTCCCAGCCGTCGACATGCTTGGGAGAGCCGTCCCTATTCATCAGGAAAACGCATCGCCAGTCGTCCTTTCCCATCAGACTGTGGCGCATCAGAAATTCCGCGCCCTGCTTGGCCAGCCGGAGAAACTCAGCGCGCTGCTTCTTTGTGAAAATCTGAACCGGCGTCATCGCCAGCGCGGAGAACATCCACACGAAGCGGCCCTGACTCCAGGTGTATTTGTCGTGGGAGACCAGCTTTTCTCCCTTGTTGTCAAAGCAGTTGAGGAATCCGCCGAATTCCGTGTCCTCGCAGCGGGGCAGCCAGAACGAAAGAATCTGATTGGTCAGTTCATTTTCAAAGAAACCGAAGAGCTTTCTGATATCCGGTGCGTTCATCTGTAATTCCTCGCAATCTGTAGGTACTGGTGCTGTTCTTATTATATCGGAGGCGATTTTGTGCGTCAAGGGCGGGAAGCAATATGGAAATATACCGGCCGCAAACCGCGAAGAAACCGGTTGATCTTCTGCTGGACCGTAGTATAATAGAAGCAGAATGAAAGATATACGCCGGGCGGCGGATTACAAACGGGGAGATGAACGCGATGGACGGCGGCAGAATACAGCCCAAAACCGAACAGGAAGAACGCCGCGTGCTGAACGCGGCGATGGATGCGGGACACATCCTTCTTCAGAACGGCGCGGAGATTTCGCGCGTTGAGGAAACGATGGAGCGCATCTGCAGGCATTACGGCGTGATGACAGGCGAATTCTTTGTTCTGAGCAACGGCATATTCACAACCGGCGGTCAGACGTCCGACAAAACGTTTGCCCGCGTGCAGCACATCCCGGTAAAGGGCGCGAGCATGGACAAGATTGTCGCGGTCAATCAGCTGTCGCGTGAAATCGAAGACGGAAAATACGAAAGCATTGACGACGTGGAGAGGAAGCTGGAAGAGATCAGGCGCATGAAAGGATTTGCGGCGTGGCAGCAGATTCTGGCTTCAGGCGTCGGAAGCGGATTTTTCTGCGTGCTGTTCGGCGGCGGCTTCGCAGACTGCGCGGCTGCGTTTATTGCGGGAATCCTTCTGTATATCTATGTGCTGAAGGTCAGCGCGCCGCATCTGAGCAAGATCGTCGGAAACATCATCGGCGGCATGCTGATCGTTTTGCTCAGCCTGGCTTCTTATCATATCGGCCTTGGCGTCAGCTTAAGCCCGATGATCAGCGGAGCGATCATGCCGCTGGTGCCCGGCGTGGCGTTTACCAACGGCATCCGCGACATTGCAAACGGAGACTATATTTCCGGCGCTGTGCGAATGCTGGACGCCGTGCTTATTTTCCTGTCGATCGCCATCGGCATGGGCGTGATGTTTACGATCTATCATTCGATGACGGGAGGCATTATGCCATGATGATGGAACTGATTGCATCGGCGATGGGTACGGTAGCGTTTGCGCTGCTGTTCGGCGTGCCGACGGCGTATTATCTGACCTGCGGCGCAATCGGCGCGGCCGGCTGGCTGATGTATCGGCTGATGCTGGCGATCCCTATCGGACCGACGTTCGCCGTCTTTTTTGCGACGGTAGTGATCGTGCTGCTCACGCGGTTTGCCGCCGTCTGGCGGAAATGCCCGGCGACGGTATTTCTGATCACGGGCATTTTTCCGCTGGTGCCCGGAGCAAAGTTCTATTGGGCGGCGTATTATCTGGTGACGAATCAGATTGCGGAGTTTCTGGAGACCGGATTTGCGGCGGTCAAGATCATGGTCGCGATTGTTCTGGGGATCATTTTCGTGTTCGAGCTTCCGCACAGGATGTTTCAGCTGCCGGGAAGGAATAAAAAGGCCCCAAAGATACGGATTATGCGGCGCGGGTAACGAAAAAGAATACGCAGCGGGAAGCGTCGCTGATTTCCATGAGAATACGAGCAAAAGCCGCGGACAATTCGCTGTCCGCGGCTTTTGAATATCTGTTTCTGGCAGAAACAAAGGGATTTACTGCAGCAGCAGTCCCTTCTGTCTCAATGCGCCCTCGATCAGGTCAAGCAGCTTCTCCGAAGGCGCGGTGATCGTATGATAATGACAGTCGTCGGTCAGCACCTTCAGCGGGTTGTCCCGGCAGTGATTCAGCCGGTCTACGAAATCGCGCGCGTCCTGCGGAGTTTCGATCAGGAGATCCACCCGGATCTGGCCGTAAATTTCATGCTCTACGGCGACGTCAATGATGGCGCCGCCCAGTTCAAGGACGGTCAGGAATTCGTCAAGCACCTGCCCGGTGGTATGCTTCACATAGAACACGCGCTTGGGCTGAGTGCTCTCGGCAGAGGCTTCGCGGTATATATAGCCCTTGTTGGTGGAGAGAATATTGTGATTCTCGGCGCGGATCAGAGCGATATCCTGAACGATCACCTGCCGCGTGACGCCGAACTGCCGGGCAAGCGCTGCGCCGGATAAAGGAGCATGGTGCTCTTTGAGCAGCTGAAGGATCTGCATTCTGCGGTTTTCAACCATACACATTTCCCTTTCTTTCTCTCTACACTGTTATATTATAACCACACTTGTGTGAAAAAGTCAAACGCATCCTTGACACAGGAAAGCCTTTGTGTATAATTGTCTTGACACATGTACAGACAGGTGTATATACAGAGAGGAGACTTTCTATGAAGGATTTCCTGAAGAGGAAGAATATCGTTTTTTCAGCCCGCAGATACGGCATTGACGCGCTGGGCGCGATGGCGCAGGGCCTGTTCTGCTCGCTGCTGATCGGAACGATCGTCAAGACGCTGGGCCAGCAGCTGAACCTGCCGTTTTTGGTCCAGACGGGCGGCTACTGCTCGGCAATGAGCGGCCCTGCGATGGCGGTCGCCATCGGCTATGCGCTGCAGGCGCCGCCGCTGGTGCTGTTCTCGCTGGCGACGGTCGGCTATGCGGCCAATGCGCTGGGCTCTACGACTTTGTCCGGCGCGGCAGGCGCAGGCGGCCCTCTGGCGGTTCTCCTGATTGCGATTATCGCCGCTGAATTCGGCAAGGCGGTTTCCAAGGAAACCAAGGTGGACATTCTGGTTACTCCGCTGGTCACGATTCTGATCGGCGTGGGCCTGTCCGCGCTGATTGCGCCCGCCATCGGCACGGCAGCGTCTTCTGTCGGCGAGTTCGTCGAATGGGCGACGATCCTTCAGCCCTTCTGGATGGGTATTCTGGTATCGGTGATTGTGGGCATTGCGCTGACGCTGCCGATTTCCTCGGCGGCTATCTGTGCTGCACTGGGACTCAGCGGCCTTGCAGGCGGCGCGGCGGTTGCCGGCTGCTGCGCGCAGATGGTAGGCTTTGCAGTGCTTTCCTTCCGTGAAAATCGCTGGGGCGGTCTGGTCAGTCAGGGACTGGGCACTTCCATGCTGCAGATGGGCAACATCGTGAAGAACCCGCGCATCTGGATTCCTGCGACGCTGGCCTCCGCAATCACCGGCCCCATTGCTACCTGTCTGTTCAACTTCCAGATGAACGATCCCTCGGGCGGCGTGGCCTCGGGCATGGGCACCTGCGGCATGGTCGGCCCGATCGGCGTATACGCCGGCTGGGTCAACGACGTAGCCACGGGCGCGAAGGCGGCCATCACCGGGATGGACTGGCTGGCCATGGCGCTGATCTGCTTCATTCTGCCCGCCGTGCTGACGTGGGTGATCGGCCTCTTCTGCCGGAAGATCGGCTGGATCAAGGACGGAGACCTGAAGCTGGATTGATCCGGAATGAAGACGGTGCTGAACCGGTATATTCATAGAAAACGACTGTGCAGCAGAGCTGCCGTGATATAAACGACAAATCCCGTGCCTGAAAATGGCGCGGGATTTTCGTTTCATCGATGATTCGTATTGGATGGGAGAAAAGGCCGGGGAGGGGAGAAAGCGCTTTCCATGCGTTGCTCCGCGTCGGGGGAATGTGCTTATGATGCCGCATCCAGCATATTCTCAATGAATATGCCATATCCCCGCGTAGGATCATTTACTAACACATGGATCACCGCACCTACCAGCTTTCCGTCCTGAATAATCGGGCTTCCGCTCACGAGTGATTGTCATTAGGGACAACACCTTAATGCACGCACCCTTTATTTCAGTATTGACTTAAATAAACACAGGTTCTATAATTAAGTAAATACTAAAATAAAGGAGTGATAACATGGACCTCGCTTGTATGCTGAAAGCATTGGGGGAACCAATGCGTTTGAAAATATATCAAGCTCTTTTGGAAAGAAAACATTGTGTCCGTTCTCTTTCCAAGAAGTTCGGCATTTCGGAATCTGCTATCTCTCAGCACATGAAGGTGATGAAAGACGCCGGATTGGTCTATGGCGAAAAATACGGCTATCATACCCATTACCTTCCGTTGCAAGATGCCGTTGACTATCTTACAGAGCAGCTTGAGAGGATGCGGACCGCTTCACTTACCGTAGATCGCAATATGACGGTCTGCCAATGCGAATATCGCAAGGAGGATGAACAAGCATGAATATCTTATTTGATTTATTCCTGACTTTTGCGAAGATCGGATTGTTTACCTTTGGTGGCGGTTATGCCATGATTTCCATGATTGAAAATAACTGTGTGGAAAGAAAACAATGGATTACCCACGATGAGCTGATGAATGTGACGGTCATTGCAGAATCCACGCCCGGCCCCATTGCCATCAACTGCGCAACTTTTACCGGATACAAGAAAGCCGGTTTTATTGGTGCATTGGCAGCAACACTGGGTATGGTTTTGCCATCTTTTGTCATTATTTATCTGATTTCTATGTTTTTGGACAACTTTCTGGAACTGGCCATAATTGCCAATGCCTTTAAGGGAATCAAAATCGCCGTTGGCATTTTAATTCTGGATGCAGCTATCACCATGATCAAGAAAATGCACAAGAAAAAACTGCCGAGAGCGATTATGGCCTGCTCCTGCATTGTGATGTTCTGCATCAATCTCTTTGCATGGGATTTCTCCTCGATCAGTATGATGCTGATTGCTGCAATTGTGAGCCTGACGATTTTTGTTCTGAACGGCGCACCCGAACAGAAAGGCGGTGCAAAGAAATGATTTATCTTGACTTGTTTCTCGGATTCTTAAAAGTCGGATGCTTTGCGTTTGGCGGTGCTTATGGCGCTATTCCACTGATCCGTGATGTGGTAATGTCCTATGGCTGGCTGAGTGATGAGATGCTGACCTATATGATCGCTGTCAGCGAAAGTACACCCGGCCCGATCATGGTCAATCTTGCCACTTACATCGGCAGCAGCCAAGCCGGGTTTCTTGGTGCTGTAATTGCAACACTGGCGGTTGTGCTTCCTTCGTTCCTGATTATCCTGTTGGTAACGGCGTTGCTGAAAACTGTATTGAAAAATAAATATGTTCAAGCAGTTCTGCGCGGGTTGAAACCTTGCGTAATTGGCATCGTATTGGCTACCGGTATTTACATGGTGTTGGGAAATTGCTTCGGAACAATCTCTAGAATCAAAGTGAATATGCAGGCAATCAGCATTACTGCACTTTTGGTTGCTGCTATATTAGGGTGCAAGTATTTTGCAAAAAAGAAATTATCCCCTATTGGGCTGATCATTCTTTCGGCAATCTTAGGAATCATTATCTTCTGAAAATACATCATAAAAGGCAGGGGCAAACACCCCTGCCTTTATAATTAGCCCGCTGCATCCAGCATATTCTCTATAAAAATCCCATATCCCCGCGTTGGATCATTCACAAGGACGTGCGTGACCGCCCCAACCAGCTTCCCGTCCTGAATGATGGGACTGCCGCTCACGAGTGATTGTCATTAGGGACAACAGTTTCTGACTCTTCCGTGTGCGCTGTTACAAGCTCCTCACAAAACTCTTCAAAAGAATTTTTTTCGTTTACAGTCAAAAAAGAGAATTCTTGATATTTGCCGCCATCGCCTTTCCAATACAGATACAACCATGGCCCAGAGCCTCCTGTTTCAGATTCCTGATT
>JAFQQU010000271.1 GCA_017410445.1 Clostridia bacterium | reverse complement strand
GATTAGGATCAATGCCCTCGCCGACCATCGTATCATGAAGATGGCCCGTGATCATTTCGATGTTATGCATGACAGCATGCGGATCTTTGAAAGCATAGCTGTTGATCTGCTGAAGCGTATAATGGCACAGACTTCCGTCATTCTGACGGTAAACCAGATGGTAGGTGTTATTTACATTGCCGGACTGTATTTCTTCACCGTTCAGATAGCGACCGGTGAATTGAAATTCCGGTAGGATATGCTTAATGCGATTATAAATCAAGGTGTAGACCCTCCTCGCTGAATTCCTGTCAATCATCTTATGCAATAGCCAAGAAAAAACTGCAATAAAATCGGTGATGACCGCTCCTATAAATGCTTTGAGAATTCAGCAAGCTTCTCCTAACAGGCTTGACCTGATTACAATTGCTTATCATGGACGAGGAGCTATTTGAATGAAACTCAATGCCGATTGGATTCAGCCCAATCAATAGATGGTGGACATATAGATTAGATGCCGATGGATTTGAGGTAGTCGCGGCTCATCTTGGCAGCTTCCAGCGGATGACGATCGTACCACTGATCCTGCTCAACGATGAACCAGCCCGCGCCTGCTCCCAGACCAGCCTCAATCAGGGACGGGACGTCCTGACATCCGTAGCCTACCGGGCGGAACTCGAAAGCGATGCTCTCGGCGTCAGCGCCGGCGCCGTCATCCTTGCCGCTGCCGTCGGTGTTGATCAGCGCATAGGGCTGCTTACCATCCTTCTGGCCGACATAGTCCTTAAGATGGACGATGGGAGCGCGGCCGGTATACTTGCGGATGTAGTCGGCAGGATTTTCGCCTGCATACTTAACCCAGCAGCAGTCCAGTTCGGTCTTAAGGATTTCCGGACATACGGCGTCATACATAAAATCCAGACCATACTGCCCGCTCAGCTTGATGAACTCGAAGTCGTGGTTGTGATACAGAAGCTGAATACCGGCTTCCTTGCAGAGAGAACCAAAGCGCCAGATTTTGCGCAGCGTCTCAGCGAAATGTTCGGCGCCGGGACGGTGAGCTTCGTCCAGATACGGGATCGCAATATATTCGCAGCCGATCGTCTTATGGAACGCGATGGACTCGAACATACCCTCAACCGTCGCCGGGATGCCGGCATGGCTGGAAATCGCCTTCAGGCCGGTTTCCTTCAGCATAGCTTTGATTTCCTCGGCGGAATAGCCGTAGAAGCCAGCGAATTCTACTCCATCATAACCCATTTCGGCCAGCTGCTTGAGCACGCTCAGAAGATCCTTTTCGGCTTCTTCGCGAGCAGAATAAATCTGATAACCAATGTAAGCTTTCTTCATTTTAATAAACCTCCTTCAGGCTACATGCCATAATTATATCATAATCGACCTTCACTTTCAACCACTGAAATTGATTCGAACCGAAATTATGACCTCTTACGATACATCTATTCTCTGTTCCGAACGATATGATTGTACGGTTTACATTGTGCGTGCACTTGATGTATAATGGATAGCGAGGATGTGATCACGAAATGGCTTCATCGAAAAAGAGAAAGAGCAAGAGTCTGATCGATCTATACAAATATGATCCGGTGCTCCACAATCTCGAGGTCTGCTTTTGCTATCAGAAATTCACTTACATGAGCGTTCCCGACAGCATTTACTGGAGAATGGCATCCGCTGAAATTCCGGATGGGGTTTTCATGTCTGAAGTGTTCAACAAGTATCCTGTTTTCATCGAAACCTTCCCCATCCCTGTCAAACGCAAAAGAAAAAAGCAGAAGAAAAACCGGCAGACGGACAAGCAACTGCCCTGAATGCCGGCTGCGGAATCTTGCTACCGATTAGCGGTAATTTCTCAGAGGTTTGCCCGTGTTGCCATCATATGCGGCGTTTCTGCCGAAATACAGAGTGTGCGTCTGATCACAGGAATGCATCTGCATCTGATGATCGGGACGGCATTCCTTTTCTTTATTCTGTTCTTTCTGGTTATCCTGCCGGTATTCTTTTCTGCATTCAGACGCTTCCGCTCGTCTCTTTCCGTAATCAAATGCAGGATTGAACGCATAATAGTTTTTGCTGTCCAACCGGTCCTGGACGATCCTGAGCGTTTCGCCGAAGCGCTGGAAATGAACAAGCTCGCGCTCTCTGAGGAAACGGATCGGATCCAGCACATCCGGATCGTCAGTCAGCCGAATGATATTGTCATAGGTCGTTCGCGCTTTCTGCTCAGCAGCCATATTCTCATGAAGGTCCGTGATCGGGTCTCCCTTGGACTGAAAAAAGGTCGCGCTGAAAGGCGTTCCGCCGGCAGCCTGCGGCCAGAGCGCTGCTGTATGATCGACATAGTATTCCGCGAAGCCGTGCCGCTTGATTTCCTCGGGCGTCATATCACGCGTGAGCTGATGAACAATGGCGCAGATCATTTCCATGTGGGCCAGTTCCTCAGTGCCCACATCCGTCAGAGTAGCGATTCCTTCCTTATATGGCATCGTGTAACGCTGAGAAAGGTATCTCATAGATGCTGCAAGTTCCCCGTCCGGACCACCAAACTGACTGATGATCGCTTTGGCCAGCGCAGGATTCGGGCAGGCAATCTTCACCGGATACTGGAGCTTCTTTTCATACGTCCACATACTTTACTCCTCCACTTCCCACGGCCATACGCCATCGATCCATTCATATCCGCGGCATCCATCAATACCTTCGAGCGTCAGAGCGCCGTATCGCTTTTCGTAGTCCTCTTTTGCTTCTTTTTCAGCATCCATGAAGTACTTCAGAGCACAGAATGCCTCCTCGCAGGCCGGATGCGTGTTCAGGAACAGGCGAATATCATCCGTCATAAAACCAAACTGCTGAACGCGGTACAGCAGCTTTTCACGTTCATTCATACGGCTCATTCAGCAGCCCCCTCTTTCATAAAACGGAAATACCAGCGAAGGAAAAGCAGTTCCCATCTGCATGGCGTCCTTCGGTTCAAAGATTTTTTCCCATTCCTGAAAAGGAACATAGCTCATCGCCAGCGCCTCATTTCCCTGACGCTTCCAATCATTCATATAATGGCCTCCTGCTATTTCATTGGAGCCTTCAGCCCCCTCTCTCACAGTATGCAATTTCTTGAAATCCGTTCACCCTGTTTGTCCATACATACAGAAAACCACCGGACGCTCGCTGATGCGGGCATATCCGATGGCTCAATGATTCTTTCTTTTTGTTACTCCATATTAACGACAGTACCGCTGTCGCTGCTGCGCTGAAATGCCGTCAGCACGTCCAGCACATGGAAAGTTCTGCTGCTGCTGGTGATGAAATCCTTTTCTCTCTTCTTGATGGCGCGCGCCATTTCAAGAAGTCCAATTCCCCGACTGTTGTCCGAGTATGTTCCAAGAAGGGGCATCTCCTTGATCTCACCATCTTCAGGACGATACAATCTGACCGGTCCGCCGAATGTGTTGGGGTCAGGTACGATCAGAGTTCCCTTTTCTCCGTAAATTTCAATGCGCGGGAGAATCGATTTTTTCACATCAAACGAAGTGGTAATCGAACCGATTGCACCGCTTTCAAAGCGCATGCTTCCGGTAACATGGGTCGATACTTCGACGGCCGTTGTCTCTCCAAAGTGCTCCTTGCAAGTAAAGAGGCGCTCAGGGAACGACGCAGAAGCCATGCCGACGACAGATTCAACTCTTCCAAGAAGATAGGTCAGCGCAGTGATGTAATACGGTCCCATGTCCATCATTGGTCCGCCGCCGTATTTGTAGAAGAAAAACGGATCCGGATGCCAGCTGTCAGGACCTGCACCCATCATAAAAGCGGATGCGCCGATAGGCCTTCCGATATAGTCGTCATCAATCAGCTTTTTGCAGGTCTGTATACCGGCTCCGAGAAAGGTATCCGGCGCACCGCCGATGAGAAGT
>JAFQQU010000270.1 GCA_017410445.1 Clostridia bacterium | reverse complement strand
GACGCTTTCTGTTGGGCTCGTACATGCCGACCATGAGGGCTTGTAATGTTGTACTCTTTTTTCACTCGTTAACTTCATTTTCCCCGTTTTTCGATATATAGTGAAGGCGCTGTCGCAGATTTCCTCTTCTGCAACAGCGCCCTGTATTATTCAAATATGGTTCAGCGTTGCTGCTCCTGATCGCCCATGACGATATCGCAGATATCCCGCGCGGCCTCGGCATTGACGATTCTCGCCTGCGCCGCAGTCATCCGCACGCTCTTGTCCTCATCGGCAGCCAGCCACATCGCCGCATGCGCCGCCGCTTCGGCGTCTCTTACGCACACAGCCATGCGCTTCTCCTCGAAGAAATTAGCGTTTGCCGTTTCGCAGCCGGGAATCGGCGCGCTCAGCACCAGCGGAATATTCAGCGCCGCAGCTTCGGTCGTCGTCAGGCCGCCGGGCTTGGTCATGAGAACGTCCGCCGCGCTCATGTAAAGCGGCACTTCCGTCGTGAACGGCACGGCGATCACCCGGGGATCCTTTTCGGACAGCCGGTCGATTTCCTGCTTCATCTCTTCATTCCGTCCGGTCATGATGTAGATCAGGCTCTTCTCACTGCCGCCCTTCATGATCGTCTCAACGGTGGGAATCGTCTCTCCGAAGCCCATGCTGCCGGTCATGATGAGGAACACCTTCGCCTCCGGGCCGATGCCGAGGCGTTCACGGGCCTCCTCCTTGGAGACATGCTCGATGAACTTCCTGAAAACCGGAATGCCGGTCGGACAGAGCCGCTCCCTCGGCAGACCGCGTGACACATACTCGCCGATCAGATCGGCATGGGCAATAAAATACCGGTCGGCAACCACCTCATCCGTAAACGGATGGCAGGTATAATCGGTCGCGATGAAATAGGTCTTCGCGTCGATGTGCTCATGCTTGCTCAGATGTCCCAACGCCTGCGCAGGGAAAACATGCGTCGTGATGACCGCATCGAATCCATTCTCCCGGATATATTTGCCCAGCTTGCGCGCATAGGTCAGATTGGCCGCATAAACCGGGGACTTCACGTAGGAATTGGTGATCAGGTCGCTCGCATGGTAGAGCTTTCCGAAGAAGCCCGGCGCGTCATTCGCCATGCGCACATAGGTTTCGCTGACGACCTTCGAAGTCAGTTCGCTCGAAAACGCAAGCGCGTCGCGCAGCTCGCATTCTACGCCGCGCTGCTCAAATGCTTCCATCACTGCACGCGCCGCCGTATTGTGTCCCTGTCCCGTGTTGCAGGACAACATAAGTACCTTCATAAGTTTCCCACCTTTGCCGCGTAGGTTACATCAGGCCAAGCTTCTTGAGTCTCCCTTTGAGAAACAGCTCGGTATACAGGTCTGCCGCGCCGTCCAGTATGAACAGAACGCCCATGACCACCGCCATGACGCGATGGCTGCTGAAGGGATCAAACATCATAATCAGCGCTGCAATGCCGGTCGCAAATCCCGCCGCCAGATGATGCCACCATGCGTCATACTTCATCTTCTTCAGTTCAACCGCTTCCTGAAGCAGAAAAACGCCGTTCACCAGAATGATCATTCCCAGAATGAAGGGAACGAGCAGCAGGAAAAAGTCCGGCTGACCGGCGATGACAATTCCGATAATCACAAGAATTGCCGCGGCAGCAAAATCCAGCCTCTGCATCAGGCCATATTCCTTTTTGGTAAAATAAACTGCGGCGCGCTTCATGCCCAGAACGATCAGCGTAAGCCCTGCGAGGACGCTCATCACTCCGGCCGCGCCGAACGGCCATGTGCACATAACGACGCCGATCAGCAGATATACAATTCCCGTATAAAGCAATTCCTTCTTTTCTGATTTCAGAATGGACATCCGATCATCCTCCGTCCTCTGCATTCAACATCTTAAGGATAACACAATCTACTTAAGTTTTCTATACACAAAAATGAGAATCTGTCTAGAATATCATGTGCTTTCTGTGAAAATCTCCGGGAACTCCCCGGCGCAGCACCCGCCCTTTTCTATCCTTCCTGCGCCAGCAGAGTCAGCGCCTCGAGGCCGGGGACAAGCGCCTCTTCATCAAACATAAAATGCGGAGAATGCAGCTTTTCACATCCGCCCACGCCCAGCTTCATCATGATGCCCGGCACGGCGGAGAGATAGAAAGCAAAGTCCTCCGCCAGCATCTCAGGCTTCTCCATTTCAACAAAATCAAACCTGCTCAGCGCCTTTTTCGCCTTTTCAAACAGGCTTTCGTCATTGATCACCGGCGGATATCCGCCCGGCATGAAGATGTCCACCGTCACGCCGTACTGCTCCTCGCACTCCTTTGCGAGCCGATACAGCTGTTCCTTCATCCAATTGAAGGTATCCATGCTGAACGCGCGCATTGTGCCCGTCAGCTCGGTTTTATCGGAAATGATATTGAGCGCCGCGCCGGATTTCATCAGGCCGAACTTGAGCAGACGCGGAACGGAAGGATCAATTGAACGTTCCATTGCCAGCAGCTTCAGATAAAGATCCGCGCAGGCTTCCAGCGAATCGACTCCCTTCTGCCACTCGGCCGCATGCGAGGCCTTTCCGTGCACCGTGATATACACTTCCGAGGATTTCGCCATGAACGCGCCGGGACGGGTTGCAATCGTCCCTACCGGAAATGCAGGGTCAACGTGCAGCGCGTAAATGCCCTTTACATTCAGCCTTTCGAAAATGCCGCTCTTCGCAATGTGCTCCGCGCCGCCGCCGCTCTCCTCCGCCGGCTGAAACACAGCCAGGACGTTGCACTTCAGCTCGTCCGCATGCGTCTCCAGCCATCCGCACAGCGCCAGCAGCATGGCCATATGGCCGTCATGCCCGCAGGCGTGCATGCAGCCCGCATGCTTGGAGGAAAACTCCGAGCCGGTCTGTTCTCCTACGGTCAGCGCGTCCATATCGGCTCGGAACGCCAGCGCATAGGGCTTACCGGTATCAAAGAAAGCCGTGACGCCGCCCTTTTCCGTCACCTCAATCTGCGCCCGGGAATCTTTCAGCACGTTCAGAATATATGCCCGGGTTTCGGGCAGGTCAAACATGATTTCGGGAATCCGGTGAAGATCTCTGCGGTATCTGGTCAGCATATCCAGCATGGCATTTCCCTCCGCCCGTAAATTCAGTATTCTATTATACTTTACTGTTTTCATGTTAATTTTGTACTATAAAGCCTCTCAATCCTGCAAAAATTTAATTATTTCACCATGTCAGAGTTGATTTTGAGCCTCATCTCTGATATGATATGCACAATATCGTCCGCTGCAGGCGGAACTCACTTCACAGGAGGCGTTATCAGAAATGTTTCAGGGCAGCTATGTAGCATTGGTCACTCCCTTTCATGAGGACGGGAGCGTAAATATCGAAAAACTGAAGGAACTGTGCGAGTGGCACGTTCAGAACGGCACCGACGGCATCGTCGCGCTGGGCACCACCGGCGAATCGAGCACCATGAGCCACGAGGAGGACGATCTGGTCGTCCGCACGGTTCTCGATACCGTAAACGGCCGCATCCCGGTCATCGCCGGCTCCGGCTCCAACTCTACCGAAACCGCACTCATGAAGTCCAAGACCTACAAGGACCTCGGCGCGGACGGCCTTCTGGTCATCACTCCCTATTACAACAAGGCCAACGCCAAGGGCATGTACCGTCATTTCACCGAGATCGCCAATCAGGTGGACATCCCGATGATTCTGTACAACGTGCCCGGCCGTACCGGCTGCGCGCTGACCGTTGACTGCGTGGAAGCGCTGAGCCATCACAAGAACATCGTGGGCCTGAAGGAAGCCAGCGGCAATATCTCCTATGTCGCTCAGGTTGCCCGCTATGTCAACGACGACTTCGCCCTCTTCTCCGGCAACGACGATATGATCGTTCCGATCATGTCTCTCGGCGGCAGCGGCGTCATCTCCGTTTTCGCCAACATCTGCCCGAAGGAATCCCATGATATCGTCGATCTCTGCCTGAAGGGCGATTATCAGAAGGCCCGCGAGCTGCAGCTCAAGTATCTGGATCTGATCAACGCGCTCTTCATCGAGGTCAATCCGATTCCCGTCAAGGAAGCGATGAACATGCTGGGCATGAACGTAGGCGGCTACCGCCTGCCCCTGTGCGAGATGGACGAGAAGAACCGCGAGATTCTGCGCGGGAAGCTGCGCATTCTGGAGGCCTAAATGAAGATCATACTTGCAGGATACGGCCAGATGGGCAAAATGCTCGAAAGCACCATCGACCGCGAAGGCGGCCATGAGATCATCGGTGTGGTTCATCCCGGCCTGTTCGAAACGCCCTTCGATATTCCCGGAAAAGCGGACGTCCTGATCGACTTCTCCTACCCGGGCAATCTTGAAACCATCCTTCGCTACGGAAAAGAGACCGGCTGCGCGCTCGTCATCGGCACAACCGGCCTGAATGATCAGCAGATCGAATCCATCCGAGAAGCCTCCAAGGAAATCCCGATCGTATTCGCCACCAACTACTCTCTGGGCGTTGCGGCGCTCAGAAAGGCCGTCTCCCTGCTGGCCGGCATGCTGATGGAAAACGATTTCGACGCAGAAATCGTCGAGACGCATCATCATAAAAAAGCCGACGCGCCCAGCGGCACCGCCAAAACGCTGCTCTCCCTGCTCGATCCGAACGACGAATACGAGCATGTATACGGCCGCAGCGGTCAGGTCGGCGCGCGCAAAAAGGAAATCGGCATTCACGCCGTCCGCGGCGGCACAGTGGCCGGCGAACACAGCGTGTTCTTCTTTGGCGAGGACGAAACCATCGAGCTGCGCCACAGCGCGTCCAGCCGTCAGATTTTCGTAAACGGCGCCATCCGCGCAGCCAAGTTTGTCGTCGGACGCAAAAGCGGTCTGTTCAGCACGGATGATGTGCTGGGAATCTGATAAAAGAACACAAAACAACAAATGCACCGTTGAACAATCACTCAACGGTGCATTTGCATATCAATCCGCTTGAATCAGACTATGTACTCTTACTTCCTTTTCGACCAGAAAACGCTTATTGTAAAACACATCAGCATATTCCAAAATACGTTTCATCTGAACTGTATCAAAACAAGCACCCAGCACAGCTGAAAAATACGGAATAGATTTACTAATAGCTTTTTTGGTCAGTCCCTTGCCAATCTGTCTAAATACACCTGAAAATAAACTATTCTCCAATCCCTTTCTGCCGGCCTTTTCCAAAGCTTTAGCTGCTGCGCTATTTGCCAAAGCACGTATCTGTGTTAGTACCAATCCGATGCCACCTTGTACTGCCATTTTCTCCCATGTCTTTTTAGCTGCTTGCTTAACAGTTGTCAACTCACTAATAAGCATGATTTTGGCAATCAAGCTGCTCATTTCTGTACTTCCGCCCCTTGTTGGGCCCAAAGCACTAACAAAAACCTCGCTAGCAATAACCATTTCTGACGGATCATTTTTCACATCATATCCATAAAACATAGCAACCGACTGAACTGCTCTATAGAACAAGAAAGTGCTCAAGACTAAATTAAATGGTAATCCAGCAAACCCAAACACGCCTGTAACGCCACCCTCGCCCAAGGCCCATAGCTGATCCTGAATCTTATAAGCATTTACAAGCCGAGATAGCTCATAACCACGAGCAAGACAAATCTCCGTTACTTCAGTTATCTCATTGTCCACTACTACCCCATTTACCTTCTGCAGTATCGCACTTTCACTAATAGAAAACTTCGCAGCTTGGGATTCTAGCATACTAAAGCCTTCAGCAATCACCTTCATTGCTTCTTGATACAGTTTAGCATCAGCAATGCTATCGACAGTCGCCTTACCAACAACTTTTAAACCTTCAGGTATAATGCCACCAACAGCCTTCCCCATCTTTCCTAATAGATTCGGCTCGAGTAATCTAGTATACCGATCGGTAAGTTCAGCTAATGATCGCTCTTCCTTTTCATCAATAATCGGCGAGGGAATGCTGTAAACTTTGTCTGTCATTTTGTACCTCTCCATCTCACAAATCAATTGTACTTATACACATTATAACAAACATTTTCCCCTCTGCCTAGTGGATAACAGCCTTTATACGCTTATATTTCTTGCTTTCTCACCGGCCTTACGTACTTCCAGAATCTCTCCTGATCATGGAAGAAATAGAACACTCTTCCGGGCGTCAGGTCGAGCTGATATCCGGTCTGCGCGTAATCGAACGTGCGCATTGCCTCCTCAATCTTACGCTCGACGTCGCCGTTCTGCGTTTCATAGTCAAACGGCCCATGCTCAAAGACAATGTACTCGCCCTCAGGGACGTCCATAAGCGTCATCTGCGAAGGCACTTCCCCGGCATAATCCATTGGCAGCCGCACGCCGTAACACTCAATCAACGGGATACCCCAGCTGCAGATGCGGCCCATCGGATCGTTGATAAAGGCCATAACCTGTCCGCTGCCGGAATTGGCTTCGTTTCCGCCCTCGTCATCGAGCTTCCCCCTGATGCTGTCAAGCAATCCGCAGACCGTCTCGCAGTCCTGACCCGGAATGAGACTCTGCTTCTGCCAGAAATCCCAGTATCCGATCGATTCATAATTCCGGATGTGCAGGAATTTGTGCGCAGGGATGTTAACAAAATAGGTTTTGACTTCGCTGTTCGTCTTCTCCATACCGATTTCCCCCTGTTCAATGAGATAGCAGTCGAGCGGACGGATGATTGTCCGCAGCATCACGGGAACCGGATGCTTCCGGTATTCGCTCGGCGTCATTCCGTATGCCTCCCGGAACGCGCGCGTGAACGCTTCATGCGAAGAAAAGCCGTATTCCAGCGCGATATCCAGAATCCCGCGGTCGCTGTCCCGGATTTCCTTCAGTGCAAAGGCGAGCCTTCGTTCCCTCAGATAGTCTCTGAATCTCATGCCGGATATCCCGCGGAATTTCTTCGATACATACAGCTCGCTGTACCCCATCTTCGCGGCCAGTGCGCTGAGCGTCAGGCTCTCATCATTTCCCATGCGGATACACCGGTCGATTTCATCAATGATCATCTGAATCTGCCTGTGCCAATCGCTCATCCGTCCCGCCTCCCAACCTGCCGTCTGTCATTGAGTATACCACTGCGGCACATCCGCTGCTTGATCCGTTCTGCACATTTATTACGCATTTCCGCCCCTTACAGTCCGGGATCAATTGCAAAACTCCGATCATCATCCGAATTCATCAACTTTATTTCATCCTTCTTTGCAGTATTTCGGCATAATTGCCATGTTTCCCTGTTCAATGATTGTATTTATGCAGAATTGGTAAAATCATCGCTACTGCGTTGCAAAGTAAACACAAAGCGGATACTATATATAGGTAGCCTGAACATTGGGTTCAGGAAATAACACCCACCATTGTTAGGGAGGAAACACGAATGAAGAAGATTCTGGTTCTCGCTCTGGCCCTGGTCATGCTGCTTGGCTGCTTCTCCGCTGCGAATGCTGAGATCGGCGCTATTGCCAAGGAAGACCTGAAGATTGGCTTCGTCTACATTGGCGACGTCAGCGACGCCGGCTATACCTACGCCCACCATCAGGGCACTCTGGCCATGCAGCAGGCGATCGGCCTGACTGACGAGCAGATCATCCTGAAGCGCAATGTCTCTGACTCTTCCGCCAGCGACACCGAAACCGCTATCCGCGAACTGATCGAGCAGGGCTGCAACGTTGTTGTCGGCATCAGCTTCGGCTACATGGACACCATGGAAGAGCTGGCTGAGGAGTATCCCGAGGTTATCTTCGCGCATTGCTCCGGCTACAAGTCCAACGACGTCAACTTCTCCAACTACTTCGGCCGCATCTACGAAGCCCGCTACCTGTCCGGTATCGCCGCCGGCCTGAAGACCGAGACCAACCATCTGGGCTACGTTGCCGCTTTCGACACCGTTCCCGAAGTTGTCTACTCCCTGAACGCTTTCTATCTGGGCGCCAAGTCCGTCAATCCCGACGTCAAGATGACCGTCAAGGCCGTTGGCAGCTGGTATGATCCCACCACCGAGCGTCAGGTTGCCGACGCGCTGCTCGACATGGGCTGCGACGTTCTGGGCATGCACTGCGATACCACCGGTCCCGTTGTTGCCGCTCAGGAAAAGGGCAAGTGGGCTGTTGGCTACAACGCTGACATGAGCGAAGCCGGCCCCGATTCTTACCTGACCGCGCCCATCTGGCACTGGGGCGTTTACCTCACCGAGTTCGTTCAGGGCATCATCGACGGCAACTACGCTCCCGTTAACGCTCTGCCCGGCATGACCGAGGGTCTGGTTGACCTGGCTCCCCTGTCCGGCAATGTTGCCGAGGGTACCGCCGAGGCCATCGAGGCTGCCAAGGCTTCCATCATCTCCGGCGAGTTCGGCGTCTTCGAGGGCCCGATCTCTGACAATCAGGGCAACCTGATGGTCGCCGAGGGTCAGACTCTGACTCCCGCCGAGATCCTGAACATCACCTGGTTCGTAGACGGCATCACCGTCGAATAACCCAGCTGAGCTTGGATCCGCTTGCTGCCGCGTAAGGCAACACATCCCGCCGACCATATATTGGAGTCGGCGGGATTTTCTTATTTATTTGCCATACTACTCTGCTAACAGGTCTGTAATTCTCTCCAACAATACTTTATCATAGCTAAGCAAGTCAATATACTGGTAATAATCCTTTTCTAACTCCTCCAGTGAAAAGCCGAAGATATTCTGTGCCGCTGCACTATACTCTTCCTCCAAGTAAAACTTAAAAAACCTTTCCCTGCCAAACCGCATCAGTAGATAGTTGACTAACGAACCTGCCAGCGGATAGGCAATACGGTCTTCTACCAAGTAAAATTCCTCACGAGGCAAACCAATCAATTTGCTAACCGAAGGACACAGGCCATTTTTGCGATAGTAAGCAACCCAAGCGTTATTGTCAATTCCCCACCAGATGGCATCCATCGCCATGGCAACTCCTTCTTCCAGAAAGCTGGACTCCGGATAGCCCAGTGTAAACATCAAAATATGAGTATCTTCATGCGCACCAATACATTGAATGTCGTCATTATATACTGCCAGAATTTCGGTATTTGATACTGCGCAGCCGTTATTAGGAGCATATGCTCCGAATCTTCGTTCACATTCCCGTCCAAGCTCTTCTCGTGAACCATAGAGATAATAATGGATTTTATCTTTCACGGAAAGTCCCAGCATCGCGGTGATATATTTATAGCTAGCTTCTTGAACAGAGGCGATGTGAGAAATTTCCCGAGCCGCCTTGCTTTCGCTTTCACAGTGGAATATATAGTGCTCTGTTTCGTAGCAATGCATAGCGCTATACTTCTCCTTGTATTCGAAATAATCTATGAAAGCTCCCCGATCGTCGGATTGTTCATCCAACAGCCGGGGAGCTTGCTGATATAAGGATTACTTTTCCAGAGACTTCAGATACTCGATGCAGATCTTCGCCTCGGTCATGCCGTCGGGCTTGCAGGTTTCGCTCTCAACGACCATGGGCAGGCCCATTTCGATCGCCTTGGCATATACGTCGGCCACGGGCGCGGTGCCCAGTCCGAGCGGGGTGCCGTTGCCCTGCGCGTCGCCGTCCTTGATGTGGATGACCTTGACGCGGTCGCCCAGACGTTCCAGCAGCGCGATGGGGTTCTTCATGCCGACATACGCCCAGTAGGTATCGATCTCCAGCATGACGTTGGTGCGGTAGATCAGCTGATCCTCAATGTTGGAGCCGTCCTTGTTGGGCAGGAACTCCTTATGATGATTGTGGTAGCCCAGCGTAATACCCTCGGCCGCCAGCTTGGGCTGGAATTCATTGATCATATCGATCAGGGCGTCCAGCTTGGTCTGATCGGAGAAATCGCCGCCGGGGATGATGATGTTCTTGTTGCCGATGGCCTTATGGTAGGCAACGGTCTCTTCGAAATGCTCGGCGATTTCCTTCCAGCCGGTATGCGTACCGGAAACCTTAAGGCCGTACTTCTCCAGCATAGCCTTGATCTCCTCGGCGGGAATGCCGAAGAAGCCGGCGAACTCTACAAACTTATAACCCAGCTCGCTGACCTGGCGCAGCGCTTCGTCCATATTCTTTTCGGTCAGATCGCGTACACTGTACAGCTGAATTCCATATTCCATGAATCAGTCACTCCTCTTTATCTGGATATGTCTTCCAGTTTCATTATACCCGCTGATATTTGTTTGTCAAGCCTTTTCGTTTTGATCATCCGAAGCGTCGGCGGCGGTGCTTTTTTTATAAAACTCCGCCACTTCGCAGACCGCATCCATCGCCTTATTCGCTTTTTCAATGCAGTGCCTTGCAAGAATCGGCAGATCCCTTCCGTCGATTCGTTTCAGCGCAGCACGCGCATCCGGGATGCATTTCCATACCCTGCCCTTGTTCAGCGTCCCGAGAAACGCCTCCACATCCGCCTTGTATTCGTCGTATCCCTCCATGTACGGCAGCATGCGGCAGTATTGCTTCATCACATCGAACGCCATCTTGACGCTGTCGCCAGCGACCTTTATTTCACTGATCCCCTCAGACTCCCGGTCTTTCTTCGCCTTCAGCTTGCGGAACGCAGCGATTTTCTCGTGTATCTCTTTGGTTAAGCCGCGCTCGTCTCCGAACAACTGAAGGATCAGCATTTCCTCCGCCGTCGGAGGCGTTTCCTTGAACGGCGAATACACCGCTTCGATCTGTATGCAGAGATCTCTGAATTCGCCCGCGCCCATGACCTCATCATAAATCGTTTCGACCAGACCGAAGGACTGCCTGGCCAGACACTGCCAGAACAGATTGTCAAACTTATGGAAAACCGAAGTCACCTCTGCCGGTCTCATCCAATTGTCCGACCAGACAACTTTCTTTCCGATATTCGTCGTCTGATCAAATCGCTCCATTCGCTGAAGACGCTTGCCGAAGCATTTTGAGAGAGCTTCGGCAATCCCGGCCAGCGAGGCTTCCCCCTTCTTGAATTCCGATCTCTTCAGTTCATTGGCCCAGTTCTCAGAAATGCGGGCGATCACCTCAGAAGCCATGAACTCAACAATTCCCTCTTCCAGCCCGACGCCGACGATCTCTCCGCGCCCCTCGCTTCTCATCACGCCGAGTCGGACAATAATATCGTCATTCCTGCCTCTCTCCAGCAGTCCGACGCCCATGTTGCTGATCATCAAATGCCCCAGCTCATGCGCAATCAGCAGCGCCGTTTCGGCTTCGCTCAGTTCGGGCGTTATATGCAGGTTGATTTCGCAGCGATTATTCGCATCATCAAACCAGAAATTTCCCTGAAAATGATCTTCCCCCTTGTCACCGTCCACGAACACCTCCAGCACATCCAGTTTGGCGCGGAACAGGAAGTTCGCGCCCAGCATCTTCAGATACTGATCGGCAATCTTCGTGAACATCAGCTCGACATAGGACAGCTTCTCATCAGCAAAATGAAACTTCATAGCGCTTCTCTCCCTCTCATATCCCTTGTGATCATGACAGCCTGTCTATGATATCTCACACACTATACGCAGTCAATAAACCGACGGTTTAATCCCCGGCCCGCCGCTTGTCCTGCGGGCAATATCTGTGCTATAATGGATGGGAATTCAAGGATACGAGGTGTTTATATGTCTCAACTGTCCGACCGCGCCCGGATGTTTCTCGACAACTGCTCAGAGGAGCTGATCAAGCTGACCGCAGCGCTCTGCGCCATTCCCGCGCCGAGTCATCACGAAGAGCAGCGCGCCGTGTTCTGTCTTCAGTGGCTCCACGAACATGGATGCAAGGAAGCCTATATAGACAGCGCAAAAAACGTTCTCTGGCCTTACCGGTGCGACGGTAAAAACAGGATCACCTGCGTCGCCGCGCATACAGATACCGTATTCCCGGATACCGATCCCTTCCGGATGGAAATCCGTGATAACCGCGCCTACTGCCCCGCCGTCGGCGATGATACCATGAGCGTCGCACAGCTAATGCTGATCATGGAATATGTCGCAAAACACCAGCCCGACTGCCCGGACGGCATGCTCTTTGCGCTGAACTCCTGCGAAGAAGGTCTGGGCAACCTCGACGGCACAAAGCAGCTGTTCGCCGACTGGTCCGGCCGGATCGCCTCCTTCATCTCGCTGGATGGCAGCTACAAGAAAATCGTCGCAAAAGCTGTCGGCTCCGTCCGATACAGAATCCGCATAGAAACCGAAGGCGGGCACTCCTACGGCGCATTCGGGAACCGCAACGCCATCGAACGAATGGCGCGTCTGGTAAGCCTTCTGTACGACATCGAAATCCCGAAGATTCCCGGCGTAAAGGCTACCTACAACGTAGGTTCCATTTCCGGAGGAACGTCGGTCAACACCATCGCGCAGTCCTGCGAAATCCTGTATGAATACCGATCCGACGCACGCGAAGGTCTGTCCGCAATGAAGCGCAGATTCAGCGAGGTCATCGAACAGGTCAGGCCCTTCTGCGGAGACCTTACCGTTGAAGTGCTAGGCGAACGTCCCTGCTCGGGCAGCGTCAATCTAGGCGCGCTGAAATCGCTGACCGACCGGGCTGCAGATATCATTGAAGCGCATACCGGCGAGCGTTCTCCCATTACATCCGGATCGACCGACTGCAACTGGCCGCTCTCCCTCGGCATTCCCGCCATCTGCATCGGCGGATATCTGGGCGCAGGCGCTCATACCCGCGAGGAATATGTCGATCTGTCCTCTCTTTCCACCGGCTATCCCATCGTCATGGAGTTCATCATGAGTTATTTCAAAGAGAACTGATCAGATAAGGAGGCTGCCTCATATGAAATTCTTTGTCGGCGATTATACCCGCATCGGCGGTCCGGGCGTCAGTCTGTGCGAGCTGGAAGGCAACATCATGCGCCTGCTTGAATCCGTTCCCAACCTGAAAAACCCTACTTATCAAATCCTCTCCGCCGATCAGAAGACGCTCTATTCCACCGCCAACGATGAAAACGGCGGCTCTGCTGCAGCGTTTGACGTTTCCTCCGGCCACCTCCGTCTGGTTTCCCGCCAGAGCACCGCGGGCGGCTCGGCCTGCCACCTGACACTCAGCCCGGACGAGCGCTTCCTCTATGTCGCCAACTATATCACCGGCAACCTTGCCGTCTTCCCGGTCTGCGGCGCAGAGATCGGCGAGCGCATCCAGCTCATCCAGCACGAAGGCCACGGGCCGCGCGAGGACCGGCAGGAATGCGCGCATGTCCACTTCGTCGCCTTTGATCCGGACGATGATCAGCTGCTGTATGCCGTCGATTTGGGCATCGATGCGGTCATGGCCTACCGGCAGAATCCCGAAACGGGCCTTCTCACCGCGCAGGAACGCATTGATTTCCCCGCCGGAATCGGCCCCAGACATCTCATTTTCCGCGGCGCCGATCTGATGTATGTCGCCCATGAGCTGGGCAGCGCAGTCAGCGCGCTGAAGCGTACATCTGCAGGTTGGAAGATCATCCAGACGCTTTCCACCCTTCCCGAAGATTGGTCTGGCGAGAATACCGTCGCCGCCATCCGCATCATGGATAATCTCCTGTTTGTATCCAACCGCGGTCATGACAGTCTGGCCGTGTACGAAATCAGCCGGGCCGGTTCTCTGACCCTTCAGGGAATCTATTCGACCATGGGCCGCACGCCCCGGGATTTCTTCATCCTGCCCGACGGCCGCATTCTGGCCGCGCATCAGGACTCGGGAGACGTCCGCCTGCTCGCCTTTGACCATAACGGTCTAGCGCAAATCGGCGAACCTCTGCCGCTCGCAGGCGCAGTATGCATCTGCCCGATCATCGAATAAACGAAAACATCCTGAGGAATCTCTCGCTTCCTCAGGATGTTTAATATCTTTCTCAGAAATACTTTTCTCCGTTCAGTAACCACGGGATATCAGCCATGATTTCCATCTGAATCGCCGGCTCCGGAAATCCTTCTTCAAGCAAGGCGATATGATCCGTAAACGCCGCCCGGAAACCGTTTCCCAGTTCCTCAAAACAGAGTTCATCGATCTGATAATCTCTTTCCAAATCATTCCGGCAAGAACTGCCGCCTTCCAGAATCCGGCCGCACAAGTGATACCACCCGCCGTAGAACATGGAGCCATCCGCATTCTCGCCGTTCACAAAGGCCTCCGCTGGCTTTTCGGGACGAACACCCATTTCCCCCATGATTCCTTTCGGCTCTTCAGAAAGAGATTTCGCCCATGCCTCATAATTTCTGCATCCGGAACACTTGCAGCCTTCCGTGATTGTCGCCGCCCTGTCATAGAAGGCTCTGGTTTTCTCCACGTCAACATCAATCCGGTACGAACCGAAGCAAAAAATCACAGGCCTTCCCTCCTCTGCTCGAGTATCGGGCTCCTGAAGACACCCATGCCGCCGCGCATCCACTGCACGGCGGCACATTTTTTCAGTTATTCAGCGCAGCGGCGCAGGTACTCATGACCCGCTTCCAGCGCATCCATATTATCCTCGAGGCCTTCGAACTCAAGAGAGAGGTATCCGTCGTATCCGGCGGCCTTGAACATCTTCACGCACTGATAGACCGGGATCACGCCGTGGCCCACGATGGTGCCGCGCACATGATTCTGTCCGCGGGTCTTGAACCAGCCCTTGCCCGGGGCGAACTCGCTGCCCGGCTTGAACAGGAAGTCCTTGGCATGAACATGGAAAGCATACGGAATAGCGATGGCAACGGCCTTGATGCTGTCCGCGTCAGCGCAGATGAAGTTGCCCATGTCAACCAGCCAACCGTAGTTAGGGTGATTGACCGTGCGGATCAGCGCCTCAACGCGCTCGGGCT
>JAFQQU010000022.1 GCA_017410445.1 Clostridia bacterium | reverse complement strand
GGCATCGGTCTGGAGAACATCGGCGTTGAGACCAACCGCGCCGGCATCATCGTGGACAACCAGGGCCGCACCAACGTCGAAGGCGTTTACGCTGCCGGCGACTGCAACGGCCATGTCATGCTGGCCCACACCGCCTACCGCGAGGCTGAGGTGTGCGTCAACACCATCCTGGGCAAGAAGGACACCATGCGCTATCACGCCAATCCCTCCGTTATCTATACGCAGCCGGAAATCGCGGCCTGCGGTCTGACTGAGGAAGAAGCCAAGGCGCAGGGCATTGAGTATGAGTGCAAGAAACTGTCCATGCGTTACTCCGGCCGTTTTGTGGCTGAGAACGAGGGCGGCGACGGCATCTGCAAGATTCTGGTCAACAAGAAGCACCGCAACGTCATCGGCGTTCACATGATCGGCAATTACAGCTCCGAGATTATCTGGGGCGCCGCTCAGATGATCGAGCTGGAGCTGCGCGTGAAGGACGCCAAAGAGATCATCTTCCCGCATCCGACCGTCAGCGAAATCATCCGCGAGACCATCTGGGAGTTCAAGGACTAAATCCCACCGGGAAATACGAAAATATTTGAAGGAGTGATATCCCATGCCCAAATCTTTGTACATCGATCCGGAAGTCGTACGTCAGCCTGGTAAAATCACCTTCGAAGACATCCCCGTAAACGTATACCAGAAGACCGTCAAGGACGAGCTGGGCAACTTCACCAAGGAGCAGCTGATCAACATCTACCGCGATATGCTGACCCTGCGTGAGTTCGAAACCATGATCAACCTGATCAAGACCACCGGCGAGTACAACGGCGTGGCCTACAACCATCCCGGCCCCGCTCACCTGTCCATGGGTCAGGAAGCCGCCGCTGTCGGTCAGGCCTTCCATCTGGACGCCGACGACTTCATCTTCGGCTCTCACCGCGGCCATTCCGACATTCTGGCCAAGGGCCTGTCCGCCATCGAGAAGCTGTCCGACGAAGAACTGATGGATATCATGAAGAACTTCCTGGACGGCAAGACGCTGGCCGTCGTCGAGAAGTTCGAGCATGAGACCGTGAAGGATCTGGCCATTGACTTCCTGCTGTACGGCGCGATGGCTGAGATCTTCGCCCGCGAGACCGGCTTCAACCGCGGTCTGGGCGGCTCCATGCACACCTTCTTCACCCCCTTCGGCATCTATCCCAACAACGCCATCGTCGGCGGCTCCGGCACCATCGCCATGGGCGCGGCGCTGTATAAGAGAGTCAACCGCAAGAAGGGCATCGTCATCGCCAACATCGGCGACGGCGCGCTGGGCCGCGGCCCGGTCCTCGAGGCCCTGAATATGGCCGGCATGGGCCAGATGAACACCCTGTGGGAAGGCGACATGAAGGGCGGCCTGCCGGTTCTGTTCAACATCGTCAACAACCAGTACGCCATGGGCGGCCAGACTGTCGGCGAGACCATGGGCTACGATGCTCCCGCCCGCATGGGCGCCGGCTTCAACCCGAACCAGATGCACGCCGAGCGCGTGGACGGCTACAACCCGCTGGCGGTTATCGAAGCCTACTCCCGCAAGAAGGAACTGCTGCTCAAGGGCGAAGGCCCGGTTCTGCTGGACGTCCTGACCTACCGCTACGCCGGTCACAGCCCGTCCGACGCTTCCTCCTACCGCACCAAGGAAGAGATGGCTGCGTGGGAAGCGGTCGATCCGCTCAACACCTACCGCGCTCAGCTGATCGAGGCCGGTGTTGCCACTGCCGAGGAGTGCGACGCGATCATCGCCCATGTCAAGGAAGTCAACTTCCGCAACTTCAAGTGGGCCATCGACGACGAGCTGTCTCCCCGCATGAATCTGAACGCCGATCCGGACGCCATTGCCGATCTGATGTTCTCCAACGGCCATGTCGAGGCCTTCACCGACGCCAAGCCCGACGTCCTGATGCCCATGGAAGAGAATCCGCGCGTTCAGGCCATCGCCAAGAAGGAGCGCTACGGCATCGACAAGAACGGCAAGCCCGTTTCCAAGAACAAGGTATATCAGGTCCGTGACGCGCTGTTCGAGGCCATCATCGACCGTTTCTACAAGGATCCCACCATGGTTGCCTACGGTGAGGAGAACCGCGACTGGGGCGGCGCGTTCGCCGTATACCGCGGCCTGACCGAGGCCATTCCGTATCATCGCCTGTTCAACTCTCCCATCAGCGAATCCGCCATCGTCGGCAGCGCCGTCGGCTATGCCATGGCGGGCGGCCGCGCTCTGGTTGAGCTGATGTACTGCGACTTCCTGGGCTGCGCCGGCGACGAGGTCTTCAATCAGATGGCCAAGTGGCAGGCAATGTCCGCCGACATCATCAAGATGCCGGTCGTCCTGCGCGTATCCGTCGGCTCCAAGTACGGCGCGCAGCACTCTCAGGACTGGTCCGCGCTGGTTGCCCACATCCCGGGCCTGAAGGCGGCCTTCCCTGTAACTCCCTACGATGCGAAGGGCATGCTGGCCTCCGCTCTGGCCGGCACCGACCCCGTCATCTTCTTCGAGTCCCAGCGCGTATACGACTACGGCGAGCAGTTCGTCAAGGAAGGCGTACCGGCTGAGTACTACGAGATCCCGTTCGGCAAGGCTGACATCAAGCGCGCCGGCAGCGACGTTACCATCCTGACCTTCGGCGCCGTTCTGTATCGCGCTCTGAAGGCGGCGGACGAGCTGAAGGAGAAGTACGGCATGGAGGCCGAGGTCATCGACGCCCGTTCTCTGGTACCGTTCGACTATGACACCGTACTCGAGTCCGTCAAGAAGACCGGCCGTCTGGTCATCGTCACCGACGCCTGCGAGCGCGGCTCCTTCGCCAGCGAAGTTGCCCGTCAGATCACCGAAATGGCGTTTGACGAGCTGGATGCTCCGCCCGCTGTCGTTGCGTCCCGCAACTGGATCACTCCCGCTCACGAGCTGGAAGAGTCCTTCTTCCCGCAGCCCAGCTGGATTCTGGACGCCATCGACGCGAAGATCGTACCCCTCAAGGGCTACACCCGCGTGACCAACCAGCTGACCGGCGAGAAGCTGCGCCGCGAGCGCACCGGCGTGTGATGATGCCATCACTGGCATGAGCTAGCGTATCTATAATCCGACCCGGACGGCGGGCGGTGCCCGCTGACATCTGCTAGCGCATCTATAATCCGACCCGGACGGCAAAGATCGGCCGTCCGGGTCGGCGTTTGCTATGAGGGATATGTTTGTGCGGTCACGGTATACGGGATCGCCTGCACAGGAACACGTCCGCCCGACGTACCCGGCCATAAATCAGAGCCGGATGCGTCGGGCGGACTTTTGTTTGTGCGGAACGCTTCTGATTGTGTCAGGTGCAGGGATAGGGGGAGGGGAGAAGATCAGTCGGAGAGAGGGCGGCGGGGTGGTTTGACGCGTCCGCGCGAGACGGGAAGTCCGCGCCGTTTGAGCTCGTCGGCGGTCAGGCTGTTCAGCGCGGCGAGGGATTCGTCGCTGTATTCGGACAGCCGGCCGGAGAGGAAACGGCCGAGCAGATCGCCGTCGGCTTCTTTTATGAAGTCGGTCAGGAGACGGAGTTGGGTTTCTTTGCCCGGTTCACAGTTTTCTGTCTGTTCGTCAGCTCCCGGCGCCGAAAATGCCTGATTGATATGCGGAATCAGCACGATGACCTTCTTGACCATAGCATTTCACCTACTATATATCCTTTTGAATACATTATACTCAATTTAATGAGTATAGTCAAGCTGTTGAGCAGGTTACAATAAAACGGGTGATGCGAATGATTTCTTACCGTCCGTTTTACGAAACCCTGTTCAAACAGGGGATAACGGAGTACCAGCTGATTTTCAAGCAAGGACTGTCGGCCAATACGCTGCACCGGATGAAGCATGGGGAAGCGATCAGCACGAAAACGCTGAACGTCCTGTGCGAGATTCTGAAATGCAGCGTGAGCGATATTATCGAATACGTTCCGGATGAAGAATAATGCCTTCCTGCGCACTGCGGTTCAGCAGCTGCGCGGGAAGGCGTTTTGTCTATGAGGATTTACAGTTCCCGGTCGTTCACCAGCATGCCCGTCAGCCGCGGCACGCCGAAATTCCGGGCGAACATATCGCATTTGCACAGGAAGATATAGTAGATATTGAGGCCGCACTTGCGGAGCGTTTCGAAATTGGCCTGCCCCTTGGAGATGATGACGTCGGCGGCGTTGATTTCCGCGCGCGATTCCTCAGAAATGCCTTCAAGCCATGTGCCTGCGACGGAGGTTCCGTTGTGAATGACCTTTGCCGCTTCATGGAGGCGGACCTGCTCTGCGTCCTCCATGGTGGCGTCGTTGGACACGTCCCCTCCGCGCACGACGGCGGTGACGGAAAGCTGCGGATACAGGCGGGCAATCGTCTTCATCAGGCATTTGTCGAATACGATTTCGCCGCAGTTGTCGGTCAGATAGACCAGCTTCTTCGCGGCGCCAAGCTCTTCCTTCAGCCTGCCGAGCTGATCTTCATTCACCGGCTGTCCGGGCGCGCGGGTGATGAGGTCGGTGAGCGCGTCGTCGGTCACGTTCTCGATGGCGCCGAAGTCGATGTAGTTGCCGGTCATCGCCAGCTGCACGCCCAGCTTCAGAGGGTCGTCCGATTCTGTAAGCAAATTGAGGAAATCCTCCTCGCGGGCCAGCAAAAGGGCGTTGAAATGCCGCTTGATGGCGGTAAAATCCTGCCGGATGCCGAATTTTTCATAGAGAATGCGTTCGATGTCCTGCATGGCGACCGGCGCGGCGTATTCCGGGTTTGCGCTGCCCATGACGGAGAGGATGATCTGGAAGTATTCGACTTTCTGTTCCTCGGTCAGCCCTTCCGGCGGCTTCGCCAGATATTTCCCGGTCAGGCAGCGGATGCATTCCGAATGCAGACGGATCATGTGGGTTCCTCCTGAATGATGGAAATAAAGCGATCCGTCCGGCGTATACTGACGGACGGATCGGATGGTATGGGGCCGGATCAGTCGAGAATGCCGTGCATTTTGTTGTTCTTCATGGCGGGGAGGCGGGTATAGCGCGTCTCCATGGGGTAATACGCCTTTGCGTCGCTGCTCTTGTCGAACGCGGTCAGAATTTCGAGCACGTGGCGGGTCTGTGTGTAGTCGCAGCGGGCCGCCCGGCCGGTCTCGATGGCCTTGGCCATGTCAGCAAGGCCCAGCGCGCGGCTGTTTTCCTTATAATCGAACAGCAGCGGGATTTCCTTTACTTCGCCGTCCTCCGGGCGGAACAGCTTGACGGGGCCGCCGAAGGTGTTCGGGTCGGGCACGAACAGCGTGCCCTTCGAGCCGTAGATCTCCAGCCGCGCCTGCGAGGGATAGTATACGTCGAAGGTGGTGAAGATGGTGCCGACTGCGCCGGACTCGAAGTGCAGCGTGCCGGTGACGTAGGTTGGTACGTCGACGTCCACGACGGTTCCGTTCTTCGGCTGGCTGGTGATCAGGCGCTGATCGAAGCTCTTCTTCGTTACGCCGGTCACGCCCTCGACGCCGCCCATCAGGTTGATCAGCGCGGTCAGGTAATACGGGCCCATGTCCATCATCGGGCCGCCGCCGCGCTTGTAGTAGAATTCGGGATCGGGATGCCAGGTTTCATGGCCGTGGCAGATCATGAACGCTGCGCTGCCGACCACGTCGCCGATCATGCCGTCGTCGATCAGCTTTCTGCAGGTCTGGATGCCCGCGCCCATGAAGGTATCCGGCGCGCCGCCCAGCATGAGGTCCTTTTCCTCGGCGATGGCGACCAGCTCCTTGCCTTCCTCCCAGTCCGCGCCCAGCGGCTTTTCGGAGTAGACATGCTTGCCGGCCAGAAGCGCGGCCTTGGTCACTTCGTAGTGCTCATAGGGGCGGGTGAGGTTGAGCACGATGTCGACCTCGGGATCGGCGAAGGCGTCGTGCATGGTTTCGTAGAGCTTGGGAACGTTGTATTCGGCCTGCGCCTTCTCTGCGCGCTCGCGGATCAGGTCGCACACGCCGATGAGCTTGATTTCCTTGAAGGTTTCGGTGATATTCTTGAGGTAAATGCCGCTGATCGCGCCTACGCCGATCATTGCAATATTGATGCTCATGCCGGTTTCCTCCGATCAATACATTTTCGCGGTGTTTTCAAAGCGCTCGGTGGTCAGGCCGTGCTCCAGCGCATACGCCTTGCCCTCGGCGGCCCACACCAGACCGCGCTCCATCAGGATGCCGGCGTTGGGGGAGTTGTCGAAGACGTCGTCGTGATGGCCGAGGGAATTGTAGAACACGCGGCCGTTGCCCCAGTATTTGGTCCAGATGACCGGCATGTCGACGGGCTTGTTGGAGATGTGGTAGTAGGGGACGACCGGGAAGCGGGTGGTCGCCAGCACTTCGATGGCCGGATCGACATGCAGATAGTAGTGCTCGCTCACGACCTCGAAGTCTTCAAGGCCTTCGATGATCGGGCTGGAGCCGCGGCGGATATTGACGGTGTAGCGGATGCCGTCTCCGCCCGGATGGCTGACCCACTGTCCGCCGGTCATGAACTGCCATTCGGTGTCGTTTCGGTAGGCATCGCACATACCGCCGTGGCAGCCCGCCAGACCCACGCCCGCGCCGACCGCCTTGGAGATATTCTGAACGTATTTGTGATCGATCGAGCCCATCGTCCATGCCATGACGATCAGGTCGAGGCCCATCAGCATGTCAAGATCCGCCAGCACATCCTGCGTGTCGCTGATGGTGCATTTGTATCCGTGCTTCTCCAGCATGCCCGCGAAGCGGCTCGAGGTCTGAACCGGTTCATGTCCGTCCCAGCCGCCCTGAATGATGAGAACTTTCTTTTCCGTAAGCATATAAGTGTTCCTCCCTGAAAGTCAGAGTGTGCGCCGTATCGGCTCTGTTTGTATTATAACATGTTCTTCACATTACTTCCAGTCACAAAACGGACCAAAGCGCCCGATATTCGTCTGTTTTGTCCGGAAAATGCAAAAAACAAGCGCCCGCGCGGGATGCGCAGACGCTGAAGGGATGGGTTCACTCTTCCACGAAGACCATGTCGCCCTCGTGATAGATCTCGATGATGCATTCAAGACGCTTGCCGTTGGTGAGCAGGTGCCCGAAAAATTTGGTCTGATTATGCCCGAAGACCTCGTCCATGACGGAGAAGGACATGCCCTTGCGCTCGTCCAGAAAGCTGATGAGATACTTTTTTTCTCCGCCGAAGGGGCCGACGTTTCCGGTGAAATCAAACAGATAGATATAGCAGTATCCCCAGTCCACCTGATTGAACTCCACATATCCGTCCACCTGCCGCTTGGTATCGCTCAGGCGGATGAGGCCGGAATCGGTCCGGACGATCAGGTTTCCTCCGCTCATTTCCATGGAGGTGATATCCAGATCATGCAGGCTGTAGGCTGCGTTTATTTTTTCGCGAATCGTTCGCTTCATTCTACTTCACTTCCATATTCAATTTTCAATGTTCTCCGCCTGACCGTGTTTCTCTTTTTTTCGATGCACGAAGCGGAACTGGAGCGCGTCATGCGGACAGACAGACGCACATTTTCCGCAGCGGATACATTCCGGGCTGTTCGGCGCCTTCGGGACGTCCACGCCCATGCCGCAGGCTCTTGAGCAAGCCCCGCAGCGGGTGCATTTTTCCTTGTCCACCTCCAGATGATACAGGGAAACCGGGTTGCACAGGCCGTATATCGCGCCCAGCGGGCAGAGATATTTGCAGAAGGGCCGGTAATTGACCGAAGACAGCGCGAGGACGAGGATCAGGATGCCCATCTTCCAGCTGAAGAGGAACCCCAGCGAAGCCTGAAGCGCAGGCGTCGAAAGCACCTGGGGTACGCCGCCCAGCAGCGTGCCGGAAGGACAGATCCATTTGCAGAACCAGGGGTCTCCCTGACCGATGATGTTGGTGACCCGGTCCGGAAGGACGAGCACCATGAGAACGAGGATGATATATTTGAGGAATCTCAGATACCGGTCGCCGGGGATTTTCCTCAGGACCTTGGGGACGGGGATCTTATACATGAGATCCTGAACCAGCCCGAAGGGGCAGAGGAAGCCGCACACCAGCCGCCCGATCAGCGCGCCCAGCATGACGAGGCAGCCCATCACATAAAACGAGAAGGAGAAGCTCCGGTCTCCTGCGACTGCCTGCAGCGCTCCGATGGGGCAGGAACCCAGCGCGCCCGGGCAGGAATAGCAGTTCAGCCCGGGCAGGCAGAATTGCTTGAGCTTTCCCTTGTACAGCTTCTGACCGAGAAATCCGCTTACATAGCCGTTGGTCAGCGCGGCGAAGGCCAGCTGAATGATCAGCCGGGTGCGTTCGCGCATTTTCTTCATAAGGAATATCATCCCTCCCGAATCAGCCGATGCCGATGCACTCCAGGCAAAGCGTGATTGCCTTTTTCAGAACCGTCATTGCCTCTCCGCGGACCAGACCTGCGCAGGCCATGCCGAATCCGACAGAGAGAAGGAAGAATCCGTAATACCGTTTCATCAAGCCAACGCCCCTTTCGGTCAATGTGTTCATGACTCATTATACCTGATTTCGACGAGCGGTCACTGAGATTGGTTCCGGAAATGGGGAACGGATCATGGAGCATACCGAACAGTTAAGTAGTATTCTGCAACCATTCTCGTTTTTCCTTCGTCCAATAAGAGATTCGATAAGGTTTCTGTAAATATCTGCGGGATGCATGAAAATGTGCCGCATGCTTCATGAAAAAAACATGCAACCGGCGGCAAACTGTGCTATACTGTAGAATGAAACAGAGTGTTTTTAGCGATATGGAGGACACCAATGCAGAAGAAAAGGAAATTCGGCTCCGCGCCGAAGAAATCCGCCTTCAAGCCGCGGACAAAGGACGATAATTTCCTCCTGTCGGTCATTATGGCGACCGGCAAGATGCTGATGCTGACCATACTGATTCTGTGCGTCGCCGGCGGCGGCCTTCTGGTGGGCGTCGCCAAGGCGTGGGTTGAAACCATGCCCTCGCTGGATCTGTCCAAGTTCGACGAGAAAGCGCAGACCTCCTTCTTCTATGATAAGAACGGAGATCTGATCACCAGCTACCGCTCGACGGAAAACCGCGTGGACGCCAGCTACGACGAAATGCCCCAGTATCTGCTGGATGCGGTCGTCGCGGTTGAGGATCAGCGCTTCTGGGAGCACAACGGCATGGACATCCGCCGTCTGGCGGGCGTTGCCATCGGCCTTCTGACCAACAGCACCTCTCAGGGCGGCTCCACCATCACCCAGCAGCTGATCAAAAACACCATCCTGAGCAGCGAAGAAACCTTCAAGCGCAAGATGCAGGAGATTTATCTGGCCATCGAGCTGGAGCAGCAGATCAGCAAGGAGCAGATCCTTGAGGAATACTTAAACATCGTCTTCATGGGCGGCTCGAACTACGGCGTCAAGGTCGCCGCGCAGGACTATTTCGGAAAAGAGCTTCATCAGCTCTCCCTGCGTGAGTGCGCCATGCTGGCCCGAATCATCAAGAGCCCGAACGCATACAACCCGCGCAGGAATTACTATACGCTCGGCACGCCTCAAAAAAGTGAAGAGGGCGCCGATTACGTGCTGGGCCTGATGCGCGATCAGGGCCTGATCACCGAAGATGAATACAATCAGGCCATGAGCGAAACGCTGCAGGTCTTGCAGTATTCCAGCGGCTCCGTCGCCAGCGAAGTGGAGAACATGTACTATGTCGAGTATGCCATCTACGACGTAGTCACCAAGATGCTCCGCGTCGAGAATCTGGACGACAACAAGGAAAACCGCAGTCTCATGGAAAGCCGGCTGCGCACCGGCGGCTATCAGGTCTACACATCGCTCGATCCGGGCATGCAGCAGACCGTGCAGGAAGTCATCACCGACTGGAACCGCTATCCCAAGATGCGTTCCTCGGCGGACAGCATATCGAAGCAGTCGCTGGGCAACGGCCAGTATCTGGAGGTCGTTCAGCCGCAGGCGGCGGCCACAGTCGTCGACTGGCGCACAGGCGAGCTGGTCGCCGTTGTCGGCGGACGCTCCACCCCGACCGGCTGGAAGCAGCTGCACAGAGCGCAGTACACCATGCCCGTCGGCTCGTCCATCAAGCCTCTGTCGGTATACGGTCCGGCGTTTGACATGGGCCATTCGCCCGGTTCGCCGGTTCTGAACCTGCCGATTCCCATTGCCGGATGGGACTCCGAAACCGGATTCCCTGCCAACTACGGCGGCGGCAGCTATACGGGCGTTGAATCGCTGCGTGCGGCCATCAATGCATCTCACAACACGGCGACGGCGCATGCGCTGATGAGCTATGTCGGCGTTCAGAATGCGGTTAACTATCTTCTGATGATGGGCATCGAGGTTCAGGAGATCAACCGGAGCGGCGCAGGTATGGCGCTGGGCACGGCCGGCATCACGACGGTCGACATGGCCGGCGCGTTCGGCATGATCGCAAACGGCGGCATGTATCTGGAGCCGGTCGCATTCAGTCAGGTGCTGAATCCGGACGGATCGATCTATATCGACGCCTATGACGTTCAGATCCGGCGCAGGGTCTTCAAGGAATCCACCGCGTGGATGCTGGTGGACGTACTGATCGGCTGCGTGGGCCCGGAGGGAACCGGTTCTCAGGCCAACTTCGGCGGATTCGAGGTGGCCGGCAAGACCGGTACCAACTCGGACTACCGAGGCGTGTTCTTCGCGGGCATGACCGGCTATTATGCCGCGGCGGTCTGGATCGGCAGCGACGACTACGATCCGCTGGTTTCCGGCGCGTCGGGCGGTACGTATGCCGCGCCGCTGTGGGGCGCCGTGATGCAGGCGGTTCACAGCTACAAGGAGATTTACACCAACCGGCCCATCCGCAGCAAGTCCGCCGCGGACGTAGGCCTTATGAAGGTCGAGGTGTGCAGCGTGTCGGGCATGGTTCCGACGTCCGCCTGCCGCAATGACGTCAACGACTACGGAACGACCGTGGACTACTTCCTCTCCGGTACCGAGCCGGTACTCAGCTGCAACATGCACCGCTCCGTCCGCCTGTGTACGAGAACGTATAAGGCGCCGACCGGCGACTGCGACACCGAGCGCTTCGGCGTTATCTACATGCCGGAGGGACATCCGCTCCGTACAGGCGTATCCACGGTGGTTCAGCAGTACTTCTCCGGCGCGTCGACCAGCAAGGAGACGGCGGAGATCAGCAAGTGCACCATCTGCTCGAACGACCACGACGATACCTACGACTATGCCGAGCGCTACATCCGCCGCGCCAATCAGCTGCTGGATGATCCGCGGCTGACGGCTGAGCAGATCGAACGCATCGAAGAGGCGCTCGAAGGCGTGACGAACGCCATGCTGACCAGCAATGTCGAGGCGGTTCAGAGCTACACGCAGAAGCTGAGAAGCTACTACTATCAGATCACCGAGTCCTGGGATTAAGCAAATACACTAAAACGGACTGCCGCAGAGAGCAAGCGGCAGTCCGTTTTGTGATAGGCGCATTTTAGATCAGGCGCGTTCTTCCAGCTCCATGGTCCAGAGGCAGATCTTTTCCCGGTTCCATGTGTAGCTGAGATATACGGTATTCCCTTCCGTGTCGAGCGACGGATAGGAATATTCGCCTTCGCTCATTTCGAGGTTCATCAGCGGCCGGAAGGTGGTTCCGTCGTCGGTCGAAATGAACAATGAAAGCGGGGTGCGCGCGGCCCAGTCGCCGGAAACCGGGTTCAGGCAGAGCAGGATGCGGCCGTCCTCCAGCTGAACGAGGTCGATGCCGGAGTTGTTGTTGGGCAGGGCGGTGACTGAGGCGGCGGACCAGACGACGCCATCCTTCGAATCGCTGCGCAGCACAGCGCCTTCGGAGGAGCGGAGCAGCATGTGGATATGGCCGTCCTTCGTCTGCCAGAGCGCAGGCTGAATCGCGCCGAGCCTGCGGACGCGGCAGGGAGCATGGCCCTCTGCGCTGAAGACGCCGCCGACGGGGGCGGGCAATGCGTCGGGTTCATCGCGTTCGCTTCCGGCCATCAGAGGAACGGGCGCGGCCTGCGAGAAGGTCTCGCCGCCGTCCGTGCTGATATCGACAAACGGCTTCCAGCGGAGCGGTTCGTCGGTCCTGGGGAAGGCGAAGAAATCTGCGGCGCAGGCGGCGTCGCGCCAGCGGGCGGGTTCTTTGGTTTCGATAGAGGCGGGCGCGAGAATGCGTCCGTCGGTCAGGGTCAGGCATTTGTTGCGCACCGGGCCGCGGCCGCCGATATCGCCTTCGACCAGCTCGTGTGGTTCGCCGGTGGGCTGCCCCTCGCCGTCCAGATGGACGCGCATGGTCTTCCAGCCGGGAATGGTCGCGCCGAGCTTGAAGAAAAGATCCGCGCCGTCGCCGCGCGGCAGGAGCACCGGGTTCCAGTGGGGCAGGTTTTCATCGGCGGTGATGCGGATGGGTTCAGTCCATCCGGCGGCGGTTTTGCGGGCAAGGTAGATGTCGACGTCGCTGTCGCCCTCTTTGGTGCCGCCGAACCATGTGATCCATGTCTCGCCGTTCACGCGGGCGACGCAGCTGGCGTGTCCGTTGGCGGTGGGCAGGTTCAGAAGCTCCTTTTTCGCGGAAAGGATCATGCGTATGCCCTCCTTGTGAAGTTACGAAATGCCGAACGCGCCGATGCGGACCCAGCGTCCGGTGGAACGGTCGTCCTTCGTCTCGCTGACGCGGATGACGACGGTGTGACTGCCCTCGGGCAGGCCCTGCGCGAGCATATGGAAGTTGGCGCGGGCGAAGCGGAGGCAGTATTCATCGAAGGAAGACTTGCGCTGCCATTCGCCGCCGTCGATGCTGAATTCGATATCGCCGGAATCGGATGCCATCATCCAGTAAATGCCCAGATTGCTGCCATCGAAGCGGATGGCGAACTCGGAACCGGGCTTGTTTGCGCCGATGGTTGCGGGCCAGCGGCCGCAGAGGTGGAAGAAGAGCTTGGACCAGCCGCGCTCGAGCGCCGTGTCCGGCTGAGCCTTGCCCCAGTCAACCGAAGGATCGGAAAGCTGAGCCAGTTCGTATGCGTCGATCATGCGGGCGTTGGTGGGCAGGTTGTCGTAGAGCGGGGCAGGAATGGGATAAGAGGTGATGCTGTCCGGAGCATTGGCGGCCAGAAGAGGCTCGAGTCCGTTAAGCAGCGCCTTTTCCTTGATGACATAGCCGCCTGCATGCGGGTGCACGGTATCGGTGGTGTATTCGAGCCAGCCCTTTTCTGCGGCGGCTGCTTCGGCCAGCGGCGTGCCGATATCGATGGTGGGGCGGCCGTAATGCGCAGCGATGGCGGAGTGGATATCCCGGCTGTGGAAGGGGACGCCGCTCTTAAGGCGCTCGTCGATGGCCTTGGTGATGGTGAACACGAAGACGATCTCCGTGGTGGGGTCGGCGGAGAGGATTTTGCGGACGATGGCCTCGGTGTTGCGGCTGAGGTCCTCGGGACGGGAACCGGAGTCGTTCACGGCGAATTCGATGAAGACGAGGTTGGGAGAATGGGCGAGGACGTCGCGGCCGCAGCGGTATACGCCGAGGTCTGTGCCGGTGCCTCCGATGGCTGCGTTGACCTCGGTGATCTTCGTTTCAGGCCAGCGGGCTTCGAACCATTTGGTGGTGAGCCTGCGCCAGCCCTTTTCTTCGCCGTTTTCGGTGATGGAGCCGCCGAAGTAGGCGATGGTGAGCTTATTTTCTTTTGTCAGGCGGTAGATGGTGTTGGAAAGCATTGTGGGATCTCTCCTTTATACATATATATGTGTGGGGGGATGAGGGGATGGTGCGCGTTCCTCCTTGGGCGAACTCCGTTCGTCCTTCGTCGGAGCCGCGAATTTACCGGGTTTGACCGTGAAATTCGCCGACGCGCAGTTTGCGGCGCCGCCCAGTAGGCGCGTTCCGCGCCCGCACCCCTGCGATCAGAGAGG
>JAFQQU010000269.1 GCA_017410445.1 Clostridia bacterium | reverse complement strand
TTTTCAGAAAATGCCGCCTTGAGGGGTGGCCGTGGCGGGGAACCGCAGTTCCCCGTCCACAAGCGTTGACTTTGTCAACGCGCAGATGCGCCAGGAAAAACTCCTGACGCATGAAATCATCCTGTTACTTCAGCTCGCTGGTGCAGTGCGGGCAGCGGGTGGCTTCCTTGTGGATTTCGGACTTGCAGAAGGGGCACAGACGGGCGGGCTCCTTCGGCTTCTCCTCGGGCTTGTCCTCAAACTTCTCGCGCAGCTTGGTGATCAGCTTGACAAAGACAAAGATGCAGACGGCGATCAGCAGGAAATCGACGACGGTCTGAATGAAGTTGCCGTAAGCAAACTTTGCAGCCTCTTCGCCCTCGCCCAGTGCAATGGCCAGATCGGTGAAGCTGACGCTGCCGGTCAGCAGGGACAGCAGGGGCATGAACATATCGTTGACCAGAGAGGTGACGATCTTGCTGAACGCAGAGCCGATCATAACACCGACGGCCATGTCGATCACGTTGCCCTTGAATGCGAAGTCCTTGAATTCCTTCCAGAGTTTCTTCATGAGATTCACGCTCCGTTCGTATTTCTGATCATATTATATCAGAAATACGCATCATTGCAAATGAAATCTGTGTATCATTTCGTCCGCCGGACGCGTACTTCGTCAAATTCCCAGAAAAAACGCACCCATATCCTCTTTTCAACCGTTCATATATCTGATATAATATATGCGTCGCATTGCGATATATTTGTGAAGGGAGTTTTCAACTATGAAGAAGATTCTTTCTCTGGTTCTGGCCCTGTGCATGATGCTGTGCATGGCCTCCGCCGCCATGGCTGAGGGCACCTACGAGCTCGCGCTGGTTACCGACATCGGCACCATCGACGACAAGTCCTTCAACCAGGGCTCCTGGGAAGGCCTCGTTCAGTACGCGACCGAGAACAACATTTCCCACAAGTACTATCAGCCCGCCGAGAAGAGCACCGACGCTTATCTCGACTCCATCGCTCTGGCCGTTGAAGGCGGCGCGAAGGTCGTCGTGACCCCCGGCTACCTGTTTGCCGAGCCCATCTACCTGGCTCAGGACATGTATCCGGATGTACACTTCATCCTGATCGACGGTACTCCCGCCAGCGCTGACGGCGATACCCGCACCAACGCTAACGTAGCTCCCGTCATTTATGCCGAGCAGGCCGTCGGTTATCTGGCCGGTTACGCGGCTGTGAAGGAAGGCTACACCAAGCTGGGCTTCATGGGCGGCATGGCTGTTCCCGCTGTTGTCAAGTACGGCTACGGCTTCGTCCAGGGCGCGGAAGACGCTGCCAAGGATCTCGGCCTTGCTGAAATCTCTCTGAACTACCACTATACCGGCAACTTCGACGCCACCCCCGAGAATCAGGCCATGGCCGCTGCCTGGTACAACGACGGTATCGAAATCATCTTCGCCTGCGGCGGCGCTGTCGGCAACTCCGTCATGGCTGCTGCTGAAGCTGCAAACGGCAAGGTCATCGGCGTTGACGTTGATCAGAGCTCTGAATCCGAATCCGTTGTTATCTCCGCGATGAAGGGCCTGAGCGCTTCGGTCTACCAGATTCTGACCGCTTACTACGAAGGCTCCTTCCCCGGCGGCGAAACCATCCTCATGGATCACACCAACAACGGCGTTTCCCTGTCCATGGCTTCCAGCAAGCTGGTAAACTTCACTCAGGCCGATTACGACGCTCTGTTTGCCAAGCTGGGCGAAATCTCCATTCCCGATGACACCACCGCTGCGTCTGCCGACCAGCTGCCTGTTGAAATCGTGAAGGTTTCCCTCTACTAATACACCATATCCGTATCCATCATCGGGCAGGCAGAGACATCTGCCTGCCCCTTTTGAAAGGTTGTGCATCCATGGACTACGTCATTGAGATGCTGAATATCGTCAAGGAGTTTCCCGGCATCCGGGCCAACGACGATATCACGCTTCAGCTGAAGCGCGGCGAAATACACGCGCTGCTCGGCGAAAACGGCGCGGGAAAATCCACCCTGATGAGCGTCCTCTTCGGCCTCTATCAGCCAGATTCGGGCTGCATCAAGAAGGATGGAAAAGCCGTATCCATCAACAATCCCAACGACGCCAACGCGCTGGGCATCGGCATGGTGCATCAGCACTTCAAGCTGGTGCACAACTTCACCGTGCTTGAAAACATCATTCTCGGCGTTGAAACCGTTCAGGGCGGCGTCCTTCGCATGGACGAGGCCCGCAGGAAAGTGGTTGAGCTGTCCGAGAAGTATCATCTGAAGGTTGATCCGGACGCAAAAATCGAAGATATCACCGTCGGCATGCAGCAGCGCGTGGAGATCCTCAAAATGCTCTACCGCGACAACGAGGTGCTCATCTTCGACGAGCCGACCGCGGTTCTGACGCCTCAGGAAATCGACGAGCTGATGAAGATCATGCGGGGCCTGACCGAAGAGGGCAAGTCTATCCTCTTCATCACCCACAAGCTCAACGAGATCATGGCCGTTGCGGACCGCTGCAGCGTCCTGAGAAAGGGCAGATACATTGGCACCGTCGACGTGGCCTCCACCACCAAGGAAGAAATGTCCGAGATGATGGTCGGCCGCAAGGTCAGCTTCGCCGTCGAAAAGAGCGAATCGCATCCGGGCGCAGACGCGCTGATCGTCAGAAACCTGACCGTCCGCAGCGCGCATCAGGCCAAGCCCGCGGTCTCCGACGTTTCCTTCACCGTGCGCAAGGGCGAAATCCTCTGCATCGCGGGCATCGACGGAAACGGACAGAGCGAGCTGGTTCATGCGCTGTCCGGCCTGACCGCTCCCGAAAAGGGCCAGATTTTCATGAACGGCGAGGAGATCACCCGCCTCTCCATCCGCCGGCGCAACGACAAGGGTCTTTCCCACATTCCGGAGGACCGTCATCGCCACGGCCTGGTGCTGGATTACTCGCTGGCCGAGAACATGATCCTCAAGAACTATCACAAGCCGGGCTTCCAGAAATTCGGCTTCCTCGATTTCCGCCGGATGCGCGAGTGGACGGACGATCTGATCGGCCGGTTCGACATCCGCTCCGGTCAGGGTGCGAAGACGATCACAAGAAGCATGTCGGGCGGCAATCAGCAGAAGGCCATCGTCGCCCGCGAGATCACGATCAACCCGGACGTGCTGATCGCCGTACAGCCCACGCGCGGTCTGGACGTCGGCGCGATCGAATATATCCATCAGCAGCTGGTCGCCGCGCGCGACGCCGGCAAAGCCGTTCTTCTGGTTTCGCTGGAGCTGGATGAGGTCATGAACCTGTCCGACCGCATCCTCGTCATGTTCGAAGGCCAGATCGTCGCAGACGTCCGGCCCGATGAAATCACGGTTCAGGAGCTGGGTCTCTACATGGCAGGATCGAAAAGGAGGAATGCATAAATGCGCCGCGGAAACAAGCGCTCACTTACCGAGCTGACCGGCCTGAACAGCTTCCTCTCGTCGGTCATCGCCATTCTGGTCGGTCTGGCGTTCGGCTTCATCATTCTGCTGATCAGCAATCCCTCTCAGGCGCTGAAGGGCATTCTGGTCATCGTCAAGGGCGGTTTCAACGGCGGCGCAAAGGGCGTCGGTCAGATGCTCTATTACGCCACGCCGCTCATTCTGACCGGCCTCTCGGTCGGCTTCGCGTTCAAGACCGGCCTTTTCAACATCGGCGCAAGCGGACAGCTGATCGTCGGCGCGTTCTCCGCCATCTGGACGGCCGTTAACTGGAAATGGCTGCCCGGCCCGCTTCACTGGATCGTCCCGATGTTCGTCGCAATCCTCGTCGGCGGCCTGTGGGCGACCATTCCCGGCCTGTTCAAGGCCTATCTGGGCGTCAACGAGGTCATCTCGTGCATCATGATGAACTACATCGGCATGTACGGCGTGAATCACCTGATCAAGGTCACAAACATTTACGATCAGCTCAAGAACCAGACCGTCAGCGTTCCCGCGACGGCGGCGCTGCCCTACGGCGGCCTGAACAAGGTGTTCTATGAGAAGATCGGCAATCTCGTCCGCCCCTCCAGCGTCAATATCGGCATCATTATTGCGGTGATTGCAGCAATCGTCATCTACCTGCTGCTCAACAAGACCACCTTCGGCTACGAGCTCAAGGCCTGCGGCCACAACCGCGACGCCAGCCGCTATGCCGGCATCAATGAGAAGCGGTCGATTCTCATGTCCATGGTCATCGCAGGCATGCTGAGCGGCCTGGCCGGCGCGGTCATGTATCTGGCCAAGTCGGACGGCCTGCACATTGACGTCGTGGACGTGCTGGCTCCTCAGGGCTTCAACGGCATTCCCGTCGCCCTTCTGGGCCTGTCGAATCCGCTGGGCATCATCTTCTCGGGCATATTCGTCGCTCACCTCGAGCAGGGCGGCTATTATCTGCAGAAGCTGAACTACATGCCCGAGATCATCGATATCATCATCGGCGCCATCATCTACTTCAGCGCCTTTGCACTGATCTTCAAGAATGCCGTTCAGGCGCTGATGCGCCGTCTGTTCCGTCGGCAGGATAAGGAGGACTGAGCATGGATACGGTATATTTTCTGATTCAGCAGATGATGCTCTTCTCGATCCCGCTCCTGATTGTCGCGCTGGGCGGCATGTTCTCCGAGCGCAGCGGCGTGGTCAACATCGCGCTGGAAGGCATCATGGTCATGGGCGCATTCTGCTCGATCTTCTTCATCAACCGCATGCAGAATGTTCTCAGCGGAAATCTGCTCCTCATTCTGGCCATTCTGGTCGCTGCGGTCAGCGGCATGGTCTTCTCCTTGCTGCATGCCTACGCCGCCATCAACATGCGCGCCGATCAGACGATCTCCGGCACCGCGCTCAACATGATCGCCCCGGCCTTCGCCATCTATATGGCGCGCTCCCTGCAGGCCAACGGCGTTCAGCAGATTCCCTTCAACAACACCTTCCGCATCAAGTCCGTACCGCTTCTGGGCGACATTCCGGTCATCGGACCGCTGTTCTTCCAGAATACGTACATCACCACCTATCTGGGCGTCATCATCCTGCTGATTTCCGCCTTTGTCCTGTATAGGACGAAGTTCGGTCTGCGCCTCAGGGCCTGCGGCGAGCATCCTCAGGCGGCGGACAGCGTGGGCGTCAACGTTTACAGGATCCGCTATGCCGGCGTCGCCATCTCGGGCGCGCTGGGCGGACTGGGCGGTCTGGTTTTCGTCGTTCCGACCTCGACCAACTTCAACGCCACCGTCGCCGGATACGGTTTCCTCGCGCTGGCCGTTCTGATCTTCGGTCAGTGGAAGCCGATGCGTATCCTCTTCGCAGCCTTCTTCTTCGGCCTGATGAAGACGATTGCGGCTTCCTACTCCGGCCTGAGCTTCCTGAAAAACCTGCCCATCCCCAGCAACGTATACAAGATGATCCCCTACATCGCGACTCTGATCGTTCTGGCCTTCACCAGCAAGAACTCTCAGGCCCCGCGCGCCAGCGGCGTTCCCTACGACAAGGGCAGCAGGTAAGCACCTGCCGGCCATGCGCTGACGCTTCTGAAGTTCAGCAGGCTGCACCTGCGGCCATGCGCTGACGCTTCTGAAATTCACCCTGCCAGCCATAAATCGGAGCTGGCAGGGTGAACGTTGGTTTTGGGCCTGTCTTTCTGCGGTCACGGTTTATATTTTCCTCAAACACAGATCACCCCCGCCGGTCGTCCTCCGAATCCGGCGGGGGTGATTGCTGTTATCGCTATATCCGCGGCTTATGGACCTGCTTTCTCTTACGCCTTTCTTTCCTCTACGCGGACCGGCTTTCCGTCCTCCCATTCAATATCCACGATGCGTCCGCCCCGGGCGCGCAGGCCGCGTACGCAGCCGTTCTTCCATTTCGAAGGCAGCGCGGGCAGAATCATCAGCGAACCGTCGTCCGTCGTCTGCAGCAGCATCTCCGCGATGCCGGCGCACACGCCGTAGTTTCCGTCAATCTGGAACGGCGGATGCGCGTCGAAGAGGTTCAGGTAGGTTCCGCCGCCGTTGGCCATATTGAACCGCTCAAACTTGTTGACTTTATTGGGGTTGCGGCCCTCGACGGTATTCAGCTGCCGGTCGATCAGCTTCAGCGCATGATCGCCATCCAGAAGGCGCGCCCACTGATTGACCTTCCAGCCCAGCGCCCATCCGGTGCCGTCGTCGCCGCGCCGGTTGAGCGAGATGCGGCAGGCTTCGGCCAGCTCGGGCGTTCCCGCCGGAGTGATCTGATGCGCCGGATGCAGGCCGTAGAGGTGAGAGATATGCCGGTGGTGAATCTCGCTCTCCTCAAGGTTCTCGCTCCATTCAAGCAGCTCGCCCTCGCTGCCCGTCTGATAGGGCTTGAGCTTCAGCAGCTGCTCGCACAGCTTCTCGGAATTCTCCGCATCGCACTGAAGCACAGCCGCCGCCCCGACGCAGCACTCAAATACGTCCCGGATGATGGCGGTGGTCATGGTGGTGGTCGCGGAGACCGCGTGCTTTTTGCCGTTCAGAACGTACCGGTTCTCAGGCGAGGTGGAAGGCGCGAAGATGAGCGTGCCGTCCGTCGGGTCTTCAGTCAGCATGGCGCTGTAGAACTCCGCCGCCGCCCGGATCACCGGATAGGCCTGACTGCGCAGGTACTCCTCGTCCATTGTGTATTCATAATGTTCCCAGAGATGCCGCACGAACCAGCCGGAGGACATCGGCCAGAAGGCGAACACCGCAGACCCGCGCGCGCCTGCGCCGACCGGCGTCGACTTGCGCCACAGGTCTGTATTATGATGCGAAACAAAGCCGGGCGCGCCGTAATACTCCGCCGCCGTGCGCTTTCCGCTCATCGACAGATCGCGGATCAGGCCGATCAGCGGCTTGTTGCACTCGGGCAGGTTGCACATCAGCACCGGCCAGTAGTTCATCTCGGTATTGATGTTGATGGTGTAATTCGAATTCCACGGGGGGAGGATGCTGTCGTTCCAGATGCCCTGCAGATTGGTCGGCTGAGTGCCCTCGCGGGACGCCGCAATGATCAGATACCGGCCGAAGTTGAACAAAAGCGCATACAGCGAAAGATCCTCTCCGCCGTTCTCATGGGCATACAGCCGCTCATCCGTCGGCAAATACTTCTCTTCTCCGCCGCCCAGTTCGAGCGAAACGCGGTCATACAGCGCGCGGTGATCCTCGATATGCCGGGCCTTCAGCTCGTCATAGCCCAGCTCGACCGCTTCATCAATATCCCTCATGCAGGGCACGCGGTAGGGGCGGCCCTCCAGCACCGGATGCTTCTCCCAGCCGGCATAGCTCGTGCGCACGCCCAGAAGAATCACCGCGCTGTCGGCATTTCTGACGGTCACGCAGCCCGCCGTCCTGGCCGTCTTTCCGCCGGTCGCCAGCACGCGCATTTCGGCATAGTAGCCAACGCCCTTCTTCTCGTCTGTCTCGCCGTATACCATTTCGCCGTCGTGCAGCCCTTTTCCGTGATGCGTCCATTCGTAGGACGGGCAGTTGCCGGAAATGCTCTGCCTGTCATTGCCGCATTCGACCATCGCGTTCAGCGCAGGCGTGAGGCATGCGTCAAAGGAGAGTCTGCCGGGCACGTCCGCCGTCAGCTTCACGGCCATCACCTGATCGGGCGCGCTGACAAACACCTCGCGCTCGTATTTCACGCCGTCCGCCTCATAGCTGACCGTCGCCAACGCGTCGTCCAGCGCCAGCGTGCGGCGGTATCCGCGCACGTCGTCGCCGTGACGCATGAAGATATTCAGATCGCCCAGCGCCAGATAGACCTGCGACCAGAGCGCGGTGAATTTGTCCTCCAGCAGCTCCTCCGCCTCGCGGTATTTTCTTTCGAGCGCCAGCTTCCGCGCCTCGCGGTAGGCCTCCAGCGCGTTCGGATTTTCGCAGTGATTGGGATATCCGCTCCACAGCGTGTCTTCGTTCAGGCTGATCCGCTCCTGAACCGCTCCTCCGTGTACCATGCCGCCGATGCGGCCGTTTCCGATGGGCAGCGCTTCGTTCCAGCTGTGCGCCTTTTCTCGATACCAAAGCAGGTTATTTCCCTGATTATTCATGGATTGTCACGCTCCTTTAACCCGTTATCTCTCAGCAGAACGCCTTGCGGAACTGGTCGCAATAATATTCAACCAGCTCATACTTCGCGTCCGGCGCAATGCGGTGGTCCGGGCAGGGGATGTATCCGCCCAGATCAATCAGCGGCTTAAGCCGCTCGATTTCGGCGTCGACCGCCGCCTTGTCCTTCGCAAAGACCGTCTTGTTCATGCCGCCGACGCCGCGCAGCTCCCGGCCGTACTTTGCCCTCCACGGCGCGATGCTCGCGTTCCACGTGCCCACCTCGATGGGGAACATGGTGTTCACGCCGTTTTCCAGCCACACCGGCAGCAGCAGGTCGATCTTTCCGTCGCAGTCTACCGAAACGATGTCGATGCCGCGCTCATTGACCATCTGTGTGATCTTCTTATAGTGCGGCCCGACCAGCTCGCGGAACACCTCCGGATGCACCAGAGGGCCGGTGTTGAAGCAGATGTCCTCCCAGAAATGCGCATAGTCGAACTCGACGCCGGTATCCAGCATGCGCTTCACAACGCTGCAGGCCAGATTTCCGACCGTGTCGATGATCTCCTCATACAGCTCTTCGTCGTCCACCGCCAGATAGCTCAGCTCCTCGACGCCCAGCATGTTGCGGATGTTGCCGTACAAGCTTCCGCAGTGCAGGCCGAGCGGAATATCGCGGCTTGCATCCTGCGCGCGCACCCTGGCCATTGCCTCGGCGTTCACGCGCTTCTCCGAATCCATGAACTTGGGCTTGTACAGCTCGTCCCACGCCTCGCGGCCGGTCATCATCGTGTCGATTTCCGAGGGAATGCTGACCACGCCGGGCATAACGCGTGTCAGAAGTCCGTCGCCGTTCTGAACGATCTGCGCGCCGTTTTCCTCAACGCGGATGATCTTGCTTTCAAAGCCGGGCATCATCCAGTTGCGTCCGCCGAGGCAGCTGTTCCAGTTGAAATCAAAGCCCAGCTGATCC
>JAFQQU010000268.1 GCA_017410445.1 Clostridia bacterium | reverse complement strand
TCCTCGGCCTCGGGCAGCTCTTCGTCCATCGGCGCGGCCTTTTTCCTGAGGTTCAGGTTATTCAGGAAGGAGGGCATGCGCAGACTGCCGCCGCCGGCACGGCGCTGCTGCTGCTTTTCAAGCTCTTCCATGTAGCTGAGAACGCGCGGACTGATGGCAGCCTTTTTCAGCGTGGGCAGAGGAGAGGTGCTGACCGCGGGGATATCCTCTTCCTCCTCGAAGTCCTCGTCCGAGAATTCTTCGTCGTCCTCCGCGGCGGGGTCTTCAGCGGGAATCTCCTCCTCGAAGGCGGGTTCCTCCTCCGCTTCGGGCGCGGCCTCTTCCTCCGGAACGGCCTCTTCGGCGCGGGCGGCTTCTTCCTCGGCGCGGCGCGCAGCCTCTTCTTCGGCGGCAGCGGCAGCTTCCTCGGCCTCGATGCGGTCCAGGTCTTCCTCGTCGCTCAGCAGCGGACGATAGACGGTGTTGGAATATACGTTATCCTTGGGCTGTTCGGACATATAGCTGGTGCGGGTATAGGACATCATGCCGCCTTCGGGGGCGTTGTTGATGGACTCCGCGGGAATACGCACCTGGCAGGAGGTATATGTATTGCCATAGAACAGACCTTCTCCCAGACTTGCGCCACAGTGCTGACAGGCGCCATCTTCCAGACGGATGGTCTTGCCGCAGTTACTGCAAAACATGGTGTTTCCTCCTTGCGGTATGTATCGGATAAATCATGTGCTGAATACAGCTCTTTTTATTGTAGTCTTTCCCCGTAAATTCGTCAAGCATAATTGTTGGGCAACCATCGATTTTACCGTCATCCGGCCGCTCCGACGCACTTTTCGCACGGCTCCAGCCCCTCGTACAGGGCTTCGAGCAGCGTCAGCTGGCGGTTGTTTTCCTGGAAATCGCAGACCGGGCTTAAGTGGTAGCTGGAGGCGTTGTTGGTGACGGCGAAGACGATGCTGTCGTCGGTCAGCGTGGACGGGTCGACGGACTGAGCGGGGTTCTCCGGCGGAACGACAGGCAGCGCGGCCGGCGGCGGCGCGGGAATCTCGGTGGGCGCGGGCTGGTCGGAGGGGATATAGCCGTATCCGGCGTATTCGGGGACGGCTGGCATGGGCAGGATGTCCTGCGATCCGTTTTCTGGCCGCATGAGCAGGAACAGAATGAGCGTCATGGAGAAAAAGCCAAGCAGCGTCAGCCCGCAGCGCACGGGCAGGGTGATGCGGGAGGCGCGCCACAGCATGACGACGCCCAGCGGCGGCACAAGCGCGCACAGCACGCCCAGCAGAATGAGCGCCGGACGGCTGTTCATGTCGGCTGCGAAGCGCCCCTTGCCCACGGGCACGCGCGGACCCTGTACCGGCCGGTCATATCGGGATCTGTTTGTCTGCATGAGGATTCTCCTTCGGAAAATGCAATATGATGATAGCTTATTATATCACGTTCCGCCCGGTTTGTCACCTGTCGGGCACAACGTCATAGGAAAGACGGATTTCAAAGGGAGATGGTTCGAAACGTTTCGTAAAATGCCACAATTTATCCGCATCACGTACATATTGGAAAGGTATACTGTGATTGTCAGGCGGTGCAATGTCCCCCCTCTACCCCTCACTCCGTCTCCATTGCACCGCATTCTGACATTCGGCCGCGTCCCAGCGCGGCTTTCTGTATGCATGAAAAATATCCCTCCTGCCGGAGATGTGTCCGGCGGGAGGGATTTCTGTGTTGTATGGGGTTTTACCAGCGGTTCAGGTTCCGGTCGGCCTTCTTTTGGTAGACGCTGCAGAACTCCTCGGGGGTAATCGAATAGCAGCCGAGCACGTCGATCAGATACATGACCGTATCGGCGATTTCCTCTATGAAGTCCGCGCGCGCCTGCGGGTCCGAAACGATTGCCTTGTCGCCCTTTTTCTTGATGACGTCCGCGGCTTCGCCCGCTTCAATCAGCGCCCAGAGCAGCTGATTCCGCCCGATTTCGGGGGACAGGCCGCCCCATTTGTCCTTGTATTTCTCCTGAAGGAGCCGCTGCATTTCCATCATTTCCGAGATCTTCAGATCCATTCAGATATCCCCGCTTTCCGTATGCATTCCCGGTGGATGTGGCGTTTTTTCTATTATACCGCGCCGGAAGAGCCCGGTCAATCTCTCTTTCCGGGCGCGATTTAACGAAAAGTTGCGTACAGAAACAGGCGAAACAGGGTACAATAAATTGATATGATTTTTTGGACGGAAAGGGCGGCATCGCTGTGATTTAAGAATGGCTCAATACCGGTTTTCCGCTATGCATATACAGATTTGATTCGCCGAAATGGAGGATATATATTTATGGCACATCCTGAGCTCAGGCAAGAGGTAGACCGCCGGCGCACCTTTGCCATCATCTCGCATCCCGACGCCGGTAAGACCACCCTCACCGAAAAGCTGCTGCTCTACGGCGGAGCCATCCGCGAGGCCGGTTCGGTCAAGGCCAGAAAGACTGCGCGCCATGCCACGTCCGACTGGATGGAGATTGAGAAGCAGCGCGGCATTTCCGTTACCTCCTCCGCGATGCAGTTCGATTTCAACGGATACCGCATCAACATCCTTGATACCCCCGGCCATCAGGACTTCTCCGAGGATACCTACCGCACGCTGGTCGCCGCCGACAGCGCCGTCATGCTGATTGACTGCGCGAAGGGCGTTGAGGAGCAGACCATTAAGCTGTTCAAGGTCTGCCGCCTGCGTTCCATCCCGATTTTCACCTTCGTCAACAAGCTCGACCGCGCCGGTAAGGACCCGTTTGAGCTGATGGAGGAACTTGAAAACGTTCTGGGCATCCGTTCCTGCCCGGTCAACTGGCCCATCGGCGTACACGGCGACTTCAAGGGCGTGTATCACCGCGACACCCAGTGCGTCGAGCTCTATCAGGGCGGCAACCACGGCCAGACGCAGGTCGAGGTCCGCACCATCCATCTGGAAGACCCGGAGCTGCCCGCTGTCATCGGCCAGAGCTACTACGACAAGCTCATGGAGGATATTGAGCTGCTGGACGTGGCCGGCGACGAATTCGACCTTGAGAAGATCCTCACCGGTCAGCTGACGCCCATGTTCTTCGGCTCCGCATTCAACAACTTCGGCGTAGAGCCCTTCCTGGGCCGCTTCCTCGAGTACACCAAGCATCCCACTCCGCGCGTGTCCGACAAGGGCGAAATTCAGCCCGACGAGGACAAGTTCACCGGCTTCATCTTCAAGATTCAGGCCAACATGAACCCCGCGCACCGCGACCGCCTGGCCTTTATGCGCATCTGCTCTGGCGTGTTCGAGAAGGGCATGACCGTCTGGCATTCCTCTTCGAACAGCAAGATCAAGCTGGCCCAGCCGCAGCAGTTCATGGCGCAGGATCATGAGAGCGTCGAGGTTGCCTATGCGGGCGACATCATCGGCCTGTTCGATCCGGGCATTTTCCGCCTGGGCGACACCCTGTGCACGGGCGAGCCGGTCCGCTATGCAGGCATCCCGCTGTTCGCGCCGGAATTCTTCTGCCGCGTGAGCCCCGTTGACAGCATGAAGCGCAAGCAGTTCCTCAAGGGCATCAACCAGCTCTCTCAGGAGGGCGCGATTCAGACCTTCAAGCGCCCGCACATCGGCCGCGAAGAGATGATCGCGGGCGTCGTCGGCGTTCTGCAGATGGACGTTCTCGAATACCGCCTGAAGAGCGAATACGGCGTGGACATCGTCCGCGAGAATCTGCCCTTCCGCTATGTCCGCTGGATCGATGAGACCCCCAAGCCCGTCGACCGCCTGCGCCTGACCTCCACCACCGCGCCCGCCATCGACCGTTCGGGCCGTCAGGTGCTGCTGTTTGAAAACGACTGGAGCATCCGCCTCGCCATGGAAAACAACGAGGGCCTCAAGCTCGCCGAAACCGCCGACCGCACCGAAGCGGACGTCATGGAATAAGCCTTCGTCTGTATCCGGGAAGTCCTTGCGCGGTCACGATCTATGTTTCCGATATAAAGCAAGCCGTCCGTCCGACCCGCAATCAGGGTCGAACGGACGGCTTTTGTCGTCTGGTTTATTCGTCGTATTCCCACTCTTCGGTCATTTTTACAGGCATGATATTGCCGTTGTCATCAAGATCCATCCGGTCGATGCAGAGGAATCTGGCGTTGCCGTCCTTGATGGCGGGGTTGTGGCGATGGTAGACCATCAGGTACTGATCCGTCTCGGGCAGGTACAAAAATCCGTTGTGACCGGGACCGGTTGCAATGGTGGAATCGCCGGTGGACAGAATCGTGGACGCCTCTTTAAACGGGCCGCAGGGACTGTCTGCAATGCAGGTGTTGACCCGGTATGTGCCGTTGCTCCAGTTGCCCGCAGACCACATGAAGTAATACTTGTCGCCGCGCTTCATCATGCAGGGCCCCTCCACATAGTCGGGAGGAGTAATCTCCTTGAAGATTTCGCCGTCCTCAAAGGGCACGAATCCCGTCATATCGTCGTTCATCTTGCAGACGTTGCAGTGTTTCCATCCGCCGTAATAGAGATACATGGTGCCGTCGTCGTCCTTGAACAGATGGGCGTCGATGGGCTGCGCGCCGTTGTGGAATTCACCTACGAGAGGCCTGTCGAGCAGCGCCTTGAAAGGTCCGGTAGGGCTGTCGGAAACGGCGATTTCAAGGCCGCCCACTTCGCTTTTATGGGGAATATCGTTGGAGGCAAAGATATAATAATATTTGCCGTTCTTTTCCTCGATGGTCGGGGCCCAGATCGCGCACTTGGCCCAGGGGAAGCCTTCCATATCGATGATGTTTTCAATCTTCTCCCAGTGGGTCAGATCTTCCGATACAAAACAGGAGTGATTGTGCTGATCGTCGAACGGCTGGGAATGGGTGACGTAAATGATATACTTGCCTTCATAGAATCTGGCTTCCGGATCGGCGTACCAGCCTTCATCGATGGGATTGTGGATCGTGAATTTCATAAGCTAATCCTTTCCGGTGTTTTCCGATCTTGAAATATTTATCGGAATCTGTCTGAAAATAGAAAAATGCGGGTAAGAGAGAGGACTTTTCGCCGTGCAGGCCAATCTGACGCAGGAAGTTCTCAGAGGTTATTCCGCCTCCGGCGCTCTCCAGTCAAACGCAGGTTCGGGCGCATCGAAGGGAACATAGCCGAATTTCTCGTCCAGCTCCGCGCCTTCAGAGCGATGCAGAATGAGATTGAGCAGCATGGCGAAATCGCCGAGCGTCTGGTCGTGATAGCCGTCGCGCCAGTACCAGAGGATGTTTTCTTCTGCGCCGAGGAATTTGTATACTTCTCTGGCCGCGATGTTGCTCTGATAGGCGGGCAGAGGACCGGCCCAGATGTCGCTCTTGGCCTCCGAGTCGAAGAGAATGCGCGGCGCGACCAGCGCTTTCAGCTCGTGCTCGTCAAAGGGCAGCTCGGGAACCTTTCCGACGTAATTCTGCATTTGAGGGGTGAACCAGTCCGGGAAGTTCTTGAGGATATCCTCCAGCTCTTCGCTGCGGCGCTCGTCCCCGTCCTCGGTGACGGCCTTCATGGCAATGCGGAAGCAGCTGCCGCCCGCGCAGGGCGCTTCGGGATTGACGATGGCTGCGCGTTCGTCCAGTGCGCCGGCCAGCAGCGCGGTCTTTGCGCCGCGGGACAGGCCGGTGAATGCGATGTTGTCCATGTCCGCGATGCCGAGCTTTTCCAGCGCGTCCACCACGCGGCTGTAGCCCCATGCCCATGCGGCAATGGTGGTGAAGTTTCCGTCCGGATACGCCTCGTGAATCGGGCTGTTCCGCGGGATGCCGCGCACGTCCGGCACGATTTCGGTCCGGTTGAACTTGACCAGAATCACGCCGTTGTCCGTGAACAGATTGGCGACTTTCATATCGTTCATGAAATTGTAGCATCCGTCGCCGCTGATGACAACCGGCCGCCTGCCCGGCGCCTTTGTCTTGTACACGATCATCGTGAACCAGACCTGATGCTCGCGCGTGCCGGTGCGGATGCGGTAGGTATCCAGCTTGCCGGGCTGCCCCTTATACAGAAGCTCGACCTCAAGATATTCCGGCTCGGGCGGCAGCTTGCCGTATTGCAGCTCGGCGGCGGTTTTGATCAGTTCCCGGCGGCGGCGCGGCCAGTCCGAAGGGTCTTTGACCGGCGTGCCGTCGTCAAAGACGAAGGGATTGGGCAGGGGAGCGATGATGCGGTAATCGGTTACCTTGAGTTTTTCAAGCTCGTACATATCGACGCCTCCTTCATGTGGGTGTACATATTTTAACATGGCTCTGCAGATTTCACAAGATATGAAAATCCTCCGGAACAAGGCCTGTCCGGAGGGATTTTGGTCTATTTCATCAGTTCGTACATCATGATGCCCGCCGCAACCGCCGCGTTCAGCGACTCTGCGCCGCCGCGCATGGGGAGCTTCAGGCGGACGTCGGCCACGGAACTGACCTCGTCGCTCACGCCGCGCGCCTCGTTGCCGATGACCAGCGCGAATTTATCGCATTTGGGCATGCCCTCGTAGAAGGGGGCTCCGTCCAGCGCGGAAACGATGACGCGATAGCCCAGCGATCTCAGCACGGTCAGCTCGTCCGCCAGACGGTCGGTCACGCGCACCGGCACGCGGAAGCCGGAGCCCATGGCCGAGCGCTGCACCTTGGGAGAGAACGGGTCCGCGCCGGAAGAGGCCAGCAGCATGCCGTTCAGGCCGGCCGCATCCGCCGTGCGCCAGATGGTGCCGACGTTGCCGGGGTCCTGCACGCCGTCCAGCACAACCAGCCGCTCGGGCGCGTTTTCCGGGCGGAACGGAACGGGCATGGTGAATGCGCCGCAGGCGCCCTGCGGCGTTTTGGTATCGCACGCCGCTTCAAGGACATGCCGGGGCGCAAGGTATACATGCGCGCCGAACGCCTCCATCTCGCGGGCGAGGGATTCGAATTTCTCGGCCTGACTGCTTTCAATCAGCACATCCGAAGGAATCAGACCGGCCTTCGCCGCTTCCAGCATCAGCTTTTCACCTTCGACCAGCATTTCGCCCTGCTGAACGCGCGCTTTTTTATCCTTCAGCGCTTTCATGCGCTTGATGGTGGGATTCTGTACGCTTGTAAGCTCTGTCATGGTTTCTTCACTCCTTACCGTCTATTATACATCATTTCTGAGCGATAGAACAGCGCATTTTCGGCAAAATCATATTGACAATTATCTAAATGAATGATATGATTGATTTGATAAAAGTCGAAATGGAATGAACGGGGAGGGATTACAGATGACGCCGGAGAAGTATGAAAAGATTCTGGAGGGCTGGTCTTCCGAGGAGCGAAAGGCCGCCGAGGCTGCAAAGCGGGCGGGAGACGAGCGCCGGCATTCGATCTGCCTGATGAAGGCGAGCATGATGGGCGATATGCTGAAGGTGCTGGGCAAAGTGGAGATGAGCGGGCGGCGCGGAACGCTCGAAAGGCTGGCTGCGCAGTGTGAGGCTGAGGCGGAAAAGCTGCGGGCAAGAGAGGATTTTGACGCGGCTGAGCGCAGCATGATCAAGGCGGAAACCATCCGCCGGGCGCGGAAGCTGATTGACGGGGAGGAAGCATAGGGAATGAAAGAGGCGCTGACCATCTACAAGGCGCTGGCCGATGAAACGCGGCTGAAGATTCTGAACGCGCTGAACGAAAAGGAGATGTATGTGGAGCTTCTGGCCGAGCGGCTGCAGCTGACCCCGGCGACGGTATCGTTTCATATGAAGAAGCTGCTGGCGGCCGGTCTGGTGGAGACGCGCCGGGAGCAGTATTATACGATGTACAGCCTGCGCAAGGAAGCGTTTTCCATGACGCTTGAGCAGATGACTTTCGCCGAGGGCGAGGACGCGGCCGCGCGGCAGCGGGAGGAGATGTACAGAAGAAAGGTCATCAAGTCCTTCATGCCGTACGGATACTGCGAGGTTATGCCCGCGCAGAGCAAGAAGCGGATGATTATTCTCGAGGAGATTTCGCATCAGTTTGAGCCGGGAAAGCAGTATGCCGAGAAGGAGGTCAACGCGCTCATCGGGCAGATGCACGGGGACTACTGCATGGTGCGCCGGGCATTTGTGAGCATGGGGTGGATGACGCGGGAGAACGGAATCTATACCGTCACCGACCGGCCGCACGACCTGAGCAGCCCGTACAAACCGGAATGATGAAAAGCATAAACAAATAGCAGCCCCTTCGGTGACAGCGCACGGAGCCGTGCGGTTATCGAAGGGGCTGTATCGCTGTTCGGGCGGGGCGGAGGATCACTCCGACATCGTCCATTTGGTCTCAAGAATGACCGCGGGGCCGTCCGCTTCGACGCGGGCGTAGAACACGGTCAGGATTTCTCCGTTTTCAAGCTCCACCGAGCAGGGGTAGCCGAGGTCATTCCCCAGGCCCTTGTCCCACAGCACGTGGTCGGTGCTCCAGGTATCGCCGTTGTCGGTCGAATACATCATGCGGATTCCGAAGGGCGCTTCCCGGTAGCCGTAGGTCGAAATCAGCGTGCCGTTTCTCAGGCGGAGCAGATGCGCCGGCGCGCCGCCCTGATCGCCCAGCAGCTGACGAGGCTTGGTGAAGGTGTGGCCGCCGTCATAGGATTCGGACTGGAAGAGGGTGAAGTAGCCGCCCTTATGCACGCGGATGTGGACGATGATCTTTCCGTCGGGCAGAACGATGGCGTTCGGCTCGCAGCTGAGCAGGCCCGGCGCGACGTTTTCAATATCGCCCAGCTTTTCGTATGTGCCGTCCGCGCTCAGGCGGTAAACGGCGATGTGGTCGTCCGCCATGACGGCGTTATGCCGGGAGAAGGTGCGGCCGGCGTAGAGCAGGCTGCCGTCGGGCATGGGGGCGGGGCCGTGCGGGGTGGTGACCGGCATGCGCATGACTTCGCCGAAGGTTTTTCCGCCGTCGCGGCTTATGATGAAGGTCGAGCCGATGTATTTTTCCTCAAGGCCGGAAGCCTCGACGCCGTCCAGATAGGCGGTGATATAGGGATCGCTGGCCGCGGCGTTCCAGCCGCGCTGCGCCTGAACGGTGTTGTTGAAGCTGGTGATCAGCACTGAGTTCTCTCCGAAGGGCACGACGCCGGCGTCGCGGTCATCCAGCGGGGTGTCGAGGAGAACGGCGGGTCTGGTCCAGGTTTCGCCGTCGTCTGTGCTGCAGCAGGCGACGACCTTTCCGAAGGGGCAGAGATGCTTCATGCGGAAGCCGGACGCGACCATCATAAGCCTTCCGTCCTGCAGGCGCGCGACGGAGGGCCAGCCGAAGTAGTTATACAGGGGATTGTCGGGATTGGAGCAGATCACCTTGGGCGGTGTTGCCGTAATCTTCATGGGTTCAGCCTGCCTTTCAAAAAAATGCGCACGGGAACAGCGTCTCGTGCGCGTTGTGCGGTTAAGCGTGAGCCGTCGTACCCAGATTTTCTCCGGCGGCGACCTTCAGGATATTGTCCAGATCGTCCATGTTGAACACGCGGATGACCGGAATCTTCTGCTCCATGCACAGCATGAAGGCGGTCAGGTCCATGACCTTGAGGCCCTGCGCGATGGCGTCGGCATAGGTGATGTCCGGAATCAGCTTGGCATCCGGATTCTTGCGGGGATCGGAATCATAGATGCCGTCCACCGTGGTGCCCTTGAACACCGCGTCCGCGTTCAGCTCGGCAGCGCGCAGAGCCGCGGCGGTGTCGGTGGTGAAGAAGGGATTGCCGCTGCCGCCGGCCAGCAGAACGATGTGGCCGTCCTCCAGCAGGGAAATGGCGGTATCGCGGGTGTAGAGGCGGGCAAAGCGGGTCATTTCCTGCGCGGTGAGCACGGTCGCCTTGCGGCCCAGACGCACGATGGCGTCCTGCACTGCCAGCGCGTTGATGATGGTCGCCAGCATGCCCATCTGATCGGCGTTGACCGGATTCATCTCATCCGAGAAGCGTCCGCGCCAGATGTTGCCGCCGCCCATGACTACGCCGACCTGCACGCCCATGTCGTGAAGCGCAACGATGGCCTTGGCCGCGCGGTCCACGCGGGCCGCGTCAAACGAGCCGGACTTATTTTCGGGAGCCAGAGTTTCTCCGCTCAGCTTCAGTACGATTCTTTTGTAAGCCGCCATGATGATCCTCCTTGCGTTTGCGCCCAGCGGGCAAATGTGATCTGTTCAGAAAAAAGGAGCCGCCTCCGATGAGACAGCTCCTTTCATGGTTAATTACTTGATGCCGGCGGTCTGGGCAGCAACTTCGGCAGCCAGATCGTCTACGCGCTTCTCCAGGCCCTCGCCCATCTTGTAGCGGACGAAGCGGATAACGTCGGCGCCCTTGGCCTTGGCAGCGATCATCTTCTCGACGTTCATGTCGGGATCCTTGACGAAGGGCTGCTCCAGCAGGCAGACTTCCTGATAGAACTTGTTCACGCGGCCGGTAACCATCTTCTCGATGATCTTCTCGGGCTTGCCCTCATTGCGGGCCTGCGCAGCCAGGATTTCCTTCTCGTGCTCGAGGTGATCGGCGCGGACTTCGCTGCGGCGAACGTACTCGGGAGCAACGGGAGAGGCAGCGGCGATCTGCAGAGCGATGTCGTGAGCAACCTCGGTCAGAGCCTCGGTCTTCTCGGCGTAGCTCAGCTCGACCATAACGCCGACCTTGCCGCCCATGTGGATGTAGGTGTCTACCATGCTGTTCTCGGTCGCGGGGAAGCGAGCGAAACGGCGGATGGTGATCTTCTCGCCGATGGTGGCAACCTTGGCGGTGATCAGATCAGCGATGGTCTGGGTCTCGTCCTTAACGAACTTGGAAGCCAGCAGAGCATCAACGTCAGCCGGATTGGCGGCGATAACCTGAATGCAGATGTCCTCAACCAGAGCCTTGAACTCGTCGGTCTTGGCAACGAAGTCGGTTTCGCAGTTGACTTCTACCAGGGAAGCGGTGTTGCACTTCTCGCAGAAGTAGGTGCCTACCAGACCTTCGGCGGCGATGCGGCTGGCCTTCTTGGCAGCGGCAGCCAGGCCCTTCTCGCGGAGATAGTCGGCGGCCTTAGCCATGTCGCCGTCGGTCTCCTTCAGAGCCTTCTTGCAGTCCATCATGCCGGCGTTGGTCATTTCGCGCAGTTCCTTAACCATTGCAGCGGTAATGTTCATAGGGATGAACCTCCTCACGAAAAATTGGATCAGATCGGATTACTCGGCGGCTTCCTCAGCGGCGGGAGCTTCGGCTTCGGTCTGCTCGCCCTGACGGCCTTCCAGAACGGCGTCGGCCATCTTGCCGGCGATCAGCTTAACGGCGCGGATGGCGTCGTCGTTGCCGGGGATGACGTAGTCGATCTCGTCCGGATCGCAGTTGGTGTCAACGATGCCGACGATCGGGATACCCAGGATGCGGGCTTCGGTAACGGCAATGTGCTCCTTGCGCGGGTCAACGACGAACAGCGCGCCGGGGAGCTTCTTCATCTCGCGGATGCCGCCGAGGTTCTTCTCGAGCTTTTCACGCTCGGCCAGGAGCTTGATAACTTCCTTCTTGGGCAGGACTTCGAACTGGCCGTCCTTCTCCATCTTGTCGATCTCGTTGAGCTTCTTGATACGGGTCTGGATGGTGCGGAAGTTGGTCAGGGTGCCGCCCAGCCAGCGGTTGTTAACGAAGTACATACCGCAGCGCTTGGCTTCGGATTCGATGGATTCCTGGGCCTGCTTCTTGGTGCCAACG
>JAFQQU010000267.1 GCA_017410445.1 Clostridia bacterium | reverse complement strand
TACAGCCCGTCTCCGTATGCGCAGCCGCCGAACGCCGCCCGGTGCACGATATGCACCAGTGCAGCCGCCGGAATATAGCCCATCGGATGGCCGTGCGTGATCGCGGCGGCCTCCGCGCCCAGCATGTCCAGCTTCAGAATATGCTCGGGATCAGGATCGTATAGCGCCACGGGAGCCACGCGCATCACGCCGCCGCAGCCCTTGCTCTGATTGAGCGGCCTGCTGACCGATCCGATTTCTTCCATATTGAGCGCGCTCAGGCAGGTATTGCCCGGCGCACGGCGCGCCCACAGCATCGGGACGTCCATCAGCCAGCTGGCATTGGGCATAGGAACCGGAGAATATGCCTGCGTGGGCAGCCAGCCATACTTATAGGCCTTCCGGATTTCGTCCTCAGCGCTGCCGACCGGCTCGCCCATGGCTTTCTTCGTTTCATAGGCCATCAGGCCATCGGCAGTGAACAGGGTCATCTGCGTGTCGTCAGAAACGACCGCCTGACCTTCCTCAAAATCGATTTCATACGCCGTGATTCCTTCCGGCCCGAATTTCTTTTCGATCTCTTTAAGGCTGATAAACTCCACCGCATAGCCCAGCGCATCGCCGATGGCGCCGCCCAGAAGGCTGCCCGCCGCCACGTCCGGATATCTGTCGTTTGCAATCATTACGCTCTCCGCTCCTTCCTCACACAATCAGCCATTCTACCTTTCTGGCTTCAAATGCTTCCGGAGGTTCCAGCTTGTCGAGCATACGCATGAAAACCGGCTCCGGCACCGCATATCTCCTGTTCTCGTTTCTTTCAAGGTTTTCCTGCCATTCCGTTTCCAGATAGACGATGCGCACCGCCGCGCCGTAGTTTTCAAACAGTCCGGTCTGATTCTGCCGGAGGGTCGGGGTGAGCGAGGTAGCGTTCCAGACGAACGGCTGATGCGCCCTGAGGTGCACCTTCGCCTGTTCCCGCGCCGCCTGAATCACAACGCCCTGATTCTCTTCGGGCCTGATTTTCATGGCCCTTCGGATATCGTCCAGCGACACGACCGGAAGAGACGGGCAGTTTTTCTGAATCCATGTGTCCTTGCCCGTTCCCGGCAGGCCGCACAGGATGATCGCCTCGCCCCAACAGTCGTCGAACAGCGCCTGATTCTCCCAGACATTCCGCCCGGAAAGATATGCATATTCCGTGCATTCGGACGGAAACGCGTACGGGCCTGTCAGGCATCCGGCCTCCTCGGCCAGCAGCCTCGCAAGCTCTATTTCATCCAGCTGCTCCGCCTGATCGGCGCAGATCCGCCCCCGGACGTCCGCCTCGGCCAGCATAAAGAGCGCATTGAGCGTGAAATCAGCCGCCGTCCTGCCGTTCGAGGCGATTCTCCGCGCACGGCGCACGGCGTCCTCGTCCTTCACCAGATGGAGCGGCGTCGTGTGATACCGGATCAGAAGGCACGCCGTCTCCCGGATGCGCTGTGCTTCTTCGCTGCCCGAAAGCCCCAGTTCCGTCCACAGAAGGGTTCTCGCCATCTGCGATCCGGTCAGTGCATGACCGGGCGAAACGAGAATTCCGTCCTCCATGCGCGTGGTATGGATCTTTCCGGCGTCATGCAGCAGCGCGGCCAGAGCCAGCCCGGTCCGCTGCCTGTCGGGAAGGGAGCGGAATGCCTCCATCCGCTCCAACTCCCCGCATACCATCTTCGTGTGCGTCCAGACGTCGCCTTCCCCGTGCCATCCGGGGTTCTGCTGCGTTGCCCGCATGCCGTCAATCAGTGGTTTCAGGCAGGTGGCGTTCAGCTTATCCCAGTTAAACTGAAAATCCGGCGCGGCGGGCAGGCCGTCAAGCACGCGCTCATATTCCTTGTTCATTCATTATCACATCCGTACAGGCTGATTCCCTTACGGAGTCAGCAGTTCGTTCAGGTCGCGGTTCAGGCCGTTGGGAATGATCGGGCGCTCCAGCCAGTGAGTCTGAGAGGTTTCAACCGTCTGCAGGAAGCTGGCGCGGACAAACTTCGCCCTGGCGACCACCTCGCCATTCTCCTCGAGCTTGATATACAGGCCCTCCATGGTCCGGGCCGCATCGGTCTCGCGGCAGATCCGGTCGGCGTCCTGCCCTTCCTTCTCGGCCGCCGCTCGCAGATGGGCGATGTGATCAGGCGTGATGTAGTTCGAATCGCCCAGGAGCTTGAGCATATCTGCCTTCTTCCGGAAGACGCCCTCCGCCAGCACCGGCACCGAGCAGATCGGCAGGTTTTTCGTCAGCTCATGGCGCTCATTCGTTCCGAGGAAGCGGTCGGTCTCTCGGTCCAGAATGTCAAACTCCATGAAGTAATGCGGCAGCGCATCATAATAAATGCTGTGCTTGGCATACATCCACTCGCCGTACATCACATATCTGCATCCCAGCACATTCCAGAACGCATCGCGGTGAATGCCGGCCCAGGTCTTGAACAGATTGTAATGGCGCTCGCGGTATCCGCCGTGCAGATAATGTCCGCGGCTCTGCAGCAGGAGATTACCCTGATCATCGAAGGACAGCGCGGTGTTTGCGCCGTCGATCTTCTCCTCAATCACCAGATTCCGGCCCGCAAACGATTCAAAAGGGATCTGGCTCAGGTCCTCGTCGCCCGGCTGCAGCTTGGAGCCTTCGATATGGGGCGTACGGGGATATTTAATGATGCTGAAATCCTTGGTCATGTCTTTTCTCTCCTTTATACGTAGAACTCTTTCATGTCATCCAGCCTGAGGCAGCCCAGGCGCTTGTTTTCCGACCGGGAAGCACATCCGCAGTCGATGTCGATGACGCCGTTTCCGTGCCAGATGCGGAAGGGCTCATCCTCCCTGCCGGTCAGAAGAACAGTCGGCGTGTGACCGACGATTACGGTCGCGCCGGGGATGGGCACGGGCCCGTCCGGGTCCGGTCTCTCCCAAAGGCATTCCTCTCTGTCCGCTCCGGGATATCCGTGCACCAGATGAAACCGTCTTCCCTCAACCTCTGTATCCAATTGTACCTCAGCTTCCATGAAGTATTTGAGAATTGCTTCCCGGACCTCATCTTCACGTTAATAAAGAAGATCCCGCCTGGTCTCCCCGCCCTTATTCATGGCCCAGCGCTCGCGCGCCCCGTATGCATGGCGCACAAGATCGTCAAGGCACATCTCCTCATGATTACCCAGAAGAAACACGACGTTTTTCCGACCCATGACGTCCAGCACCAGATCAATGCTGTCCGGCCCCCGGTCGATCATGTCTCCGATGATATACAGCCTGTCCCCGTCGCTGAAGCCGATTGTCTCCAGCATTTTTCGAAACCTGCCGTATTCGCCGTGGATGTCCGCCATGCAGTATACCATATCAATGAGCCCTCTTTCTATTCAATCCGGGCCGCCATGAAAAGATGCTCGGCAAGGCCCTGAAAGCTCAGCCGCCTGCATCCCGCTCCTTCAAACAGCCCGGTCAGTCTTTCCCGGGTCAGCAGATGAATGTGCTCGGGATTGTCGTCCGGCTTGGACGGCACCGTGACCAGCACATACCGCCGCGCCAGCCTGACCGCCGCGCGCACGGCCTGCTCCACATCCGGAATGTGCTCAAGCACCTCCAGCAGCGTGACCACGTCATATGATTTGTCTTCCGCGTCCCACGAGCAGATATCCTGAACCCGGGCCGTCAGCTCATGAACGCCGCCCCGGCTGATATCGTCAAGGAATTCCACCCGGTGCTCCAGAAGATCCACCGAATCCACCGGCACGCCCGGAAACGCGCACAGGAACGGGAACAGAAATGCGCCCCGTCCGCTGCCGACGTCCAGCAGGCTTTCCGGCCCGACGCTGCGCAAAAAACCCAGCGCCGTCTGAACGCGTGGCAGAACGCTGCCTTCCTTGAACCGGTAGGTCTTAATTCCAGCCGCTTTGCCCGCTCGGATGATTTCATATTTTTCCTCCGCCGTCAGCATCTCAAGCGGCCTGTCGGTCAGCGCCGCAGCCAGCACAGGCTGTCCGCATCTTTTGTTTGCGCCGCGCACACAGGCGGCCGCCAGCTCGTCCATTTCCCGTCCCGTATTCCAGCTCATACGCTTCCGCACTCCTCTCCGTCAGGTTTATTCCGGCTACTCCATACCCGCATGCCCGGACATCGGCGAAATCCTCCGGAAACATACTCCCGGAGGACGCCGTCTGCTGCTTCGGACCGGCGGATAGTTATTCCGCCTTCATATTATTTATAAATGTTCTGTACCGCAGCGGGAATTCCTTCTGCCTCTCTATTTCCCGTCCTGTCCTGCCGCATCCTCCGCCGCACGCACGCTCAGCCGCTTAAGCTCGCCAATGAATTCGCCGCGCGTCAGGATGGTTCTCTGCGGGGAGGCATGGCCCATGCTGTGATCGATCGCCATGCCGTACACGGCGAGTATGTCCTTGCGGAACGCCTCGTCCTGCTCGTACACCGCGTCATACAGCCGGGCAAGCAGCCTGCGGTAATCGTCGCTCAGGCGTTCATAGCGTACGCCCTTCCAGTAAAGCGCCTTTTCCCGCCACCATTCATAGCCCGTTCCGGCATGCTTGGCCGCGCCGCCGGAGAGCCGGCAGATTTCCTTCTGCTTCTCCTCGTCCGGACACTTGAAGCTCTGCAGAACACCCTCGATAGAACCGCATTCCACGCCGTCCAGCACAAAGTGCCGCTCGGTGAAATTGCTCAGCCGTCCGCTGACGCCGCTGCCGGTGCTCCGGATATCGAGCACATGCTCCGGCGGGACATTCCGCGCGATATACTGAAGCGTCTCGTCCGTCAGGCTGATGCATCCGCTGAAGGAATTGGCCGCTATACGAACCTCAGCCTCTTTAAACGTCACTTCCCTGAGCGCCGCGCAGCCGCGGAACGCGCCGGGCATGATGTGCATGATCCCGTCAGGAATGTTGATCCTCTCAAGGGAAACGCAGCCTTGAAAGGTGTTGTTCTCAACGTTCCTTCGAAGAGAAGCGGGCAGGCGGATATCCGTAAGGCCCACGCAGCCGGAAAACGCGCCGCCGCGGATCGACGCGACCGTTTCCGGCAGCGCAATCTTCCTCAGATTCCGGCAGTTTTCAAAGCAGTAGTCCGCGATACGGCGGACGCCCTCAGCGAGCACAACCTCTTCCAGCGATTCGCAGCCGGAAAACGCATATGCGCCGACCGTCCGAACCGATCCGGGAATGACGGCGCGCCGGATTTCCCGATTGCCGGCAAACGCCTGCTTGGGGATCAGTTCAACCCCTTCAGCAACGACCAGCGTGCCGTCTTCCCGAAGGACGGTGTTTCCGTATTCTTCAAATCTGGTATCCATATTTACCTCTTTCTTCAATCACAGAGGCGCTTACGGTTCATAAACTCCTCCACATACCGATACTCTACATCGCCGATGTCTCTGTGATCCTGCTTGAACCAGCTGCCGACGATTGCGCCGTCGCCGTCTTTGAAGCTCTCCTGAACGGTGTCCAGCGTCACGCCCGCGCCCACAACCAGCGGGAAATCGCCCAGCGCTTTCCTGAACTGGCGAACCTTCTCCTGAGGCGTGGCCATGCCCGTGCCCTCGCCGGTGACGACGATGGCGTCGCAGCGCTCCATGCCCAGCAGCAGGTCCTCCTCAACCGTTCTGCCCGAGCGCACCGGCTGATACTTGAACCGTACGCCGCCCAGAAGAACAATATCAGTCTGCATCCTCAGCTCGTTGAGCTCCCGGACAAACCTTTTCTCCTGCTCCGGCCTCAGATGTCCGCAGACCGAGTCAATCTGGATGAATTTCGCGCCGTATGCCGCGCTCAGCTCAAAGGCCTTCCGGTAATCGCCCAAAATGTTCACGCCGTACAGTACGTCCGGCTTCTCCTCCTGCAGGTACTTCAGCACCTGCTCGCAGTCGCTTGCACTGCCGAAATAATTCTCAACCAATACGGCGTCCACGCCCGCGCGCATATATGCGTCAATCTCCGCTTTGGCCCGCTCCATCATGCTCATCCGGGCGTCCTCTTTAAGATGAAGCATTGCGATAACCGGCTTTTTTCCGCCGAACAGATCGATGTATTTCATATCAATTGCTTCCTTTCTTTCGTCTCATCTTCTTTATGCTTCCGGGATTCAGTCGCAGACATCGTTCACCTTTTCATTGAGCGTTTCAAAGCTGTCCATAAGCTCCGAATGATGATTCCAGTCGGTGAGCCAGTCGATGATCTCTTCCCTCGTCCCGGTCATGATATAGTGTTTGGCGTTCATGCACGTGCCCTCACGGACGATGTGCGTCATCAGGTTTCGCATCGTCTCGGTTTTGGCGTCGCATTCGACGTGGAGATACGCCAGATTCTGCGTTCCGGGATAATCGCAGAACATGGTGAAACCCTTGCTGTATCCGCGCTCGGGAATCATTTTCGGCAACTGTTCCGCCAGCACCTCCATGAGCCGCCCAATCATTCTGTCGCGCCGTTCATGCAGCGGGTCGTCTTCGCGCCATGTGCCGAACATGAAGTCCGGGCGGACTGTGTTCCTTTCTTTCGGTGCGGCGGATGTCGTCCGGGCGCCGCCCGCGTTCATCTCATTGATCGCCTTCATACTGATTCCCCCTTTCATGCACATATTGTATCATCGAAGAAAACAGGTTTTGATGATTGTTTCCTCACATCTTATGGAGCTGTTTGTCCGGCATGCGCGCATGTCATATCACGAACATAACAGAATCATTATACCCTTACCGCTTTCTCAGATCAATCGCCTGTCCGGATAACCGGAAGTTTTGGATATGCAAAAAGGAACCGCACGGCTCATTCGCCGGACAGTTCCCTCATTATATATTGCCGTCAGCGGACCGCTTCCCACGATCCGTCTTCGTTCAGCAGATATCCTTCCCCGTTCCTCGCCTGAAAATCAAAGTAATTTCCGCGCGGACGGGCAAACTGCTCCATGACAGCCATAATCGTCCCTCCGTGGGCGACCATCGCGCAGATTCCATCGCCCCCGGGGATGTTCTCCCGGAACGCCTTCACGCAGCGTCCGGCAAACTCCGCCCGGCTCTCGCCGCCGGGGAAGCGCATCTCTCCGCCCGAATCGATCCAAGCCTGATAGTCGGGCCGACCGCTCAGCTGATGATAATCAAGCCCCTCAAACGCGCCGAAATCGCATTCCCGGAAATCGTCCACGACGATCTTTTCCGAATCCGGAAAGAGAATCTCCGCCGTCTCGACGCACCGCTTCATGGGGCTCACATATACCCGGTCAACCGCCGGAAGCCTCTTCCCTCGGAGCGCCTCGCGGCCCTCTTCGCAGAGCGACTCGTCCGTCCGGCAGCCGATATAGGCATGCCGCTTGTTTCCCTCGGTCTGCCCGTGACGGATCAGAATCACCTTCACTTAATCCGCACCCCGATTCCGCATACCGACCGGGTAACCGATTCGGCGTTCTGCGCGATGATGCACAGCGCCCGGCCGACCGCCTCGCGGAACGCGCGGTCCTCGGCGCGCATCGGAACGACGCCCGCGCCGACCTCGTTGGCCACGATCACAGCATCCGGATGAGACGCGCATATTCTTCTTGCAAACTCCCTCGGGTCCTCTCCCGCAGCCGCCGCTTCCCGTATTTTCTCATGAAAGTCCGCAAGAATCAGCGCGCCCGGGTTTTCCTGCACGGCCAGTTCCTCCTGACCCTGCCATGCACCGCCCACATACAGCTTCACAGCAGTTTCCCTCCTATAATTGCCATCGCCGTGCAGGCAATCTCCGTAATCTGCAGAAACCATCCCGCCAGATCGCCCGTCACGCCGCCGAAATATTTATACGCCATTCTCTTATACGCAGCCGTGCTGATTGCAGCCGCCGCAATGCACGCAGCCGCCGTCCAGCCGCCAAAAATGATCCACACCAGCGCGCAGAGCGTCAGATAAACCGCGCTGCTCGCGCCAACCATCTTTTTCTGCGCCGTGCGGGCGAAGCTGTCCAGCATGCCGTTGGGACGCGCGCTGTCAAACACCGTCATCGTCCATGCGCTCAGCGCACGGGAGGCGACAAAGCACATGCCGATCAGGGGAGCCGTTTCAGCCGTCGCCTCGCTCAGAAGTCCGGCATTCAGCAGAAGATATGCGCTGCAGCCGATCACGGCAAACGCGCCGACATGGCTGTCCTTGAGGATTTCCAGCCGCCGCTCTTTCGGCTGCCATGAGGCCATGGCGTCGCTGGTATCCATGAAGCCGTCCATATGGATGCCGCCGGTAATCAGGATGGGCAGCAGCGCGCCGACCGCACCTCTGAGCATCCCGCCCAGCCTGAGCCAATCGCACAGGAGCAGCCACAGCGCCATCGCCGCGCCGATGACCGCGCCGATCAGCGGGAAAAAGCACATCGAATACTTCCGGTTTTCGTCCGACCAGTCTGCCTTCGGCATGGGAATCCGGGAATAGGTCGCAAAGGCGATCACCAGAGAATTGAGATACCGCATCATTTTCTCCCTTCCGGGCAGATCATCCCTCAGATGAAGTCCTGCCCGCCCTTGAGCGCAATCGGAATCGAATAAACGACCTCCGCAACATAATCCGAAATCTCCGCGGCGCGCCGATTGACCTCCGCCAGATTCCGAAGATATTCCCTCGTGGATTCCTCATAGCTTTCGCCGTCGGAAAACACATCGTTGGTCACCATGACCAGATGACGGCACTTCTTCGCCAGTTTTTCGATATCGCCGAAGATGCGCGTCCAGTCGCCGCCGTCAAACATCTCGTTGGCCACCAGATTGACCAGATCTTCCAGCAATACAATGCTTCCTTCCTCAACCGGAACCGCGCCGAGGTCCTTCGGGGCTTCATAGGTCGTGAAGCCCTTGTCGGCCCGCTGCGCCCTGTGCCGCGCCACCCGCTGAACCGATTCCTCGTCGTACACCTGCATCGTCGCGATGTACACCCGTTTTTCCCAGGGCATCGCCGAAATCAGCTTCTCTGCATAGGTTGATTTTCCGCAGCCGCTGCCGCCCGTAATCAGCGCAATCATTTTCTGCCTCCTTGCGGCGTATACGCCTCCATGCCCAGATCGTCGAAAGTATGCGTGCCGCGGTACACGCGCAGCGCCATGTCAATGAGCGGAAACAGCATCACCGCGCCCGTTCCCTCGCCCAGCGCCATGCCGGCGTGAACCACCGGATTCAGCCCCAGCGCGTCCATGATGATCCGTCCCGCAGGCTCCCGGCTCTGATGGGACGGCAGCATAAAATCCTTCGCCGCCGGGCAGATCCTCACCGCAATCAGCGCCGCAACCGCCGAGATCACGCCGTCAATCACCACCGGCACGCGATGAACCATGCCGCCCAGAAAAGCGCCGGTCATTCCGGCGATCTCATATCCGCCCACCTTGGACAGAACGTCCATCGCGTCCTCCGGATTCGGCCTATTGACCTCGAGCGCCCGCTCAATGGCGCTGATCTTTCTTAGAAGCCCCTCGTCAGACAGCCCCGCGCCGCGCCCGGTCATGGATTCAACCGGAAGTCCAAGAAGCGCACAGGCCAGCGCACTCGACGCCGTCGTGTTCCCGATGCCCATTTCTCCGGTTGCGATCATGCGGTAGCCGCGTCCCTTCATCTCGCCGACCAGATCGATACCTGCCTGAACGGCCGCTTCAGCCTGCGCGCGGCTCATGGCGGGGCCTTTTGTCATATTTTCCGTTCCGTACGCGGTCTTTCTGAGCAAAATGCCCGGATGATCAACATCCCGCGCCATGCCCATGTCCACGGCGAACACGTCCGCTCCGGCCACGCCTGCCATCAGATTGATGTTTGCGCCGCCGTCGGCGACGGACTCGGCAACCAGCGCAGTCACCTCGCTGCCCGACTGCGATACGCCTTCGGCCACCACGCCATGATCCGCGCAGAACACCAGCGCGCACCGCGGCTCAATGCAGATCTCCGCCGTCTCCTGAATGCCGGCAATCTGCACCACTAAATCTTCCATATATCCCAGCGAATACAACGGCTTGGCGACTCCGTTCCACCGGGCGACCGCCGCCTGTTTCGCCCGACTGTTCAGGCCGGATGAACTCAAACTGATCATTCTATACTTCTTCTCCGTCTTGATCCGCATGAAAATAAGCGGAAATATTTGTGTTCATTATACCGTTCCGCTCCTCAATAGTCAACGACAACCCCTCTTTTCCGCCCAGCACAGCGCGAAAAAGGGAGGTCTTATCCCTATAAGAGGATCATCGTCCGGCTTCCTGCGTGCAGTATACGCAGATTTCTTCCTCCCCGGAAAACACGCGGACGGCGTCCGCTTCCCGCACGAGCCTCACTCGCGCCTCTTCCCCGGGCTGAATTTCTGTCTTCACTTCGGTCCATTCGCCGCCGCTGCCCGCAATCACTCGGCTGATCGTCTTATCCGTCGGATTGAACAAGCGCAGTTCCTTTCCGTCCGGGCAGGCCAGCGCGCACGCGCCCTCGCGGAACAGGCAAACGCCCTCCGCCTGCGTTTCGCAGACCGCCGCAACATCATTCCGGAGCGTAATCCCGGTTCCGCCTCCGTAAGCGTGCAGCCCGACGACCGTCTTCATGCCGCGTTTCATCGTTCCTTCGGCAACGCGCCGCACCCATGCCTCTTTCTCCTTGTAAGCGACCGAATAGGCCATGGGCAGCGCATATTCATACAGACCGGCGGCGTCCTCATAGTTCTGGCCGTAGTGAAGGTCCGAAAAGGCCGTATCATCGTATGCGCCTTCGGGCATAAGCGCCGCGCTCAGAATCAGCCCGCTCTTCGCCGACTTCGCCGCGCTGATCATCCGCTCCGCAAACCGGACGACGTCCTGCCTCCGGCAATCGGCAAACGCACGTACCGTCTCATCGCCCGCGCGATAAGCGTCGAAAATACAGGTTTCCTCTCCGCCGTAGAACGTCCGCTCGGTCAGGCTGCGCAGTTTTCCGACGTCCGCGCCTGCCTGCTCATAGCGCTTCATATCCGCCTCGTCCCATCCGTAGAGCAGATGGTTGTAGCGGATATAGTCGAGATGCAGCCCGTCTATGTCGTACAGCCTCGCCGTTTCGGCCACAACCCGCTCCATATACGCCATATAGTCCTCGTCCGCCAGCGAAATGAGCTCCCTGTCCTTTCCTCTTTTATAGTGGCAGCGGCCGCTCTCCGGGTGCAGCTTCTTGTAGTGCCCGTCGCTGGCCGAAGTAAACCACGCATGAACCCGGATGTTTCTCCGGTGCGCCGCGTCGGTCAGCTCGCGCAGAAGGTCCCGGTCATATCCGCGCGGAGCGAAGCTGCCAAAGGAAGCCGTCGTTCCGGCCAGCCCTTTATTGAGAAAATACAGATCGGTTACGCCCGCCGCCGCGCAATAGGACACAATCTTATCCGCGCCGTACGCCGCGATGTTCCCGGGCCACATCCACATTCCCAGAATCGGCATGCATTCCGCCTCCTTCTCTCACATGCTGCCATTATTCCTCACACCAGCACCGCACAGATGATCTGCTCGCCGCCGTTTACAAATACTTCCATGAGATATTCGTCCTGCAGCATGGCAAGCTCCCGGATTTCCCCTTCAAACACGACGTTTTCTCGCAGCGTGCGCCCGATGACGAACCCGTTCTCCGTCCGCTTCACGTTCGGGTTCTGCTTTTCCAGCAGGTGCCGCACCTCTTCAAGCGGCACGCCGTACAGCTTTCCGTCCCGAACGACCAGTTCGATCGGCAGGGAAAGGCAGCCAAGCGACCTCTCACAGAATGTGCTGTACGACCAGCCCGGGACCCACGTCAGCATGATGTGCCGCCCGCGCTCGTCGAGGAAAACCTGTCCCGCATACTGATCGGGGCCGCAGTGTACGTTTCCGGTCACCTCCGGCGTGAACTTCTTCCCATCGAACGCGCCGTACAGCGCGATGAAATAATGCCGTCCCTCCTCGACCACCGACGCAGTCAGGAGATACTTGTCTCCGTATTTCATAAAGGACGGGCATTCGCAGTATTTCATCTTCACCGCATCCGCGCCGAATCCGCCTGACCATTCATACAGGATGCCGACATACTGCCAGCTCAGAAGATCCCTGCTCTCATACAGAAGCAGGCGGGCTGCGTTGCTCTCCGCATTTCCGCTGGCCATCACCAGATAGAAGGTATCCCCGTCGCGCATAACCGCCGGGTCTCGGAAATCAACGCTGCCCTCTGCCGGATACGACGGGATGACCGGATTGGCCGGCGATTTCTCGAAATGAATGCCGTCCCTCGAAGTGGCCACGCTCACATTCTGATGAGCAACGCCGCCCTCCCGGACGATCGACGCATAAAAGAGATACAATATTCCCTCATGCACAATCGCCGTGCCGGACCAACAGCCGCCCTTGTCATACGGCTGATCCGGCCGCAGCGCGACCGGCAGCTCCTCCCAGTGAAGAAAATCCTTCGTCCGGGCATGTCCCCAGGTCATCGGCTCATGCCACGGCTGCTCATGTTCCGGCGCATGCTGATAAAACGCATGATAGTATCCCTCGAAATAGACAAGACCATTCGGGTCGTTCATCCAGCCTCGCTTCGGACGATAGTGATGCTTCAGGTCGAAAGAATAACGCATGACGCCGCCTCCCGTTCTGTTTGGGTGAAGTTTTGAACCGCTAAAGAAATCCCTTATGTGATAAATTCGTTCTTCTCTCGCTTCTCTCCTGCCATATGACCGCCAGCGCTACCCAAAGTTCATCTGTCTTCTTGCGGCTGGCCTTACAGGCCACGCCGTTCAGCCGATCGCATTTGGTTGTTCACGGTATACCCGGAGTAAGACTTCTTCTCTGTGACAACATCACAGAAGAAAACGAAAGCCCATGCTATAATTCAATCACAAAAGAAAAACAAGGAGGACAACAAGATGTCTGCTATCAATATCAATAAATCCAATTTCCAGAATGAAGTCATGAACTCCGACAAACCCGTCCTGCTGGACTTCTGGGCGCCCTGGTGCGGTCCCTGCCGAATGGTGGTTCCCATCATTGAGGAAATCGCCCGCGAACGCAGCGATATCAAGGTAGGCAAGATCAATGTGGACGAAAATCCCGAGCTCGCCGGACAGTTCGGCGTAATGAGCATTCCCACGCTGGTGGTCATGAAGAACGGCAAAATCGTCAATCAGTCCATGGGTGCAAGGCCCAAGAGCGCCATTCTCGCAATGCTCTAAAATGTAAGTTTGGTGTTTCACTTCAGCACATTCGGTGTATAATATAATCATGAACAAGAATACGACGAGGAGGTTCACCTTATGAATAAGAAGTTCTATATCTGCCGCACCTGCCCGCTGTGACCGTTGAAGACGGCGCGATCAATGTCAACATCGGCAGCGTCGATCATCCGATAGCAGATGAGCGCTACATCGAAT
>JAFQQU010000266.1 GCA_017410445.1 Clostridia bacterium | reverse complement strand
CGCCGAACTGGCTCTCAACCGCCGATTCAAGCATCTTCTCGTCATCAAAGAAAATCGCAATGACGCCAACCGCCGACTGCAGCCACAGCGGAATGTTATGAATGCGGGTTACCTGCGCCTGAATGAACTCGCACAGCGGACGGAACAGATTGGTCATCCAGTATTCGAGCTTCTCGGCCGTAAAAGCATCCTTTCCGCATACAAACAGCGCACGCATGACTGCCATGGCCCATACCGCCTCATCGAGGCTCTGGCTGGTAATCTTGCCCACGCCTGCATGCTGGCCATGTACCGGCAAATCAGCGTAATTGGCCGCATAGAAGTCCACATACCGAATGATGTAATCCAGCGCACCCTGATCGCCGTTCATGTGATAGATCAAAGCAGAGCTCAGGAGATCATGTGCAGAATCATAGCGGTAATAGTATACCCACGCTTCATCCAGATCCTTGCCGACGCCCGTCTTTCCGCAATTGCTGCAGACATATTCTCCGCCCGGATTGTAATTGTCGTGATCCATCTTCATATGCCCTGCACACTCAGGACAGACGAAGTTGTGTCCCCATCCGCTCAGGCGGCTTGCATCATCCGAGAACGCTTTTCTCCAGTAAGCATCCTTCTCGATCGCCTTCTCCATCGCGCGGGCATAGACGTCGTCCCGGGCGATCATGCTGCGGATTTCCTCCGCGCTGTTGCAATAAGCCGTCGCCATATCCAATTCCCTCCTAAAATTCAAACGCAAGCAGTACATATCGATGCATCGCTTCCCGTTTTCAATAATCGGTTCCTCATAATGGTCAATAAAGAATCGTTCTCTGACAAATGCATCACGAAATCCAAGCTGCCGGTAGAAATCACGCCCGTCTTCCGATGTGCCGACCAGCATTTCATCACACTTCGATGCATAACGCTGTATCAGCCACCTGACCATGGCCTTTCCGTATCCTTTGCCCTGCTCCTCTTCGCAGGTCGCCAGATTCATCAGTTCGCACGCTCTGTTTCCCGTCATGCGAATGACCGCTTCACATACAACGCGGCTGTCTGTACCGAGGACAAACATATCGCTGTCATCCAGATAACGTCTGACCGCCTGCTCCTCGGGATCCGCCAGCAGCAGAAGCTCACGGTAGTTCCACCGCTCCTCTGCCGGAACAAACGAAAACTCCATCATTCCAGCCGGCCTTCCGCCCAATGCTTGCGGCACAGGCTCACATAGCTTTCGTTTCCGCCGAGCAGGATCTGCTCGCCTGTCTTAACGACCTTCCCGTTATGAATCCGGGCATTGTAAGTCGCTTTTCTTCCGCACCAGCATACGGTCTTGACCTCTTCGATCGTATCCGCCCAAGCGAGCAGGTACTGGCTTCCTTCAAAGAGATTTCCCTGAAAATCCGCGCGCAGGCCATACGCCATGACCGGGATATTATCACGATCTACGATATCTGCCAGCTTCTGAACCTGTTTCTTCGTCAGGAACTGTGCCTCGTCCACGATCAGGCAGTCATATTCATGAATCGGCAGTTTATCAAGGTCCTCGACATATTCGCAGGGAGCGCACAGGCCGCATCGGGAACGGACCATCTTCTCCCCGTCCCGGGTTTCAAGCTTCGGCTTGAGCAGAAGCGCCTTCTGTCCGCGTTCCTTGTAGTTGTATTGAACCATGATCGCATTCGCCGTCTTGCTGGAGCCCATTGCGCCATACCGGAAGTACAGCTTCGCCAAGTTGTTCATCCTTTCTTCATCACGGAAAAGCGAATGCCTCTCCGTTCGGTTACTCCTGAGGTTTAAGTATCACGCACTGACCGGGATTCATGAGGATGCTGTATTCTCCCCCGTTGTTTTCAGCGGCAATCCTCTGACCCGCCTCATCGAAGAATACAGGATTTTTCATCCGGTCGCAGCGGATTCTCATTTTTCCGCCAACACGCGCCGTTACTTTAGCCGTCCGCACATTTTTGTTCTCCCATTCAGCGTCTACGACGAAGTTTCCTCGCGCAACAAGGCCTTTAAAGCTGCCGTCCGCCCATGCATCGGGCAGCGCAGGCAGAATGTCGATGAATCCAGCCTGACTCTGCAGAAGCATTTCGGAAACGCCGGACGTTCCGCCGAAGTTGCCGTCAATCTGGAACGGCGGATGCGCATCCCACAGATTCGGGAATGTTCCGCGGGAGAGCAGCGTTCTGTACAGCTTGTAGGCACGGTTTCCATCCATCGCACGAGCCCATGCATTCAGACGGTGCGCCATGGCCCAACCGGTCGAACGGTCGCCGCGCAGATGAAGCGTGGTCCGTGCAGCCTCCATCCATGCGGGAGTGTTTCTGTTGATGCAGGAACCCGGATACAAACCGACCAGATGCGAGATATGGCGATGCGGCCATTCGCCGATTTCGCCGTATGCATTTTCCTCGCGGTATTCCTTGATCTGTCCGCTGATTCCGACCTGAACGGGATCAAGCTTGTCGATCTGTTCGCGGGCCGTCTGAACGTCCGGATCGTCGTTTTCACCAAGAATGGCCGCCGCCTTCAGCAGGTCATAATGATTCTCAAAAATCATCTGCTGGTCAAACGCGCAGCCGACCGTATGGTAGTAGTGGCCGTTGGCACGCCATTTGCCCTCGATCATCTGTTCGGGAGATACGGAGAACTTCGCAAGCAGCTTTCCGTCCACGTCTGTCACCGTCTTGAAGAGGAAATGAGACATGGATTTCAGAATCGGGAATGCACGGCGGAGCGCCTTATCATCCCGCGTGAAGTCATACCATTCCCAGAACAGAATCGAGGTAAATGCACCGGTACCCGGGCCGGAATGGCCGATCGTCGGATTCTCAATTGTCCCACCCATCGCATTGGTAATGGTATACGGATAAGCGGCCGTTCCGATGATCCAGCCGTTCCTGCCCGGTTCTTCAAGCTTTTCCGGAAAGAACGCCTTGATGTAATCGTCCGCCATCTCCTCCGCCTGCGCCATATAGGCCGACGCATAGTCCGCATAGGAAGTGAACGTCTCGGCAAGGTTTGCGACAAATGCAGGCCAGTAGTTCATCTGAACATTGATATTATGCCAGTAACCGCTGCCCCAGGGCGACTGATCATAGCAGTTCCATACGCCCTGAAGATTGGCCGGGAGCGCGCCCTCGCGCGAGGAGCTGATGAGCAGATACCGTCCGAACTGGTAATACAACATCTCCAGATACGGAAGCTTCTCGCCCTCCTTATATCTTTCCAGCAGCTCATCGGTGGGAATATCGTATCCCTCCGACCCGACATAAAAACTCACGCGGTTATACAGCGACTGATAGTCCTCAAGATGACGCGCCCGGAGCCGGTCATAGCCCATTTCCGCAGCGTTTTCAATCAGACCAGACACCATCTCATGCGGATGCGGATACGGAGCGAGCTTCTTCTTCGGATCATATTCCGTAAATACCCGGCTCTCCATTCTGTAGTTGGTGCCGACCGCTGCATATATATATGCTTCCGTTGCATCGCAGACGTCAATGAATCCATCGCGCGCAAACACTTTTCCATCAGGAGTTTCCACGCGGAACTGACCTTCGAACTGAATGGCGTAATACTCCATCTCACCGTTCAGGGTGATCAAATTTCCATCTGCCCTGACCGAGCCGCGCTTGGAGTACCCCTCCTCGGACTCTTTGACAAACGGAATAAACGGCTTCACCGCAAATTTCAGCGCGCCTTTTTCGGATGCCGTCAGTTTGATGGCCATCAACCGGTCCGGATAGCTGCAGAAGAGCTCGCGGGTATACGTTACTCCGTTCGCATCATATTTTACCCGCGAAGTTGCATCGTCAAGGCACAGCTCGCGGATGTAGTTTTCTGTTTTTTCATGGCCGAATTCAAGCATCAGCTCAGCAAAATTGTTCAGTCCGCCGCCTTTGCCCGGATTGCACAGACTGTTTTCAGTAATCTGAATCCGCTCGACGTCGGTTCGGCCGAATACATTCACGCCCATATAGCCGTTGCCCAGCGGAAGAGACCATTTTTCCCATCCATCCGGCGCCTGCCTCGCGTTGATCCATTTAGGCATAAATTCATTGATACAAGGGGCGCTGCTCCGATACCAGAGCCTCATCGGCATGACATTCGCCATTTATTTTCATCCTCCATAGATCATCTTGTTCACTTTTACTATTTTACTATAAAATCCACATAACTGTAAAGCATAAAAAACAGCCTGCAGGAAATAAACCTGCAGACTGCAGCAGACCGATTATCCGATCAGCTCGTCAATCGACTGAGTGAGATAAACCTCTCCGTCCAGCGTCTTCCATCTGAGCTCGCCCTCTTCAACGGTCATGTATCCGTGCGCGCTGTCCTCCTTGGGAAGAGACACGGAGCCGGGATTGACATATGTATACGTCTCATGTTTACGGCAGACCGGCACATGCGTATGGCCGTGCAGAAGAATATCGCCTTTCTTCAGCATAGGCAGGTTCTGCTCATTGAACACATGACCGTGCGTCGCAAAAATCATCGCCTTATCGAAATAGATCAGGCAATGCTCGGTCATGATCGGGAATTCCAGCACCATCTGATCCACTTCACTGTCGCAATTGCCGCGCACGCAGAGAAGCTCTTCCTTCATGGCATTCAGCATTTCAGCAACATCTTTGGGGCTATATCCCTCGGGGAGCGGATTGCGCGGGCCATGATAGAGAATATCGCCGAGCAGCAGCAGCTTGTCCGCCTTCTCCCGTCGATAAGCCTCTACCAATTTTCCGGTATAGAATGCGGAACCGTGAAGATCCGATGCGATCATCAGTTTCATGTATTAATCCTCCCGTTATGTATGTTTATTATTTTATTCGACGCTGCGCCCTCATGCTCCTTGTTCATCGTGTACTGAATTTTCGCCGATCAGCAGTTTCGGATCAACAGGCACATTGTCCCTATCTACGCTCACAGTCACCCGCGCGCCGGTCTTTCCGATTATACTACCCCGCGCAACAGCACTTCCCTTGAATACTCTAACATCAGAAACAGGTGCGATCATTACCGCAAACTCATTTCCCTCTATATATATGCTGCCGCCGTTCT
>JAFQQU010000021.1 GCA_017410445.1 Clostridia bacterium | reverse complement strand
TGGATGTGCTGGACACGCTGCCCGCTCTTTACGAATTCAACTTCGGCGCAGGCATGCTGACCACTGAGGAAATCGCCTTCCTCTGCGCCAAGTATCCCCATCTGACCGGCGAATCAATGGGCGCATACACTCTTCACGAAATCCCCTGCCCGGGCGATGTGCGCATCTGCGGACAGCGCAAGCCCAGCCTGACTCTCCCGAAGGACCGGAAGCGGCTGGATAAGTATATTGCGGACTTCAACGCGCTGGTCTGCGAATACCACGCCGGTCTGCTCCCTCATCCGACTGAAAGGACTGATTGACATGAACATCGGCCTCTCTCTGTCCCCGTCCCTACTCTGCGGAAGACCGGAGTCTGTTCCTCAGCAGCAGCTTCTTTCCTCCTCGGGCGGCGTGCAGGGCTGGCTGCGCCGGGTCAGGGAAGCCGGATGCACGCACATCGAGCTGCGCACCGTCCGCCCGGATACCGATCCGGAAACGATACGTCTCTCAGCGCAGGCTGTATTTTCCGCCGGTCTTCATCTGAGCGTTCACGGCACACTGGCCGATGAGCCGGCCGAAGCATTCTGGGGAAGACTTCAGTCGGTCCTCTCTGTGCAGCCAGAGCTGACCATCACGGTCCACTCCCTTTCAGCACGAAAGGATACCCTGCTTCTGCTTCAGCGCATGGGGCAGTATGCCGCATTTCATCATCCATCGGCGCGTATTGCCCTTGAAAACAACCGCAGCAAGCCGGGCGACAGGCTTCCTCTGGTCGGATGTACCGGCATCCTTGAAACAGTCGAAAGGCTGAACCTTCCCAATGTCGGAATCTGCTGGGATTTCGGCCATTTCTGCTGGAACCGCATGGCGCATCCGTCGCTTGTGCCCGCCGATCTGCCGCCGGAAGCCTTCCTGCGCCGGGTCATCCATACGCACATCCATTCAGTGCTGGACGGCTCCACTCATTTCCCGCTGACCATGGGAGAGCTGCCGCTTAATGAATATCTTCTGGCGCTTTCTCATGCCGGATACAAAGGAATATACAATCTGGAGCCAGAACCGGAACGCTGGGCAGACAGTGTCCTGCCTGATCGGGAAATCCTCGCCTCCTCCGTCCTGTTGGCCGGATTCATGCATCAAATAAAATTTTCAAGCTGACACATTTTGTTCAAACACGTTAACTCCATAACATTTTTTACATTCCCTCCATACTACCGTTGACTTTTCCTAAGAATTAGATTATAATTTTGTTTTAGATAGGTAACTCAACGTAAAAGGAGGAAGAGCACCATGATCGCCGCAAACAAAACGCCAAAGCGCATCAAGCGCGGCAAGGACGACATCGCCGTTTCCACAATATCCTATACCGTCGCAGGCCTGTTCGCTTTGGTCTGCTTCATTCCGTTCCTGCTGGTCATCATCTACTCCTTTACTCCCTACGACCTGTATCTGAAGAATCATTTCGATCTCTGGCCCGAGAGATGGACGCTGGAGGCCTACGAAATGGTCATGCGGTATCAATACATCTGGTCCGGCTACAAGAACACCATCTTCATCGCCGTCATCGGCACCATCGGCTCGATGATCCTGCTGGTGCTCACCGCCTACCCGCTGACGAAGAAGGATCTGAAGGGCCGCGGCCTGATTCAGAAGCTGTGGATCTTCACGATGTTCTTCTCCGGCGGCATGATTCCCGAGTATTTCCTGATGCGTTCGATGGGCCTGCTGAACACATTGTGGGCCATGATCCTGCCGGGCCTTCTGGGCTGCTACAATCTGATTCTGATGCGCAACTACATCGAAGGCCTGCCCGGCTCGCTTGAAGAGGCTGCTCTCATCGACGGCGCAAATGACATTCAGGTTCTGTTCCGGATCATCCTTCCGCTGTGTCTGCCCATTCTGGCGACTCTGGGCCTGTTCACCGTCGTCGGCTACTGGAACAGCTACTTCTCCGCCATCATCTACGCAACCAAGCGCAAGATGTGGCCGCTGCAGCTGGTTCTGCGCGAGATCGTATTCCAGTCCGGCGCGCAGGAGATGCAGCAGAACATGGTCGCTGAAGAAAATGTCAGCGCGCCGTTCCTGCTGAAGATGTCCTCCATCGTCGTTGCCACTGTTCCGATCATGTGCGTATATCCCTTCCTGCAGAAGTACTTCATGACCGGCCTCGTGCTGGGCGGCGTCAAGGAATAAGAGGAGGTGCAGAGAATGTCTTCGATCCCTGTTCGCAGAAAGCAGAGCTGGCTTACATATCTGAATAAGAACAAATACCTCTATCTGATGTGCCTGCCCGGACTGGCCTTCCTGATCATCTTCAAATACATCCCGATGTACGGCATCCTGATGGCCTTTCAGGATTTCAATTTCAAGAAGGGTATTTTCGGAAGCCCGTTTAATGATTTCAAAAACTTCAAGCAGCTGTTCGATAGCGCGAAGTTCTACACGGTATTTGCCAATTCAATCGTTCTGAGCGTTATGCGCCTGGTGGTCACCTTCCCGATTCCGATCATTCTGGCGCTGCTCATCAACGAAATCAGGAACAAGGCCTATAAGCGCACGACGCAGACCCTGATGTATCTGCCCCACTTCATTTCCTGGGTTGTCCTGGGCGGTATTGCGACCAACTTCCTGAGCGTCGGCGACGGCCTGATCAACGCAATCATCGTAAAGCTGGGCGGAGAGAAGATTAACTTCCTAGGCTCATCAGAATGGTTCCGGTTCGTTATCATCGTGACGAATATATGGAAGGAAGCCGGATGGGGAACCATCATATACCTGTCGGCGCTTGCCGCCATCAATCCCGAGTATTACGAGGCGGCGACGGTGGACGGCGCAAACCGCTGGCAGAAAATCGCGCACATTACTCTGCCCGGCATTGCAAACACCATCGTCATTACGCTGGTTCTGCAGGTCGGCGGCCTGATGAACAACGGCTTCGAGCAGATTTATCTGTTCCAGAACGATCTGAACGTGTCGGTTTCCGAAGTATTCGAAACCTACACCTACAGAATCGGTATCGTCGGCGGCCGCTACTCCTACTCGACTGCGGTCGGCCTGTTCAAGAACGTCATCGGCACCATCCTGATCTTCTCCACCAATACCATCGCCAAGAAGCTTGGCGGCGCAACCCTCTATTGATCAAAAGCGGCGTGAGTCCGCTTTGATAAAAATCTTAAGGAGGTACCCCGTTATGAAGAAGACCTTTGCTCTGGTCCTCGCCGTCATGCTGGTGCTGACCGCACTGCCCATGATGACCGCCGGCGCCGAAGGCGAGCGCGTCACCCTGACGATGCTGCAGCGCCTGCCCGCCGCCTATGTTGTCGAAGACAACCCCGTTATCGAAGCATGGGGCGATCTGCTCGGTTTTGACATCGAAATCGAAGCTCCGCCGATCTCCAGCTTCAACGATCGCCGCAACATCATCATGGCGTCCGGCGAGCTGCCCGACATCATGTACGTTGGCGACACCGGCACGAACTATGTTCAGTGGGCGACCGACGGTCTGTTCCTGAACCTGACCCCCTACTTCAACGACGAGTATCTGCCCAACCCCGTTCGCGTCCTGACCGAAGACGAGCTGTCTACCGTTCGTATCGCGTCCCTGGACGGCGACATCTACTCCCTGCCCCGCGTACAGACCAAGCCTTGGGACAACATCATGTACCGCAAGGACTGGCTGGATGCCCTGAATCTGGAAGTTCCGAAGACCCCCGCTGAGTTCGCCCAAGTAGCTCTGGCCTTCGCCACTCAGGATCCCGACGGCAACGGCGAGAACGACACCTACGGCTGGGCGCTGAGCCTTGCCATGGGTCCGGAGCATCGTCAGATGCTGTCCGGTTTCGGCGTACGTCCCTCCGAAGTTCCGGATGAGAACGGCGTTTACACCCATATGTACAACCAGCCCGCTTACATGGAGTATCTGGATTGGCTGCGCGACATGTACGCCACCGGCGCCATGGATCCCGAGTTCTACCTGATCACCATGTACGAGGATGACGACTGGTTCTATGCCGGCGAGCTGGGCATCAAGTACTGCAACACCGTCACCGAGCATATGATCACCGTTAAGAACAACGAGACCTTCAAGGCTGCCAACCCCAATGCTCAGCTGGTTGCCGGCGCGCCCCTGATGAAGGAAGGCGAGTCCGTTGCCAACGTCTACTACAACCCGCAGGTTTGGGGCAACTACGCCATCAACGCTGATACCGAGTATCTGACCGAGGCGCTGCACTTCCTGAACATGGGCTACACCGACGAAGTCAACGAGCTGCTGATGTTCGGCGTAGAGGGCATCACCTACACCGAGTTCAACGCTGAGACCCGTTCCGCCACCAAGACCGAAGAGCAGAAGCTGAATGCTGACAAGTACGTAGCTTCCTACGCCACCATCAACTATCAGCTGGAAGACAAGGGCCTGCTGATCGCCAACGGCGACACCGCCGAGGACGTTGCCCTGTTCACCGAGGCTTACAACTATGTTGGCGCTCTGACCAACCGTGTAAGCTACCTGAGCGGCGGTTCTCTGCCGGGCATCTCTGACGTCAACGTTGCCATCACCGACGAAGGCATCGACACCACCTTCGAAGAGCTGCGCACCAAGTACATCTGCGGCCAGATCGAGCGCGAAGAGCTGGTCTCCTTCCTGGAGAACACCTGGGCTCCCGCGGTTCAGCCCATCCTGGACATCTACGCTGCGAACAACTGGAACGCTGCGAAGTAATTCTTACAAAGCATAAAAGGCGCGGGGCTTCGGCTCCGCGTCTTTTCCTGTGTGTATGAGAAAAGGAGCTGCCCGATGCGGCGGCTCCTTTTGCATCCTGTTTTAGAAAAATCTCTCTCCGACGCCCCATTCGTTCAGCTCGATGATGTTGATATACAGCCGGTTCGGCGCAATATCAAAAAGGCTGCACAGCGCAGAGGAGATCTTCTTCACGAAATCCTGCTTGTTCTCGACCGGCGCGGGCTTGTACAGCCGGGCTTCGAGGAACATGCAGGGCTCGCCGGAATCGCCCATGGTGAGCGCGCAGGAACCGGCGATGTGAATCATGGTGTTGTCGCGCGTCTTGCCGGGCAGTGCGGACATGACGGAGGCGATGGCCTCGCGGGCGGCTTCAATCTGTTCGGCGGTCAGCGGACGGGATACATTCAGGCGGACGTACGGCATGGGGATTCCTCCTTGTTTCGTTCAGATTTTCCGAAAAAGATACTGTTTCCAGATATCGTCCTCGTTGGGCAGGAGTTCTTGAACAAATGTGAGCTTTCCTGAGGAGTATTCGATCAGTTCGTCCAGCGTATGCGCATAAAAGCCGCGGTCATATGCTTCGCCGTCGATGGTGACATAGCTTTGCTTCGTCTGTTTACCGACGCCGTGCCGTACCGAGATGAGCGCAAGTCCGCCCGGTTTAAGCACTTCAGTCATACGCTCAAATGCGGCGCAGAGCCGTTCATTCGGAAGATGGATAAGGGAAGCGATGGCAGCGACGCCGTCAAACAGACCAAGTTCAGAATAGTTTTTTGTCATGTCGAGGACATGGAAATCGAGATGTGGATTGCGCTCCCGGGCAATCTGAATGCTGACAGGGCTTATGTCTATGCCGACAACATCGGCGCCGAGTCCGGACAGGCGCATACTCTCGTAGCCTGCACCGCAGCCGACATCGATAATACGCGGATTTTCAGGCAGGAGGGAGACAAACTCCTTAAGATACGGAAGCATGCTGTCGTCTTCGTACCAGCGGGCAGCCCAATCAGCGGCCGTCTTATCGTAATAGTCGCGGATGGTCTTAAGCGGCAAATCTTTAACCGTATATCCGCTGTTGTAGAGGGAGTGTTTTGCCTTGGCGAGGAATTCGTTTTTGACCAGAATGTAGTCGGTATTGTAGGTGGAAATGGCGAAGATGGGAATCGAGTCCTCGGCGAGGGCGGATGCGACGCCGGCCAGCACGCCGGTCATCGTGAATGCGAGCGTTCCTTCGATGCGGAAGGCACGCCAGTTATCTACCCGATTGATGGTCCGTGCAGGAACGCGGTCGGTCGGGCAGACGAGGGAGAGTTCTTCGTCTGTACAGGAGAAGAAGGTGAACGGGGCGGTCAGATCGGCGTCGGAGACGTCTTCAATCTGGCAGACCGTGAATTCGAAGGGAAGGCATTCGAGCGTCATGGCTTCACCTCCTGCTGCGCGGCTTCGGCGGCCTTGGTCTTCCTGCGGTAGAGGAGAATGGCAATCAGGCTGGCGACGCCGGTCAGGCCGTAGATGATGATGGCGGCAATGTAGTTCTCCTCGCCCAGCGCATGGCCGCTCAGGGTGGAGGTGATGATGGAGGGAATGCGCGCGATGCAGGTCAGGCCAACTGCCTGCAGTACGCTCATGGGGGTGAGCCCCAGCGCATAGATCATGAAATCCTTGGGAGTGCCGGGAATCAGGAATAGAATGAAGGTCAGAAAACGGAGCCGACCGGGGTTTTTAAAGAGCGCGTTGTTTGAAATGTCGTTTTTCGGGAACAGCGCCTTGACCAGCCGGACGCCGTATCTGCGCGCAAGCATCATGGCGAGACAGCCGCCGATGAACGAGCCGATCATGCAAAGCGCCAGCCCCTGCCATGCGCCGAACGCATAGCCTGCGGCGAATTCGAACGGCTCGCCAGGCAGGAAAGCGACCAGAATCTGTGCGGTGATGCAAAGGATCATGACGATCTGGCCCCATGCGCCGCGTTCATCCACCCAGTCCCGGAAGGCGACCGGGTCGGCAACCAGATCAACGATCTGCTTGCCCCAGCGGATGCCGACGAAACAGATGGCCGCGACAATCAGGCAGAAGGGAACGATGCTTTTCCATTTTTTTTCTTGCGGTTCCATGGAAGATGCTCCTTGTTCTGGAAATTACTGCTCATATTATACAACATTATGCGGAGAAATGCACCCGCAAAATATGGCTTTTCGGTGGATACTGATCGCTGATCGCGTTGATTGACAGAGCGGCCGGCGAGGGGTACAATAGGGTCAAAGGATAATATGATGAGGGAGGAAGGAAAGCTATGAAGATTCGTTTTCTCGGCACCGGCGCGGCAGACTGGAACGGAAGAGACGAGCGCGGTGAATACCGCAGGCTGACCAGTACGCTGATTGACGGGCGTCTGCTGATCGACTGCACAAGCACGGTAAAGGATTTGATACCGAACGGCAGCGCGATAGAGCATATCCTTATTACCCACAGCCACGGCGATCATTTTGATCCGGAGATGATTGCGTCATTAGCCCCGGCGGTGCTGTATGCGCATGAAAGCTGGGCCGGCGAGATCGATATTCCGGGGATTGAGGTTGTGCCGGCGGCAATCGGCGAGTGGATGAATGCGGGCGGGTATGAAATTATGGCGTCCCGTCCAATCATTCGACAGTCAGGCCGCATGAGCAGACGGTGAATTACCTGATCCGTCGGGACGGACAGACATTCCTCTATGCAACCGACGGCGCATGGCTGCCCAACCGCTCGCTGCACCTGATGAAGGACATGCAGCTCAGCGGCATGGCGATCGACGCAACCATTGGCGACGGTCATGACGGCGACTACCGCATCTTTGAGCATAATTCGATTCCGATGATCCGCATTATGGTCGATACCATGAAAAAGACCGGCCTGCTGAAGCCGGAGGCGAAGGTATACCTTACGCATATGGCGCGCACGCTGCACGGAACGCAGAAGGAGATTGAAGCAGGCGTTGACGAGCGGTTTGTCGTCTGCTTCGATGGCATGGAAGCGGAGGTCTGAGGCGAATGAATCCCGATAAGGCCCGGCCGGAGCAGATCGGCGCGTTTTAGGAGCCTCGTTCCCGTAAAGACCGCGTTCAGAAACTGCCCTTCTGCGCCTGCGGAGGGCGGTTCGCGTGTTGAATGGAAAAAACTGGTATGTTAAAATATGCTTGTCAGAATTCGACAAAAACAGGAGGGGTTTCAATGGAAGCGGGTATGACTCTGGTTTATCTGGTTTCGTTTTTCGCAGTCGTCATCGCAATGGCTTTTGCTGTGTATCTTCATCTGTGGGTGAAGAAGCAGCCCGTTGAGAATGCGACCATCATCAAGGTTTCCGATCTGATCAAGGCGGGCGCTAACACCTTTATGCGCAAGGAATACAAGATTCTGGCCGCGTTCTCGGGCGTAGTCGCCGCCATCCTGTTCATTCTGCTGCCCCAGCCCATCTGGAAGGGCGGCAGCATCATGAACAACGTCTACATGGTTGTCGCCTATGCGGCCGGTACCATCCTGTCCGCGATCGCCGGCAAAATGGGCATCATCGTAGCCACTTCGTCCAACGGACGCTGCGCCGAAGCTGCGCAGAAGGGCATTGCGCCTTCGTTCCTGGTCGGCTTCCGCGGCGGCGCTGTCATGGGTCTGGCGGTTGTCGGCTTCAGCCTGTTCGGCGTCGCAGCTGTTCTGCTGGCCTTCGGCAACACCACCATCTCTCTGGGATTCTCCTTCGGCGCGAGTTCTCTGGCCCTGTTTGCCAAGGCCGGCGGCGGCATCTTCACCAAGACGGCCGACGTTGCTGCCGACCTGACCGGCAAGGTTGAGCTGGGCATCCCCGAGGATGATCCCCGCAATCCCGCCGTTATCGCCGATAACGTAGGCGACAACGTAGGCGACGTCGCCGGCATGGGCGCCGACCTGTTCGACTCCAACGTTGCGGCCATGACCTCTGCGCTGGTTATCGCCTCTTCTCTGGGCGCGACCGGACTGGCCAATATCGCCATGGTATTCATGTATGCGGCGCTGGGCCTGATTTCCTCTATCGTCGGCATTGCCACCGCCCGCATTCCGCAGGGCAGCACGCCGACCAAGGCGCTGAACTCTTCTACCTATGTCACTTCCGGCGTGTTCGTCGTGCTGACGGCGCTGGCCACCCTGATCTTCAAGGGCTTCTCCTGGCGCATCTGGGGCGCTTCCACTGTTGGCCTGCTGGTCGGCGTGATCATCGGTCTGGCTACCGACTACTTCACCGATGACTCCAAGCCTATCGTCAAGAAGGTTGCCCATGCCTCCAAGTCCGGTTCGGCTTTCACCATTCTGTCCGGCGTTTCCTATGGCTTCATCTCCGCGCTGCCGGCAATGATCGGTATCGGCATCTCTGCGCTGATTGCCTATAAGCTCTGCCAGCCCATCGGCGATGGCTATGCGATGTTCGGCATCGCCATGGCGGCTGTCGGCATGCTGTCCATCGTAGGCACCATCATTTCCAACGATGCGTACGGCCCTATCGTTGACAATGCCCGCGGCCTGGCCGAAATGGGCGGTCTGGGCGAGGACGTCATCGCCATCGCCGATGAGCTCGACTCCGCCGGCAACACCGTTAAGGCGGTCACCAAGGGCTTCTCCATCGGCGCGGCCGGCCTGACTGTTATCTCCCTACTGGGCACCTACATGTCCGAGGCCAATGCCGCTCTGGTTGAGGCGGGCAAGGCGCTGATCTCCGGGTTCGATCTGCTCGATCCCATTGTTTTCTTTGGCATGCTGGTCGGCGCGGCGATCCCGGCTGTATTCTCCGCGATGCTGATTCTGGGCGTCGACAAGAACGCACAGCGCATGGTTGAGGAAATCCATCGTCAGTTCCGCGAAATCAAGGGTCTGCGCGAGGGCAAGGCCTCTGCCGATTACGGCAAGTGCATCGATATCGCCACTGCCGGCGCGCTGCGCGAGCTGATTCCTGCCGGTCTGGTCGCCATTCTGGCTACCGTTGCCGTCGGCTTCATCGGCGGCCCGCTCGCGATCGGCGGCTTCCTGATGGGCAATATCGTTTCCGGCCTGCTGCTGTCCCTGTTCATGTCCAATGCCGGCGGCCTCTGGGATAACTCCAAGAAGTACGTTGAATCCGGCCATGAGGGCGGCAAGGGTTCCGAGGCGCACAAGGCTGCCGTCGTTGGCGATACTGTTGGCGATCCCTTCAAGGATACCGCCGGTCCCTCTATCAACACGCAGATCACCGTCGTTTCTCTGGTCGCTTCGCTGACCTCCGCGCTGTTCGTGGCCTTCTCCATCTTCAAGTAAGAAGAACTGCGGTCAGCCGGTCTGACCGGAGCAGAGGCATGCGATCTTCATCCGGCCTCTTCTCCGTGAAACCGTGTATGGATATCTGCTCTCAAAGAAGGACTGTTCTTAGGGACGGTCCTTCTTTCTGTTCTCGGGGAGATGGTTTTCCATTAGACGTTCTGCAGGCTGCGATTGGTTTTCTGATGTTCGATTGACTTTTTTGGCAGCAGAGAACCCAAATGAATCATCCGATGGCTGGAACAAATTGCTGCTGCCTTTCGTCCCATAATCAGAAATTGCATATTTCTGCAAAGCAACAAAGGAGGTTCTTGGATATGAAAAAAAGACTGTTGGCGCTGGCGCTGCTGCTCGGCTTACTGACGACGGGATTCGGATATGGAGACAGATTCTTCCCCACGGCAAAAGCAGAGAACACCGGAGATTCTGTCCTGACACAGGAAGGCACTGAAGAGTCTTCTAAAGACCTTACCTTCGCTGATTTGAAGAACAGGGAATTCTATTTTGCCAGCGGCGCAGGCGGGTGGAGAACCTTGCTGTATATCAATGCGGACGGCAGCTTTTCGGGCGCATTTTCCGACAGCGAGATGGGGTCTGTCGGTGAGGGATATCCGAAGGGCACCTATTATCTCTGTGAATTCGAGGGAAGATTTACTCAGCCGGTTCAGCTGAACGATTACACCTATTCCATGGAAATTGCCGGGCTCCGCTGCGTCAAGGAGCCTGATACGACTGAGATCATCGACGAAATCCGGTATTGTTACAGCACGCCCTACGGCCTTGAAGGAACGGAGGAAGTGCTGATTTATCTGCCCGGCGCTCCGACGGACGAACTGCCGGAGGCGTATATGAACTGGGTGCGGAACGATATGGCGGAGCCGGATGCTGCAGAGCTTCCGTTCTACGGGCTTTACAATATAGCTGAACAGAACGGCTTTTCGAGCCACGATTTCTTCGTCAGCCTGGACGAGTATCTGGTTTTCATTCAGGAACAGGCTTCCGTTCTCGCCGCCTCTCTGGAAAACGATCCGCTGACGCAGGCTGAACTGAATCTGAAATCCCAGGAATTGGCCGCACTCTGGGACGCCGCGCTGAACGCCGTCCTGAGCAAACTGCAGGGCAGCCTTTCCGAAGAAGAACTGGCTGTGCTGACGGCCGAACAGCAGACATGGATGGAAGAGAAAGACAAAGCCGTGGAAGAAGCCGGAAAGGAAGTGCAGGGCGGTTCCATTTACCCCCTGATTGTGAACAGCGAAGCCGCGAGACTGACTGAGGAGCGCGTCTTTGAGCTGTATGAACGACTGAAATAACCTGAGCATCTGTTTTAACTGCATATCACAAAAAACACGCCGCCGGACGTCATTGCCCGACGGCGTGTTTGATTCATTGATGGATCGATTGGGGCAGGCAGCAGCTTGGTCTGCTCCCGGAAGGTTACTTCGCCAGCTTCCTGCGGATGAACTTGCCAACCTCGACAATCGGCAGCACCATGAAGCCCAGCAGCGCCGCAATGCCGAATTCGGCGGCGGAAATGGCCTCGAACTCAAAGGCGTTTGCAAGGAAGGGAACGGTGATGACCACAATCGTCAGCAGCAGCGAACCCAGCATCGCCAGCAGCAGATACTTGTTCTGACTCTTGAGCTGGAACAGGGATTTCGTCTGGGAGCGCATGTTCAGAGAATGGAACAGCTCTGCCATGCTCATCGTCAGGAACGCCATGGTGACGCCGTCCGGGCTGTTGGCAATCTCCCACACGCCGGATTCCATGAAGTGGCCGATGAAGTAAGCAGAGAGCGTCAGCAGGGTAACGACTGCGCCCTGCCATGCGACGTCGATGCCCAGACCGCCGGAGAATACGCTGTCGTTCGAGGCGCGCGGCGGCTTCTGCATGAGATCCGGCTCACCCTTCTCCATGCCCAGCGCCAGCGCCGGGAAGCAGTCGGTGACCAGATTGATCCACAGAATGTGGACGGGATGGAGGATGGCGAAGCCCAGCATGGTTGCGGTGAAGATGGAGAGCACTTCGCTCAGGTTCGAGGCCAGCAGGAACTGAATGGCCTTGCGGATGTTGTCGTAGATGCGGCGGCCTTCCTCAACGGCGACGACGATGGTCGCGAAGTTGTCGTCGGCCAGAACCATGTCGGCGACGTTCTTGGTGACGTCGGTGCCGGTAATGCCCATGCCCACGCCGATGTCGGCGGACTTGATGGAGGGCGCGTCGTTGACGCCGTCGCCGGTCATCGCGGTGATCTTGCCCTTCTTCTTCCATGCATTGACGATGCGGACCTTGTGCTCGGGCTGTACGCGGGCGTATACGCAGAACTGATCGACCTTGCTGTCGAACTCGGTCTCATCCATCTGATCCAGCTGTGCGCCGGTGATGGCCTGCTTGTCGTCGGTCAGGATGCCAAGCTGACGGGCGATGGCGACGGCGGTATCTCTGTGGTCGCCGGTGATCATGACCGGGCGGATGCCGGCGCTGCGGCATTCCTTGATCGCGTCCACAACCTCGGGACGGACGGGGTCGATCATGCCGGTCAGGCCGATGAATACGAGATCCTGCTCGAGATCCTCGGGCTTTACGGAGGCGGGCGCCTTGTCCCATTCGCGGTAAGCGGCGGCCAGCACGCGCAGCGCCTTGTCGGCCATGCCCTTGTTGGCGGTCAGAATGCTCTTGCGGTCGGCGTCGGTCATGGGGACGGCCTGACCGTTTCTGAGAATGCGGGTGCAGTGCTTGAGCACCTCGTCGGGCGCGCCCTTGGTGTACTGGATGACGCCGCTCTTCGCCTGATGGACGGTGGACATCATCTTGCGCATGGAATCAAACGGCGCTTCGCTGATGCGGGGTTCGCCCTTTTCCATCTCATGCTTGACCAGATTCAGCTTGTAGGCATATTCGACCAGCGCGCACTCTGTGCTTTCGCCGGTGGCCTTTCCCTTCTCGTCCACCTCGGCGTCGCTGCACAGTGCCATGGCGCGGGCCAGCAGCTGCTCGTCCTCGCCGTAGTGCTCAACGACGGTCATGCGGTTCTGCGTGAGGGTGCCGGTCTTGT
>JAFQQU010000265.1 GCA_017410445.1 Clostridia bacterium | reverse complement strand
CATGCGGCAGCGCGCCGGCAACGCCGAGCAGCAGCTGCTCCCGCTCCTCTTCGGAGACAAAGCGCTGCTCCCGCTCGAACCCGCCGACCTCGCGCACATCCGTCTCATCCGCAGCGCTGATCTGCTTCATGCCGGAAAGCGCCATGTCCGCATCATGCTTTTTCGCCGCTTCATACAGCCGCTCAAACATCGCCGGTTCAATTTCATCATCCGCGTCTACAAAGCCGACGTATTCGCCCGCCGCTGCATCAAGCCCCGCGTTGCGGGCAAAGCCTGCCCCGCGATTTGTCTGATGAATCACCGTCACGCGCGCGTCCTGCACCGCATAGGCGTCGCAAAGCCGCCCGCTTGAATCCCTGGAACCGTCGTCGACCAGAATGATCTGCAGATCACTGAGCGTCTGCGCAAGCAGCGACGCCATACAGCGCGGCAGATACTTTTCCGCGTTATATACCGGCACAACGATACTCACCGCAGCCGCCATACAATCCCTCCGCTCTCGTCCGTTTTACAAGCGATTGCTCTCTTCGATATAGCCAAAGAGCCGTTCATCCGTCTTTCTGACGCGCTTGTCATAGCCATGACCCATGATCAGCAGGCTTGTAACCGTAAAGAACATCTGATAGTTCAGCGTGTTGTCCGTCGTGGACAGGATCAGCATATAGCAGGTGATCACAAATGCGCCGACCTTCGCGTCCGTATTCCCGTTCCGGCCGAAGAACCATGTCCTGAGCACGGTTAAAGAAAGCAGCCAGAAAATATAGCCGAAGAAGCCCAAGTCGATAAAGTGCTGCAGGAAGTCGTTATGAATCGCCTGCACCCACAGCGGAAGCACATACGTCAGCTGGTAACTCAGATAGCCTGTGCCCTTTCCCGTATACGACGGAGAGAATTCATAATAATCCTCCATCAGCTCATACATGTCCGCACGGGACATCGTATTGACGCCGACTTCTTCCAGAAGTCTGAAGCCGCCGGCTTCAACGAAGCCGATATACAGCACAAGCAGGATGATAATCAGCACAAACGCAATGCTGATGATCAGATCCACCCATTTTCTGTGATTCGCCTTGGCCAGAAGGTTGAGTACGACGCCCGCCACCACCGTTAGCGCGATAGACGCCATAGCAATGCGCTTGAAGGCGGACAGGAACAGGAACGTCGTCAGGCCAAAGAGCACCCAGTGTCCCGGCGTCTTTTTGGCAAAAACCATCATGTAAATCAGGTATGCGCCCAGACAGAATACCAGTTCATGCAGTTCGGCCTGCGCGATGACCTCTCCGGTCTCACCGGCAAACGTCATAATCAGACGGGCAAACTCCCGAAGGTAGACAGCCACACCGCTTTCAGCCATAATCGTCACGACGATCATGGCGTTGGCAATCAGGATCGCAGCCAGATTATACCAGATGCCCTTTTCGCCGAACTGATACAGGAATACGCCCGCCGTCAGCGCAGCAAACACCTGATTGACATAGACCGCATGATGCCAGATCACAACCTTGAACTCGTGCACGCCGATCTGGCGGGTAATCCAGATCGGCAGCGAAACCATAACCATTGCCAGCAGGGGCGCTGAAAGGATTACTGTTCCTTTCAGCACCTCCACGCCACGGGCAATGTTGGGCCTGATCAGAAAGCTGACAAAGCCCGAGAAGATCAGAAGGAGCACGCAAATCTGTCTGGTAGGGATGACCGTGTAGACAAAAATCGTATCATCCAGCATATAATACATCATCGCAGCCAGCGCAATGTAGTATACCGCCAGAACTTTCTCTCTGACTTTACTCTCAAACATCTTTACGCCTCCTTCCTTTCAGAATAAACGTCAGGCTCATCAGGCCTGTTCCTCCTCACAGACGCCATAGCGCACCTGCTGGCTGATCGCCTTGGAAAGCAGGCCTCTGACTCTGTACACGTCGTCACGCTGCGTCTGCGCATAACCCATATCGTATTCGACGCCGACGTCCTGCAGCGACTGACGCTTCTCGATCATCAGCGCGAAATGCTGCACGGCATACTCGCAGGCCGCCGCGTCCATGTTGTCCAGCATGGCGATGAACTGCGCCTTGCCGTTGTAAACCAGCACAGAAGCATTCTTGCCGAAGGCGTCCTTCATGCTCTCCGCAAAGAACTTGATCAGCTCGTCGCCCGTCTCGCGGCCAAACTTCTCGTTCACCTCAGCCTGATTGGCGATGGTAACCGCCACGCAGGCCTCGCCGCCGCCGAGCATCGTCTTATCGTTGCTCTTGAGATAGTTGTCAAACGCCGTACGGTTGCGCATGCCGGTCATATGATCGGTATAGAACGCATACTCGACGATATCGTTGATACGGCCCAGGAAGATCGCGCCGCAGCAGCAGACCACCAGCAGGAACACCGCCGCCAGCGCCGTGTACAGCTTGACGTTCATGCCTTCGTCAATGGAAACCGTGGACAGCATGGAGATGTTGTCCGCGCCGATGAAGCGATTATACTCCTCGTTGGTGGAGTCGACGACCGCATACAGTCCGGCCAGTTCGCCCAGCAGGCTGTCAATCTTTTCCTCGACGCTCTTGACCACCTCGTCATAGCCATGCATGTTCTGCGCAGCACAGGTCAGCGTGCTCTCCGAACAGATATGAACAACCGGCGCATTCTTGGCCTCCTCGGCCGCACGGCGCTCTTCTTCGGTCATCAGGAACGGAATCAGCGCCGCGGCTTCCACAGTCTCCGCTTCCTCTTCCGCACCGATCACCTCGCAGCCGCTCACGCAGCCGGCGAACACATCGATCACGTACTGGCTGTAAGCGGAATCAACCAGCGCATATTCCTTGCTGTCGCTGTAGGTGCTCCAGCCGTAAATCAGCCTGTCATAGGTCACCGTCTGGTCGCCGGAACCGATCATCTGGCCGCTCATGTCGGTCAGGTCGCGATGATAGACGTCATCCAGAATGTATTCCCAGGTGATGTTGGTATTGCCGGATTCGCTCATCTTCGTCACATACTCGTTGATGAGCACCATCAGGTCGGCAATGCGTTCCTCTTCCACCTTGGTGGTGATGCTGTTCTGACGGATCTGATCGTTGTAGCGGGCAATCAGCAGGTTCTTGTCCTTGGTCACCTGATTCTTGAAGATATCCGCATAGATATCAGAAATCTTGACAGACTGAATGAAGCGGAACTCGCTCATCAGGTCGCCGAAGGTCATGCCGGTCGCAGCAGAACGGAAATACGGCGAATTCTGGCTGCGGGTGCCAAGGCCTTCGAGCGTCTGAGCGATATTGCTCTCGATGATCTCCAGAATCTCAATGTAGTCGTAGTTGCTGGCGTACAGCTTGTCCAGAGAGTTGGCCAGCGGTCCGACATTCACGTAGCGTTCGCTGTACTGGGAGAAATAGACGTCCAGCGTCTCGTCAAGCACCATACGAGCGAAGCTTTCGCCTTCATCGTTGGTCGCTTCAAAGGAGACGATATACGTCGTGGGCTTGATCGTATACTCAAGGCCCTCGTCAAGAATAGCCTCCTTGCGGGCTGCCTCATCCTCGTCGAGCACTTCCACAATCTTGAAGCGGGCAATCAGGTCGTCCACAGAGTACGCCTTATCGTCCAGTTCAAGGTTGGTCAGCACCTTGGACATGATGCCCGAGGAGCGGATTTCATCGACGTCAAGCTCCGTCTGCATGGGCGTCAAGCCGGCCGCCGCGTCCTCGCTGGTATAGCGAATAACGGCAGAAGCCACATACACCTGCTGAACGGAGAGAAACACATATACGCCTACAGTGGCAATCAGGCAGACCGCAACGATCCAGGGCAGCCACTTTCTGATATAGCGCGAAATCTGAAAGTCACGCATCGCTTCACTCATCCTTTCTTCGTCTGCTTAGCCTGCACGAAGACGCTGGCCGCAACATAGAACATCACAAACAGCGCCGCACACAGAATCACATACTTGGCAAAGGAATGCTCCATGGCGTTGGTGGAAATGCAGCGGTTCATCTTCGCTTCAGAGTACTCGCGGCTGACGATCATCGCGTCCTGCGCCAGTTCCTTGATTTCCGCGCCGATGCGCTCGATCATCTGATCCACATACGCGTTGCTTCCTTCGCTGGTGGACTGCTTCATCTTTTCAATCAGCAGGCGATTCGTTTCGATACCCTCGAAATAATCCGCCGCCAGCCGGCTGAACTCGCTCGCTTCCAGAGACAGGCTGTCCACGCCGACCTTCGTACGGCCCATATAGAACTCGCCGGTCGTATCCCACGTCGGAATCAGCGTAATGCGGGTCATTTCCTCGGCGTACATGTTCACCGCCTGATTTCTGACGTCAAAGGACGCCTTTGCGCGCTGATGTTCAAAGTCATAGCGGTTGTTGTCAAAGGAAAGGCGATCGATGTACTTTTCCGGATTTCTGGAAACGCCGTTATCCAGCAGGTAGGCCTTCAGATTGTTGCCGATCTGAACCGTATTCACGTTGTCGCACTTGGCGGCCAGAGACTGAAAGGTTTCGCCCGTCGTGGAAACGAAGCCCGGATTCTCGTTGGCCAGCTCGTACATATAGCCCTGAACGCGCTGTACCTTGTAGCTCAGCGCTTCCACAGCGTCCAGATAATCCATAGTGGTGTAGTCCGTCTGATCGTCAATCGCTGCGACCAGCACATTGAAGTCATCCGCATAGGTGTCGATGTAGTAGTCCTTATACGCATGACCGATCAGCATGACCACATTCTCAGCGTCAAGGTGAGCCGTATTCTTGTTAGCTTCAAAGGTGACCTTGAACTCGGTGGAAATATGGTACTGCTCCTCGATATAGGCGCTGCCTTCCACCAGCGGCTCAACCGTGAGGCACTCCTTTAGCGCCTTCGCCGTCACGTTCTTGAGCGCGCCCTTTTCAATCGCACGCTGCACAACCTCTTCCGAGATGATTTCGGACATGTTGTAGCGGGTGCCGTTGGCGTTCTGACCCTTATACGCCTCGTCGTAATTCAGGGAGATGACAGCAGACGCCGTCTGCTGCTCAAAGTGAATATAGCAGACAGAGAAAACAGCGGCGTACAAAAATGCCAGCAGCGCAACGCCGATCCTGAACTTCGGCATGCAGAAGATGTTCGTGCGCGCCGCACGCCAGGACAGCTTGCCGGCGGACTTGCGGACCCTCAGCAATGCCATCATCGCCGCAAGCGCAACGCCGCACAGGAAGAACAGAAGAATCATCGTTGTCATTCTTGCTTATCCCCTTTCCGTATCAATAGCGGCTCACGTCAATGACGACGAGTTCCGGCTGGTTGTTGATTCTGAACCAGTCGTCGCCCGCCAGACCGGTGCTGACAACCAGCGGAGAACCGTTTACATCATACTTGCCCGCGACGTAGCAGCGATTGCCGCCAAACTCCGGAAGCAGTCCGTTGCGGTACTCATACACGCCGCCGATATACGGAATACGCGCCTGACCGCCGTGCGTATGACCCGCCATCGTCAGGTCGGACCACGCGCCGCCGTACCACGTTTCGTAAATATACGGTCTGTGGCAGAGCATCAGCTTGAGGTGATCACGGTTCTCGTCGCAGAACTCCACGTAGGTGTCCTCCGCGTACTCCCAGAACGCGAACGGATCGTCGGTGAGCACGCCGTAAACGTCAATCTGCGTACCGCCGATCTCAAGTGTCTCATACTCGTTCCACAGAACGTTCACGCCGACCGCCTCAAGCGCCGTCTTCAGATCGTCCGTCATTGCGTGCAGCGGCTCAGAGCTGCGCGTCTCCTCCGTGCAGCCGGTCAGCTGATCCAGCTCCGGCAGACTCATGTCGTTGTAACCGAACGCGCGGATGGTTTCATGATTGCCGTACACGTAGTACACCGGCGCGATCTCCGCCAGCTTGCCGCACAGCGCCACAGCCTTCTGCGTATCCGCGCTTTCGCGATCGACGATGTCGCCCGTGAGCATGATGATATCGGGCGTCAGTTCGCCGATTCGGCTCAGCAGCTTCTCGTTGCCCTCGCCGTACTCGTTATCATGCAGGTCAGAAATCTGAATCACCCTCAGATCATCCACAATCTTGCCGGAGCCCACCTGATAGAAGGTTTCCTTAAAGTTCTCATTCAGCGCATAGTGGTTGTAGGCAAACACAGCCGCAAGCGCCAGCACTCCGAGGAGAAGTACCCCGAAGATGATTCGACCAATCCCGGTCTTTTTGTTTTTCTGCATGCCGTTCCTCCTGTCTGGATATGTGTTCCATTGGATTCTTCATTATGATGTATATTTATTGACGCCAGCCGTCGGCCAGCAGAGCCTGCTCAATCACCAAGGCGACTTCAGCCTGACCCTGTGCGGTATAGTGACTACCATCATAGGTCATCGAATTCAGCCTGGACGGAATCGCAATCATCCCGACGCCGTATTCGGCAGCGATATCCTCGATCTCCTTGCGCAGCCATGCCATGCGGAAGCTTTCACTCGGATCCGGATCGCTGTAGGCGCACAGGTAAATCTGCGCCTGCGGGTAGCTCGAACAGATATCCTCCACCATCCTGCGATACTCGCGGACGATCTTGTCCGTCGGAGCGTCGGTCAGAACGTCGTTGCCGCCAATGAGTGCGATGATCACATCGGGATCGCCGCTTTCATCGTGCAGCAGCTTGCCGCGTCCCGCGCCGGCCGCCAGCGCCGCAGGCGCCGAGCACTCGTCCGTCACGCCGGACCCTGCACAGGCATTGATCTCGCAGATTTCCATATCCAGCGCCAGCGCCAGCCGATGCCACCACATGGACTGCGTAACCACATCCTCCTTGGGATACTCGGAGTAATAGCCCCTCGGCACATAGTAGCGCAGCGCGCTCAAGCTGTCGCCGATAACGGAAAGTCGCTTGCCCGCAAAGGGCGATTCACTTTCGCTGCGCGCCTTTACAGCCGCCTCGCTGAGCGTTCCGATGACGCGGATCAGATCGTACTCTTCCCTCTTCATCGGAATGCAAAGGTACTTGGCCTCTGTATTGGCCGGCACCGAAGTCGTTCCCGTCATGTTGTACGACTCGAGTACTTTCATGCTGTCGCTCAGATACGCCGCCTGTCTTTCCGTCCCTTCAGGAAGGTGAACCGTGAGCGACGTAAATTCATGCAGCTGTGCGTCGATTTCTACAAAGCACAGGTTGTAGTCGCTGTTTTCGGCCAGATCCATGTATCCTCTGGACAGGTCGTTCGTATACCCGAACATATAAGCTGTCAGCGCAGGAATCTCCGTTTCCTCCTCTGCGCTGCAAAGGCCCGATACGCCGAAGAGCACCAACGCCGCGCACAGTACGGCGGCCGCCAGCATCAGAAGACGGCGCCTGCGCTTCGGGCTGATTCCAGCGTCGTCCCGATTCCGGATCATCTTACGGTACATGTTTTCAAGCAACACCACATTGTTATGCAATGAAAATCCCTCCTGAATCAGTTTATACGCTTCGAAACTCATTGCTTCCCGCCGCTGCGGATCGCAGACAATATCCAGAATCGCCTTCTGAAGCGCCGGAATATCGCCCGGCTCAATCATGCGGCCGTTCTCTCCGTTTTTGATCACTTCAGGAATGGAAGCGATTCTCGTACTGATATTGGGGATACCGCGCGCCATGGTCTCCAGAATGCTCATCGGCAGCGCTTCGCGGTAAGAAGGCAGTACATGCACCATCGCATGCTTCAGACATTCTTCCCTTTCCTCCCCGGCAATCCATCCGGTATGCCGGAGCATATCGCCGATGCCCAGTTCTTTTGCCCGGTCGGCGACCTCCTCGACCTCGCCGTCGCCGCACATCCAGAGTTCCGT
>JAFQQU010000264.1 GCA_017410445.1 Clostridia bacterium | reverse complement strand
TTGGCTTTCAAATCTCTCTTCTTTTTTCTCTTTTTCCAAGATGTATTGTAGCTCTACAGAGTGGGGCCTGTCCTTTTATGTATTCTATGGACGGATGCACGGCGGATGTGGTATAATCTGGTTAATACTGCGAATCGGGATGAGATGAGAATGAAGCTGTTCACCATAGGATACAGCGCGTATGAAAGGGAAGAATTTGCCGGAACGCTCAGAATGAACGGCATTGACTGCGTGATTGACGTGCGGTCTGTTGCCGCGTCCCGGTATCGCCCGGAATATGACAGGGCGGCAATCGGGAAGTTTCTGAGCGGACAGGGCGTCCGATATGAGCATATGCCAGAGGAGTTCGGCGCGCGGCAGATGAAACGAGAATATCTCTCCGAAGAAGGATATACGGATTTCGAGAAATATGTGCTGTCCGATTCTTTCCGGGCGGGATATGAGCGCGTCTGGCAGATGACGGAGGCGGGAAAGACCTGCGTGCTGATGTGTGCGGAAAAAGACCCGGTCAATTGTCACCGCGCGGTCATGGCGGCGAGATACTTCAGCGAACGGGGCTGGACGGTGATTCATATCACTCCGGACGGGAACGAAACGCACGAACAGCTTGAAATGAGGCTGCTGGATCTGTATTTTCCGAACCGATATCAGCTTTCGATGCTGGATGAGGAGAAAAGCAGCGATGAGCTGCTCGCTGAGGCATATAAGGAGCAGAACAGAAAGATCGGATACAGAAAGGAAGACGGAAATGCATCTGTATACCATCGGATTCACGAAAACAACGGCGGAGGACTTCTTTGAGCGGCTGAGAGAAGCGAAGGTCCGCGTTGTGCTGGACGTGCGGCTGAAGAATACGTCTCAGCTGGCGGGATTTGCGAGAATGCCGGATATTCAGTATTTTCTGAGAGGGATGCTTGACTGCAGATATGTGCACGATCCGTATCTCGCGCCGACGGATGAAATCCTGAGCGGATACAAGAAAAAGGAATTCGGCTGGGACGAATACGAAGCGCGGTTTGACCGGCTGATGGATGAAAGGAACCTCGATGAGTATCTTATGAGGACTTACACCGATGTAACACAGGGCGGGTGGTGCCTTCTGTGCAGCGAGGATACGCCGGAGCACTGCCACAGAAGACTGATTGCCGGGAGAATGGAGAAGCTGTTCGGAGTCGAGGCTGTTCATCTGTAAGGAAGGAGGCGTTCGCACATGCGAAGTATTGAGATGATTCTCATGACGAAATCATCCAAGTACGGCGGATACTGCGTCGCGGGCTTCGACTGTGCGGACGGCAGGTGGATCAGGTTGGTATCCGAGGATAAAGAAACGCACGGCGCGCTGAATGACGAAATGCTGTATGACCGGAAAGCAAAGCGATGCGCGGGCTTGCTGGATAGGGTGCTGGTGGAAGTCCGGGAGGATGTGCCCGGCCCGGTGCAGAGGGAAAACGTGCTGATTGCCGGGGAGGGAAAGATCCGGATTCTCGGGAAGATAAGACTTGAGGAAGCGATAAAGCTTCATCCTTGCGAGGAGCGGGCGGATTTGTTCGGGTCGCACCATCATATTGTTCAGACGGACGTCACGAAGCTTCAGCATTCGCTCGAAATGGTGCGGGTTCAGGATTTTCATCTTTATACGACAATCGGCGCGAGCGGAAAGCCGAAGTACAAGGCGGATTTTACGTGCCGGGGCGTTGAGTACACAGGGTTTGCAATGACCGACCCGGAATACTATCCGAAGAATGAAATGCGCCTCGATGAAGCTGTGCTGGTACTGAGTATATCGGACGACGAATGGAGTCATGCAAACGGGCACTATATATACATTGCCCGGATATTCCCGGTAAGAAGCGGAAGGCTGATGCGCACTTGGCGGCGGAAAAGAATATGGATCGGCGCAGGAGCGGCTGCTGCGTTAATCGGATTGATTGTCTGGATGGCGGCATTGGGCAGCGTTTACATTGCGCCGTACAGCGGAACGAAATATCATGCCTCGGACAAGTGCGAACGGCTGATCAATCCGGTGGCGGCGCAGAGAATTCCGCTGGCGGCGGGAAGGCTGCTCTTCAGCCCTTGCGAACTGTGCGCTGATAGAAATGAATAAGATTTTCTACTGGAAACGGACAATTTCCAGTAGACTTTTTCGTTAATTGGCGGTAAAATGATACTGTAAATCAGTTCATGCACGGGAGGGTTACGATATGTCGCTGGATCCGCAGGTCAGAAATCTTCAGCTGATGAAAGATATTAAGCCGTTGATGCGAAAGAGCAGGGACGAGGACTTCAAGGCATGGCAGGAAAAGGCCGGCAGCAAGCTGATGGAGCTGCTGGGACTGCCGCTTGAGCGGGCCGAGGAGAATTTCCGGATCGAGTGGACGAAGGATGAGGATCCTTCCTGTACGGAAATCCGCTTCCTGTTCCAGAGCGAGCCGCTGGTGGACGTCAGCTGCCATCTGCTGCTGCCGAAAAACGTGCCTCAGGAGAACCTGCCGCTGATCATCTGTCTGCAGGGACATTCCAAGGGAATGCATATTTCGCTGGGCCGCCCGATTTGTGAGGGCGACGAGGTGACCATCTCCGGCGGCGACCGGGATTTCGCCCGGCAGATCGTAGCGCGCGGACAGGCTGCGCTGGCGATTGAGCAGCGTGCGTTCGGCGAGCGCGGCGGCACGCCCAAGGGACCTGCCTGCCGTCAGCCGGCGGTACAGGCGCTGATGCTGGGCAGAACGCTGATCGGCGAGCGATGCTGGGATGTGTCCCGTGCGATTGACGTGGTTGAAAAGCACTTCCCGATGATCGATATGAGCCGCATCGCCATTATGGGCAATTCCGGCGGCGGTACGGCTACCATTTATGCCGCAGCGGTTGAGCCGCGCATTGCGGCCGCCATGCCGTCCTGCGCGTTCTGCGGATATCTGCCTTCGATCGGCGCGCAGGAGCATTGCCTGTGCAACTATATTCCTTCGATCATGAAGTATTTTGATATGGGCGATCTGGCCGGTCTGATTGCGCCGCGTCCCTTCGTGGTGGTCAACGGTCAGCACGACGGCATTTTCCCGATTGATTCTGCGAAGGAGCAGATGGAGATCGCATGTGATCTGTATCGGGACGCCGGCGCGCCCGACATGGCGAGACATGTTGTCGGCCCGGAAGGACATCGCTTCTATGCCGCGCTTTCCTGGCCTGTGTTTGACGAAGTGACCGGCTGGAAGAAGTAAAATAGATGCGGAAGATACGTGTTTGCTGAGATGAAACGGCGCGGGGCATTGCTTCGCGCCGTTTTCCGTCGACGGATGAACGGTTGGAAGAATATTGGAAACGAAAACGCGCGGGATGCGTCTAATATCCTGTACAGCGAAGAGAATTCGTGATAGAATATAATCAAAGAGGAGATCCTTTGTGAAGGGAGGTTCATCAATGGACTACAGACTGAACGGGAAATATATTGAAGCGGCGCCGGGAGAGCGGTATATGAAGGCGGCAATGGAGCACTTCGGTGAAATCCGTCCGCTGGCCGTGCAGGTGGGCGGCGAAACGCTGGAGCTTACCGAGCCGGTGCAGCCCGGGGCGGAGGCAAAAATCATTACATATGAAACCAATGAAGGACGGCTGATTTACGAGCGGTCGCTGAGATTTATCTTTCTGCTGGCGATTAAGCAGCTGTACCCGGATAGGCGCGTGCGGCTGGAGCATTCGCTGGGCAACGGCGTATATGCGGTAATTACCGGCGGCACGGCGCTGACTCCGCAGATGGTGCACCGCATCGAGGACAGAATGAGGGAGATCGCCAATCAGGATCTGCCGTTTGAAAAACACTCCATGTCCAAAGCGGAAGCAGTCGCTCATTTTGAGGCGACGGGGCAGTATGACAAGGTTGAGCTGCTTAAATACAGGCCGTATGAGTATTTTCAGCTATATTCGCTGGGAGAGATGAAGGAGTATTTCTACGGCGCGATGGCTCCGTCCACGGGCTTTCTGAATGTGTTTGCGCTCAGGTATCACATGCCCGGCGTGGTGCTTCAGCTGCCGGACCCGGAAGACCCGTCGCGCGTCGCTCCCTTTTTCGATGTGCCGAAGCTGATGAAAACCTTTGCGCAGTCGGCAAAGTGGAACGAGATTCTCGACTGCAGCAACGCGGCCGATCTTAACCGGATGGTGTCCGGCCGTCAGCTGCGCGAATTCATCCGCGTAAACGAAGCGCTGCATGAAAAGAGCATCGCGGCGATTGCAGATCAGTTTGCAGAGAGCGGCGCACGGCTCATTCTGATTGCCGGTCCGTCCTCTTCGGGCAAAACGACCTTCTCACACCGCCTGTCCATCGCGCTGAAGGTGCTGGGACTCAGGCCCATGGCCATTTCTCTGGACGACTATTATATCGACAGGGAGAAGATCCCGTACGATGAGAACGGAGAACAGGACCTCGAACGGCTCGACACGCTGGACGTCGATCTGTTCAACGAGCATCTGGTACGGATTCTGCATGGCGAAAAGGTGGAGACGCCCATTTACGACTTCCACACCGGCAAGCGGACCGGCCGGACGCACACCGTTCAGGCGGACATTGATCAGCCCATCATCATCGAGGGCATTCACGGCCTGAACGACGAGCTGACCCGCGAGGTGGAGCGAAGCCTGAAGTTCAAAATCTACATCAGCGCGCTCACCACACTGAATCTGGACGACCATAACCGGATCCGTACGACGGACGCCCGCCTGCTTCGGCGCATGGTACGCGATTATCAGTTCCGGGGAACGACGCCGGAAACGACGATGTCCATGTGGCCGTCTGTCCGCAGGGGCGAGGAGAAGTATATTTTCCCGTTCCAGGAGGAAGCGGACGTTATGTTCAATTCCTCGCTGGCCTATGAGATGGCCATTATGAAAAAGTACATCTATCCGATCCTGATCAATCTGCCGCCGGACAGCCCGCATTATACGATGGCCCGCAGGCTGGTCAAGTTCCTCAACTACTTCCAGAGCTCGGATGTCGAGGATGAGATCCCGATCAATTCGATCCTGCGCGAGTTTATCGGAGGATGCTGCTTCTACCGAAAAGACGATTGACGCAATTTTCCATCGGATCACTGATTAAAAAATCCCTTCCTGCGCAGAATATGTGGCGCAAGGGAGGGATTTTTCATGATGAAGAACAACAAATGGACAGCAATTATCCTCTGCGCCCTGACCGGCTGCCTGATTCTTGCCGGCTGCATGAACGCAGGCGCCCGCGTGATTCCCGGCGCAGAATCCACCGCTCAGCCGGATAACAGCTTCATGCCCGGCCTCGACTTCGGCGCGACAGCCATGCCCCAGACGACGGCGACCGGCATGCCCGAGATGTTTGACTGGCTGCAGGGCCGCTCGGATGTGGAAGGCAAGATCAACATGATTTCGGAGATCCGGTCCAGCCGCGTGATTGTCAACGGAAACACCGCGCTGGTCGGCGTGGAGTTTGCGGACGAGTATCAGGGCGAAATGACGCAGCGCATCCATGACATGGTCGCCGGCGAGATTCAGGCGGCAGACCGGAACATTCGCACGGTTGCCGTGACGGCGGCGGAGGAGGATGTGCGCAAGATCAACGAACTGGCGGACAGAATCGACGCAGGCGAATCGATCGATCAGCTGGAAGGCGAAATCGACGCGATTGTAAGAAACGTAACCACGGTTCAGTAGGAAAAGAAAAGCGGCATGGGGAGAAGCGGATTCTCCTCATGCCGTTTGCTGATGAAAGGGAAGAGTGAACGGAATCAGCCGCCCAGATACTCTTCGAGCGTTACGCCCAGCCGCTTCATCTTTTTCGCGGTTTCGACGCCGACATAGCGGTAATGCCACGGCTCGTAGGAAATACCGGTGATGGATTCCTTGCCCTCGGGATAGCGCTGGATGAAGCCGTATTCGTGGCAGTGGGCCAGCAGCCAGCGGCACTGCTCGGTATATGCAAAGCTGCCGGTGCTGGTGCGGGCGGTGACGTCAAAGGCAAGCCCGGTTTCATGTTCGCTGCAGCCGGGCTTCTGGGCAAGGCCTGCCGCGCTTTCCTGATAGATCTCCTCCTGCTTATCACGGGAGCGGTAGGCGCTGGTCATGATGAAGCCGTTGAGTCCTTCGTCCTCAGCGGCCTTGAACATCCGGTTTGCTGCCTCAAAGACCTCTTCGGTGAGATACAGGTCGTCCCGGGCCAGCAGGAAATGCCGTTTCTGGTCAAACAGGCGAACCATGGGCGCGGGCTCGTAGCCGTCCGGAAGGGGGTGCTCTGCATTCACCAGAAGAAGGGAAGCTTTTTCCTCTTCGGTCGCGCCGGTTTTGCTTCTCAATTCGTCCTGCAGGGATTGTAGCAGACCGATTGCGCCGGACAGACCGCGGTCGGCCCAGGAATAGAGCATGGTTTCGGTGATGACGCCGGTGTATATCAGTCCGCCGATAATCAGGATGATCACGATGATGGGAAGCAGGCAGCCCAGTTTCTTCATAATCGGTACGCTCCTGTTCGCTGAATGTAAATTTGAACATGAATGTCTTTCAGTGCACATAAACCTGTGATATAATAGACGTAAAATTCGCATGGAGGTTCCAGAAATGAGTAATTATCGACGTCTTTTAAATTACGGTCCGGACCTGACCGAGCCCGCTGGCACTCCGAGCAAGCTGCCGGCCAAGATCTGCCTGATTTCCGCCGTGGTGCTGATGTTTGCGCTGATGGGCTTCATCATGTTCACCGGATCCGCAGTTCTGTACGTTCACTTCTGGGTATATATCGTCGCCGTCATTCTGATTGTTCTTCTGCTGCTGACTGCGGGCGCTCTGACGATCTACGGAAAGGTCCGGAATGCGTCCAAGCGCAGGATTGTCGGCATCGCTCTGCTGGGTGTTCTGATGCTGGTGGCCATATTCGGCCTGACGCTCGGCATGGCCTTTGTTGATATTCAGAAGCCGGTCGCTTTTTATGATTCTCCCGAGGGCGAGAACCGC
>JAFQQU010000263.1 GCA_017410445.1 Clostridia bacterium | reverse complement strand
GCGAAAATGCAGGGAAAGAAGCATTTTTCTCCGCTGCGCTTCGGAAAATGCCACAAAATTGACGCACATGTCGCCAATTTTGATTGAACATGGAGAGGCTCCCTGCCTCTCCAAACCTCACCGGGGTTTGTCAATGATTTGAGGCGTCAGGAGTTTTTCCTGGCGCATTTTTTTGTTTTATCGGTGAAAAGGCGTTTCATTTTCCGGTTTCCGGGAAAAATATGTTAAAATGTGTCTTTGTATGGCAACCGGAAGAGCGGCGGAAGCGTCTTAGGATAGTATCATGCGTCAGTAAAATGGAGGTGACCGGCGTGCAGGCAGGAATGGACGAGCATGAACTGATTATAAAAGCCGGGCGCGGTGACGCATATGCGTTTGAACAGCTGATGTCGGCCCATGAGAGCAAGATGTATGCGGTGGCGCTGAGAATGTGCGGAAACCGCGAGGACGCGCAGGATTGCCTGCAGGAAGCGATGATCCGCGTGTACCGCGCGATTTCGGGCTTCAAAGGCCAGTCGTCCTTCTCGACGTGGGTGTACCGGATCACCATGAACAGCTGCCTCGATGAACTCAGGCGGCGCAAAAACCGGACGGCGACTTCGCTGGACGCCATGCTGGAAAACGGATTTGCCCCCAGCGACGACGGAGATACGCCCGAGCAGAGCTCCCTTCGCTCGGAGCAGCGGCGCGTTCTGGAGCGCGCGATTGCGGATCTGCCCGACGATATGAAGGCGGCCATCGTGCTGCGCGACATTCAGGGCTGCAGCTACGACGAGATTGCGCAGGCGCTCAACGCCAACGTCGGAACGATCAAATCGAGAATCAGCCGGGGCCGGGAAAAGCTCCGCTCCATGCTGATGGAGCAGCCGGAACTTTTCGGCAGACATCCGGTCTAAGAGTTGAAGGGAGGGAACAGAGGACATGGCGATGAATTGTGAAACATTCAAATCAAATATAGACGCTTATATCGACGGCGCGCTGGGACGCGACGAGCGATTGATGATGGAAAAGCATGCGGAGGGCTGCGCTTCCTGCCGGGAGCTGATGAAAGAGGCCTTAATGCTCATGGACATGTGCGCGGAGCTCAGCGAGGTATCCGTTCCGCTGCAGGCTCAGGCCGCGTGGCGAAAGGCCGTCCGCGATGAGGCGAAGAAATAGAAAAATCCCATGGCGGGCTGGACGAGGAGTCTGGCGACGGTGGCCGCAGCGCTGGTCGTGCTGGTGATGAGCACCTACACCGTGCGGCTGGGCAGAGATGTGCCCGCAGCGCCCGCAGCGGTGATCACGCTGGATACCGAAAGCGGATTTGCCCTGCCGGCTTCGGAGCAGGAATATAAGAACGAGCGGGAAAGCGGCACGGCGCTGCTCGGCGGATATGTGATGACCGGGCTTCAGTCCGACGGCGCTGCGAACGGCGCGCGGACGATGCAGGAAGAAGATATCGTCAGCAGTGCGAACGAGACGGTCGTTCTTAAGTCGGCTGCGCGCAGCATTCAGTCCGAGAACTATGATACGGACGTTCAGTGGCTGAATGATCTGGTCAGCGAATACGACGCGTGGTTTGAGGAACGCAGCGAGACGGCGGCCGATGAACTCAGCAGCGCCGGACGCACGCTGAGCGCGGCGGTCCGCGTACCGAGCGACCGGCTGGGTGATTTCCTGATGGAGCTTGATCAGCTGGGCCGGACCGTTCTTCGCAGCGAATCCGCGGAGGACGTCACCGGGCGGTATATGGACACGCAGTCCCGCCTGAATGCGATGAAGCTTCAGAAGCAGAAGCTGGATGAGATGCTGGCCGCCGCCTCGACGGTCGATGAGCTGATTGCCATTGATCAGAAGATGACGGAGGTGATCGGCTCGATCGAATCGCTCGAGGGCGACCTTAGAAGATGGGAGAGCCTCAGAAGCTATTCGACCGTCGAACTGACGCTGACCGAGCAGCTGAAGGCGCCGGTTCAGGCTCCGGCTTCGCTGGGCGAGCGGATGAAGCAGGGCTTCAGTGATTCCGTTCAGTGGCTGAAGGAGTTCGGACAGGACGCCCTGGTCGTTCTGGCGACGGCGGTTCCGAAGCTTGTTGTATGGATTCCCGCGCTGGCGCTGGTGATTGCGGCGGTCTGCATGATCCGGGCGAAAAAGCGCAGAGGTTAATCAGAACACGGCAAAGAGAAAGGGAGTGACGGAATGAAGAAGATGACGGCGCTGATTCTCATGCTGGTGCTGCTCATGACGATGGGCGGCGCTGCGCTGGCGGACGACACGATCACTGTAAGCGGCACGGCGACGGTACAGCTGCAGCCGGATATGGTGATGATTCATCTGGGCGTTACGGCGACCGATGCAGCGGTGCTTGTTGCGCAGAGAACGGTCAATGAAGCGATGAACAAGGTCATCGAGGCGCTGACGGCCGAGGAGCTGGGCATTGCCTCCGAGGATATCGCCACTGCTCAGTACCGGATTGAGGAAGAGTATGAATACAGCTCGATCCGCGGCACCTCCGAAAAGATCGGCTACAGCGCGATTGCCATGCTGTCGGTCTGCGTGCGCGATCTCGACAAGGCCGGAACCGTCATCGACGCGGCCATGCAGGCGGGCGCCAATCAGCTGGGCGGCGTGGAATTCATGTCCTCCGATCAGACCGGAGCGCGCGATCAGGCGCTGACGCTGGCCGTTCAGGACGGCATGCGCAAGGCAAAGGTGATTGCCGCGGCGGCGGGCGTGGAGCTTCCGCCGATCCCCGCTTCGATCGTTGAAAAGGAAAGCTACAGCTATGCGGTCTCGAACAGCGTCGTGATGTACGACATGGCCATGACGACCGAGGGCTCCGCCGCGACCACCCTTCAGGCGGGTCTGCTCAGCCTGACGGCGAAGGTTGAAATCACCTACGAGATCGATTGATACAGCCTCTCAGGGGAGAGGGATACCCCTCCTATGTATCTGCCCCGGCCGTTGTGGGACATGGCCGGGGCGATTTTTGTGTTTGGGCTTGTACTGGCCGGGCGGGTTGGTGTATAATGAGTGAACAGAAATTAGTTTGGGAGGATGAAGGAGCATGGCATTGTCCAAGGAAGATGTAGCGCGCGTCAAGGCGTGGGGATTTCTGCGCAACCGCGGCACCGATCAGTTTTCCGGCCGCGTAGTGCCCGAGGGATCGGTATTTACGGCGCAGCAGCTGGCGGTGATCGCCGAGTGTGCGAAGAGATACGGAAACGGCACGGTCGCTTTTACCAGCCGTCTGGCTGCGGAGGTCGTCGGCATTCCGTTTGAGAAGATTGAAGAGGCGCGCGCGTTCGTCAAGGAAAACGCGGGCATCGAATTCGGCGGCACCGGCGCGAAGATTCGCCCGGTTACTGCCTGCAAGGGCACGACCTGCGTTTACGGAAACTTCGACACGCAGGCGCTGGCCAAAAAGATCTATCATGAATATTATATCGGCTGGGCGGACGTAAAGCTTCCGCATAAGTTCAAGATCGGCGTCGGCGGCTGCCCGAACAGCTGCATGAAGCCCAGTCTGAACGACTTCGGCGTGGAAGGCCACCGCGTGCCGGAATATGATCCGGAAAAGTGCCGCGCGTGCAAGGTCTGCCAGATCGAAGTGAGCTGTCCCTCCAAGGCGATTTCCCGCGGCGAGGACGGAAAGCCCGTCATCGACCAGAGCAAGTGCAAGACCTGCGGCGTGTGCACCGGCAAGTGCCCGTTCAAGGCGTTCTCGCATGAGGCTGAGGTTCAGTATCAGCTGTATGTCGGCGGAACCTGGGGCAAGACCACACGCATGGGCACCAAGCTCTCCCGTCTGGTGCGTGAAGAGGAGATTCTCCCCATCATGGAGAAGACTATGCTCTGGTTCAAGGAAAACGCTTATCAGAAGGAACGCCTCGGAAAGGCGATCGATCGCATCGGCGTCGATAAGCTGGAAGAAGCGCTGTTCAGCGATGATCTGCTGAGCCGCAAGGAAGAGATTCTGGCCGCGCCCATGAAGCAGGCGTAAGCGATCAGTCATATTATACCCCGCCGGGCAGATATGCGTCTGTCCGGCGTTTTCTGTATATGCAATGGGGCGCAGATAATGCGGATCAAGCCGAAAAAGAGGACGATGGGCGTCGGATTGTTAAGGAGTGCCTTGCCGAGGGCTGATAAGCTGTGGTATAATAGAAGCAATCGCTGAAATGGCGCTGCATGCGCCGGATAAGGAGGACGGAGCCATGCGAACGCGGGCAAGAGATTCTGTAGTAATGGATCAGATGGGAGTCGTTAAGCAGAATATGCGTGATGATGCATCGCGCGAACGGGTCTGCGATCAGTCCTATATCAAGCAGTTCAACATTCAATCGGTGATGGCGACGCTCAAGCAGCATCAGCCGATTTCCCGTACGGACGTCGCCCGCCTGACCGGGATGAGCCCGACCAGCATCACCCGCATCGTCACGGCCCTGCTCAACAAAGAGCTGATTTATGAGACGAGCGGCGAGCAGCGTTCGGGCAGAGGCCGGAAGGCGACCAATCTGCGCGTCAATGAGGACGGGCTTTATTCCATCGGCGTTTATCTGGAGCGATCCATGATCCGCCTGTGCGTAATGAATTTTGCGGGAGAAACGCTGTATCGCTGCGAAACGCTGGTGGACGGCGAGTGTACGCCTGAAAAGATGGCGCAGGAATCCAGAGCGCTGTATGACCGGATGCCTGACGAAATCGTCGGGGCGAGGGATAAGATCGTCGCGGTGGGCGTATGCCTGTCGGGTACGGTGAACCTGTGCAAGGGAATCGTGACCCATTCCTTCCAGATGGACTGGAGAAATATAGAGCTCGGGCGGATTTTTTCCGAGGCGTTCGGCATGACTGCCTGCATCGAGAACGACGTCAAGGCCTGTCTGATCGGCGAAAAGGTCAGAATGGGCATTGAGGACGGCGTGGACACGGCGTATCTTATGGTCGGCAGGGGCATCGGCCTGGCTGCGACCAGCGGCGGCGTAATGGTGCGCGGCGTGAGCAATGAGGCTGGAGAGATCAGCCGGGCGCCGATCGGAACGCTGCCGGACGGAAGCAGCGACTGCCTGGCGCATTACCTCCGGGAAGGCGCGATGATCCGGAAGGCGCGGGAGTCTGACCCGTCTGTTCATTCGGTGGATGCGATTGTCTGGGCTGCCGGCCAGGGGCAGGAATGGGCAAAAGAGATTATTGCGGATTTCCGCAGACACTTGGAGATTACCGTGGGCCTGATCGACGGGATTTACAACCCGGCGAAGATCATCGTGGGCGGCGAAGTATGCCGCAAGATTTATCCGGATATTGCCGAGGCGATGGGCAAGCCGCATCTCCGGCTGGGCGACCGCCACGAGGAAAGCTGCATGACCGGCGCGGCGCTGATCGCCATGCGCTGTGCGGTGATTGAGCTGATCGGGCAGAGCATTGAATAAGCACACTGCAGGAGGATACAGAACATGAAGATCGGCGTCAGCAGCTATTGTCTGGACAGCCTGATGGAGCAGGGAAAAATGACCCTGTTTGAGGTGATCGACTGGATCGCCGCGCAGGGCGGAGAAAGCGTTGAGTTTGTTCCGTTTGCCTTCAAACTGAGCGATGAGGAAAAAGGCACGATCGACACCGAGCTCATCAAAAAGGTGCGCGCCCGGGCAAAGGACGCGGGCGTTGAGCCGGTCAATTATTCCGTGCTGGCCAATCTGTGCGTCGAGGAGGACGAGGCCTTCGAAAAGGAAATTGCGCGCATCTGCCATCATGTAGATGTTGCGGCCGAACTGGGCGTTCCGAGAATGAGGCATGATATCTCCGCGTTCCGCCGCCCGCTCAATCAGAACGGCCTTGCCGATTTCGACCGGCTGCTGCCCCGCATGATCGAGGGTACGCAGCGCATCACCGAATATGCCAAAACGCGCGGCGTGCGCACGCTCATCGAAAACCACGGCTTCTTCGTCAACGGCTGTGACCGCGTGGAGCGCGTGATGAACGGCGTGAATCATGAGAATTACGGCCTGCTGCTGGATACCGGCAATATCGCCTGCGTGGACGAGGACCCGACGGTCGCTGCATGGCGGCTGGCGGACCGCGCGGAGATCGTCCATCTGAAGGATTTCTACATCCGCACGCGTGATCCGGGCGATACGACTCAGTTCGACTGTGGCGGACACTGGTTCCGCTCCTATGCGGGCAAGTATCTGAGAGGATCGATTCTGGCGCAGGGCGATCTGGACATCTGGGCGATTCTGGGCGAGCTCAAGAAGAAGGGCTTTGACGGAAACCTCATGATCGAGTTCGAGGGTCTGGAGGAGCCGGCGTATGCGACGGCGGTGTCGCTGTCCAACGCGCGCAGAATCTGGGAAGAAGTGTAAGCAGCGCGGCTGACTGACGGGGAGATTCTGAATTGTTTGAAAGAAGGGGTTTCGCATGCGGCGGATGCTTTTGATTACCACGGGAGGCACGATTGCTTCCGTACCTACGGGCGAGGGGCTTGCTCCCGATTCTACCAATTCGCTGATCCGAGACGCGCTGGGATCTGTTGCATCGGGTGAATATGAAATCGATGTATTTCCGTTGTTTTCGATTGACAGCTCCAACATGCAGCCGGAGGAATGGAAGAAGATTGCGGAGTGTGTGGCGCAGAAGCGCAGAGGATATGACGGCATCGTCATCACTCATGGCACCGATACCATGGGATACACCGCATCCGCGCTGACGTTCATGCTGCAGGGCATAGAGATTCCGGTTGTTCTGACCGGTTCTCAGCTGCCCATTGCACATCCGCTTTCGGATGGATATGAGAATCTGCGCTGCGCTTTTGCCATGGCGGCGAGCGGCATTCCGGGTGTGTTTGTGGCATTTGACCGGAAGGTTATGCTGGGCGCGCGGGCAGTCAAGGTGCGAACCAACAGCTTCAATGCCTTCGAAAGCGTCAATTACCCCTATATTGCGGAGGTCGGCGGCGATGGTCTGCTGATCCGTCGTGAGCTGGTTAAGAAGCCGGGAGGCGCGTTCAGGCTGTGCGACGGACTATGCGGGGACGTCTTTCTGTTCAAGCTAACTCCGGCTTCCCGTCCGGAATTTCTCGATGCACTGCCGTCGATGAACTATAAGGGAGTGGTCATTGAGGCGTTTGGCGCGGGCGGCCTGCAGTTTGTTCGGCGGAATATGGCGGGACGGCTTGAAAAACTGGTGGAAAGCGGCATGACGGTTGTTGTCTGCAGTCAGTGCCTGTATGAGCGAAGCGACTTTACCCGGTATCAGACCGGACGCAAAGCGCTGGCGGCGGGCGTTATTCAGGGTCACGACATGACGACCGAAGCCGCAGTCACGAAGCTCATGTGGGCGCTGGGACAGGGCGGAACCATCGAGGAAGTCCGCAGCCGTTTCCAGCACAACTATTTCAACGAGGTCACTCCGGAATAAGAGAAACGCAATACAATTTATCCCCGGAGGCGTCCGTATACGGATGTGCTCCGGAGATTTGCTTTAGAGAGGAGATGAACGGGATGATGAAAAGAATCATATGGGCAATCTCAATGATCGCTGTGCTTCTGATGCTCTGCGCGCCGTTTGCGCAGGCGGAGGAGAACGGGCGGAACCGGTATCGGATGGACGTGACGCTCACCGAAAAGAAGCTGCCGATGCGTCGGATGCTGCTTGAGATCGACATGACGGTGGATGTATTCAACGACAGCGCCGATGCATGGACCGATCTGTGCTTCCGGGACTACATGCATTCGTATATCGAGGCGTCTTCCATCGGCGGGCTGCTCATGAAGAGCGGCGTCGAAGAGGCAAGCTGCGGAGGCGAGGCGCTCGAGGTTGCCGTGGCGGAGGATGAATCGATCGTCTATGTGAAGCTGAACGAGCCGCTCGGCCCGGGCGAGAGAACGATTGTCTCCCTGAAGTACAAGGCGCACGTGCCCAGCGGCTATCAGAGGAGCAACTTCGGCTCGGTCCGCGGAGCAATCAGCACCGCGACCTGCGAGCTGAGCCAGTTCTATCCGATGCTTGCGATCTGGCAGGACGGGAAATGGATGGCGGACGAGTATTTTTCCGACGGCGAATGCTTCTTCACCCGCTGTTCGGATTATGAGATCACGCTGCGCCTTCCGGAGAAGTATACCGACGTCATTGCCAGCGGCGACGAGCAGCCGGTTTCGTCGGCGGACGGAGAGTCGGTCTGGAGGATCACTTCCGAGAATATGAGAGACGTCACCATCGTCGCAACCAATGAGATGGACATGCTGACCGGCGAAATCTGCGGCGTTACGGTCAACAGCTGGTTCTCCCGGAACAGCAACCCGGACGATGTGCGCGGCGAGATGTATCTTGAGACGGCGCTCGCTTCCGTCGAGGCGTTTACGGAGGCGTTCGGGCCGTATCCCTACGGCGAGCTGGACGTGCTCGATTCCAACATCGAGGCGGGCGGCATGGAGGCGCCGGGGCTCATCCGAATCAATCAGATGTACGGCGCGATGCTGATGGATCTGGAGAAAGACAGCGCGACGGCCCAGATGCTGCAGCAGGAAATCAGAAAGGTCGTAGCCCATGAGACGGCGCACGAATGGTTCTACGGCGTCGTGGGCAACGACCAGTATAACGAGGCGTGGCTGGACGAGAGCTTCGCGTCTTACGGAGAGACGGTGTACCTGCGCCATGTCGGGGACAACGGGGAACGCGTGAAGGAAGACATGCGGATGTATGCCGACTGGAGCCTTGGTTCCGGCCTGACCGTGGACCGGTCTCCGAAAGAGCTGGGCGGCGACTATATCACCGCCGTCTACCAGCGCGGCGCGTCCTTTCTGTATCAGCTGGAGAGGGTGATGGGCGAGGACTTTACCGAGTTCATCCGGGCGTATTATGCGGCCTACTCCTTTAAGGAGGCGGACACAGAGGGATTTCTTGAGATGCTCGCGCCTTATATAGAGGACAACGAGACGGCGCAGGGCGTCGTTCAGCGGTATCTGGACAGGGCGAAGGATCTATATTGAGCATACAGACAGAAAAACAGCCGTCCGGCGATGAACCGGGCGGCTGTTTGATATATTCGGTTAGTCCAGAACGATGCACGCGACCATGACCAGCGGCTCGTCTCCGATGCTTTCGACGGCATGACCATGGCCGGAACCGGTGGACATGGAATCGCCGGCGGAGAGCTCGTAGGTGTTCTCGTCGTCGCGGACGCGGGCCTTGCCGGAGACGAAGTAGAACAGCTCGGTTTCATTCTCATGGACATGATAGCCGATGGAGGAGCCGGGCTCGAGCGTGATGGTGGAGAAGAGGCGGGTATGATTGGGCAGGGCGGTGGTGAGCGCGGTCAGCTTGGCGCTGCCGATGCCCTCGCGCATGCGCTCCTTGACGGATACGGTCATCTCTTCCTTGCGGGTGATCATGATGCATGTCCTCCTTGAATTACTGCTGGTTCTTTTCGTAGATGAGGCGCAGGCCCTTGAGGGTCAGCAGGCCGTCGAGCACGTCGATCTGATCGGTTTCACCGGCAACCAGCAGCGCCAGACCACCGGTAGCGATGACCTTGGTGTTCGGATCGCCGATTTCTTCCTTCATCTTGCGGATGAGATAGGTTACCTGACCGACGTAGCCGTATACGATGCCGGACTGAAGGTTGGTGATGGTGTTCTTGCCGATGACCGATTCGGGCTTGACCAGCTCGAACTTGGGCAGCTTTGCGGCCTTGTCTACCAGCGCTTCGGCGGAGAGCTTGAGGCCGGGGCAGATGGCGCCGCCCAGGAATTCGCCCTTGGCGGACATGACGCCGTAGGTGGTCGCGGTACCGAAGTCAATGTAGATGCAGGGGCCGCCGTACAGCTCATAGGCGGCGACTGCATTGGCGATGCGGTCCGAGCCCAGCTCACGGGGGTTGTCGTAGCGGATGTTGATGCCCGTCTTGACGCCCGGGGCGACCTGAACCGGCTCAAAGCCGAAGTAATTCTTGCACATGTGCTCGATGGTGAAGTTGATGGACGGAACAACCGAGCTCATGATGATGCCGGTGACCACATTCAGCTCCAGCCCGCTGTGCTTGAACAGATTGGCCAGCAGGATGCCGTATTCGTCGGAAGACATGGAGCGGTTGGTGCTGATGCGCCAGTAATTGACCATGTTTTCGCCGTCGAAGAGCGCGGTTTTGATGTTGGTATTGCCGATATCCAGCGTAAGAATCATATGCTTATCTCCAATCGCTTATTAGTGTCTGACCTTTCTCAAGGCCAGAACGAGGGGAGGCGTAATGATGCCTGCGACGATGAACTCAGGGATGCTTCCGTACAGCACCACTCCGCCGATGGCTGCCAGCACGCCGGGATGATCGGCCAGCATGGGCAGGTAGGCGAGGATCATGATGCCCAGAAACAGGATCGAATTGGTCAGCGAGGCCGCGGAGCCGCCCGCGGTCAGGCCGAGCCGCTCGTTTTTGGACGAGGCGCGGGTGAGGCGGTAGGTCAGATGCGCGGCCACCGGAACCAGCATGCGCGGCAGATAGCACATCAGCGCAAGCAGCGGAACGGACTGGGCCAGAATGGGCGCGACCAGAGCGGAAGGCTCGGTGATCGCGGTATACAGGCTGATGCTGCCGAAGGCGAACGCCTGAATGAGGCCGGATTTAAGCCCCAGCAGCAGGGTTCCCACGGCGATGACCGAGCAGTAGAACGTGATGTTGATGACGCCCAGGCGGATCATGCCGATGCCGAAGAGCTGCATGGCGAAAATCAGGGCGATGAACAGAGCGTTGAATACAATCAAACGGATTTTTTGGGTGGAAGGCGAGGTATGCATGGCGATTCCTCCGTTCAAGTTCGTTGTGTGATACCTGACGAACGACTACCTTCGCCGGATTTCATGATTCCGGCTACGCCTACATTATAAACGCCGCATGAATGAATTTCAATGCCGTTTTGTAAAATAATTCGGTAAACTGTATATTTACAAATGAGACGGTATGCGGTATACTGGATACTGCGAATGCCTATGGAAGGCGACCGGCCCGAGGTAAGCGTATAATCTGTAAGATGGTTTCCCACGAGGGACAAGGGTAAGATGGGCCGGGCGAATCCGCATGGAAGAGGCAGTCGTCAATTGAATACGGAAGGATGGTAAGTCCCCATGATGAACTACGTGTTTATCGCCCTGTTCTTTGCCGCAATGCTCGGCATCTCCTTCTTCGCCTCGAAAAAGGTGAAGAACCTCGACGACTTCCACCTCGGCGGCCGGAAGATCGGCCCGTGGCTGTCGGCGCTGGCGTACGGAGCTACCTACTTCTCCGCCGTCATCTTCGTCGGCTATGCCGGAAAGCTCGGATGGGGCTTCGGCATGGGCGCGGTCTGGATCGGCGTCGGAAACGCGGTGATCGGCACATGGCTGGCCTGGAAGGTCATGGCCGCGCCCACCCGGACGATCACCCGGAAGCTCAATGTTCAGACCATGCCGGAGCTGTTTGAAAAGCGATACGGCTGCAAATGGCTCAAGGTGATTACGGCGGTCGTCATTTTTATCTTCCTGACTCCCTACTGCGCCTCGGTCTATCAGGGCCTCGGCATGATGGTTGAAAGCGCGCTGAATATCCCCTATGCATGGGCGTGCATCGCGCTGGCCGTGATTACGGGCATCTACCTGATCGCGGGCGGATATTTCGCGGATGCGCTGACGGCGGTCGTTCAGGCGGCGTTCATGCTGATCGGCGTGCTGCTGATCGGATTCTTCTTCTTCAAGCAGACCGGCGGCATCGGTCAGGCGGTTGCGGATCTGGCAGCAGCCGATCCGGAGCGCGCAATGGTATTCGGCAAGGATCCCCTCAACCTGTTCTGGCTGGTCATGCTGACCTCGCTGGGCGTCTGGGGCCTTCCGCAGATGGTTCATAAGTTCTATGCCATCGAATCGGTCCAGGCCATTCGGAAGGGCACGGTCATCTCTACCGTCTGGTCGCTGATTGTCGGCGGCGCGGCGTATCTGTTCGGCGCGTTCGGCTTCTCCGTGCTGGGCGGCGAAATGCCTGCCGGCGGCGTCGACGCCATCATCCCGACCATGATGACGCAGATGATGCCCTCGGCGATGCTCGGCCTGATCGTGGTCATGCTGCTGGCGGCTTCGATGAGCACGCTGGCTTCGCTGGTTCTGGCCTCGGCCTCCTGCATCTCGATCGACCTGATGAAGGGCGCGCTGAAGAAGGACATGTCCGATAAGGATGTGACCAAATGGATGCGCATCCTGTGCGGCGTGTTCATGATCATCTCGGTGGTCATCGCGCTGGTTCGGGTGGACGTCATCGTCAATCTGATGAGCTTCAGCTGGGGCGCGGTCGCGGGCGTCTGCATCGGGCCGTATGTCTTCGGCGTTCTGTGGAAGCGGACGACCAAGGAAGGCGCATGGGCCGGCGTCATCGGCGCGCTGGCGACTACGCTGATCATGTCCATGATGCCCCGGTTCGCGGGCCAGTCGCCCATGATCGGCGTTCTGTCCATGGTCGCTTCCCTCGTCCTGACGCCCGTTGTCAGCCTGATGACCAGGCCCATGGACGAAAAGCAGCTCTCTCAGATGTTCGATAAATAAAAAATGAATCACAGGTAGAACGGTATTGCGCCGCGCGGGATGATTTCCTGCGCGGCGCTTTTGTGTGAAAAATCGGGACCGGCCGGTGAAGATTCCGGTCAGTCCCGCTGTGCGTATTGAGGTCAGAAGTACAGCTCGCCCGGACGGTAGCCCTGAGGAAGCTCTTCTTCCTCGACGAAGGGCAGCGTCTCGTCCATGAGCGTAGGCAGGAATGCGTAAAACGGCGGGCGGCCGAACTCGCAGGCGTATCCGCTCGCGCCGAACCATCCGCCTTCCTTGGCCTTGAGGTTCAGGTCGCGGGCGAATTTGGTGCGGTTGGAGCAGTCGTGAACGGCGATGTCCCAGCCCTCTTCGGCGGCGATCTTCATGAATTTCAGCGTCAGGTCGCGGCTCCAGATGGGCGAGATGTATCCCTGACGGGAGATATACATGCTTTCGCCGTAGTAGTTGTCGATGTTGTTCTCGTTGAGATGCAGCTCGGCGCAGTTGATGAAGTCGAGACCGGTGGCGAGAATCATATCCTTCTTCTGCATGAACTGCTCGAAGAAATCGGGCGTCATGGGCGTCTCGATGCCGACGTTCGGGATATACTTCTTCGCCATTCCGATGGCGCGGATGACCTTGTCCGCGCAGTTGGATGCGCCGAGGTTGAAGCGCAGCTCATTAAGGCCCGCCTCGCCCAGCGCGCGCAGGTTTTCCTCGGTAGCGAGCGTGCCGTTGGTGTACATGTGCTGATGGATGCCCGCCTGACGGAAGCGGCGGATGATCGAATAATATTTCTCGATCTCCATAAACGGCTCAAGGTATACATAGGAAACGCCGGTGGGCGCGTTGCCCATGGACAGAAGCAGATCGATGTCCTTCTCATAGAACTTGGTGCCGCCGATTTCCCACATGCCCTCGCCGATGGGCGGCTGGCAGTCCAGCTCGCCGTAGTTGTAGCAGAAGGGGCATTCGAGGTTGCACTTGTTGGTCTTGCGGATGGCGGAAAGGCCGGTGCCGGTCAGGCAGGACCTGCAGCCCTTGGAGAACTTGTCGGGATTGCCGGCATACCAGGTGCGGCCGGCCAGCGAGCGCAGTCCGGGGATTTCCTTCATCATCTGCTCGCGGCGATGCTCGACGGCTTCTTCAATCTGCGCAAACGCCGCATAGACGATTTCCTGCTGGCGGACGAGCAGCGCTTCCTCCTCGGGCAGCTGCGCGAAGAACTCGAACCACATCAGCGCGTCTTTCTTGGAGATTTTCATTGTTCTGTACCCTCTTGTTTTCTCTTATTCTTCGAACAGGCCGTAGGTTTCCAGCATATATTTGCCGGTTTCCCAGATGACGGAGTTGTATTTCTGCCACAGGGAAAGGGGCAGCATCTGAAGCTTCGTCACCTGCTCGCCCTGATAGACGAACCGGGCGTTGCCCTTCTTTGCAGGAACCAGACACTCGAAGCTGAAGGTGCCCTTGTATCCGATATCTTTAAGGCCCTGCAGAATCGCGTCGAAGCTCAGCGGGGAATGCACGGAGGCATAGGGCAGGGTGTGCATATCGATGCGGTGATGCCTGCGCGGCTCCTCGAAATAGCCGTTGTTTTCGTGGATGTGCAGCGCGGTCAGCTTGTCGCCCAGCGCGACGATGGAATCATACTGATTGCCGTGCTCCGGCCAGAAATGATTGCCGTGGCCGACGTCCCAGCAGGCGTTGAACAGCGGGTGGTTCACCCTGTCGAGCATCTCGCGCAGGTCTGCGCCGTTCCAGAGGTAGTAGGGGTCTGCGTAGTTGCCGATGTTCTCGATCAAAACGCTCACGCCGGTCTCCTCCGCCGCGGGAATGAGGGACTTGTAGAACGCGACGTTCTTTTCGAAGAACTCCTCGCGGGTATCGCCCTGAATCGCGCCCGGATGGATGACCACCTGCGGAATTCCGGCGATTCTGCAGAAGCGCAGCGTGCGGGTGTACAGGTCGAGGCAGTCGATGTGCTCCGGCGGGTTGAGCGGGTTGTACATCGGCGCATGGCCCTGCGTTGCGCTCAGGCCGAGCTCGTTGAGCAGCTCGCGGACTGCTTCGGCGCGCTTTTCGTAATCGCCCTCCAGCATATTGTCGGTAATCTCGTAATCGATGCAGGTGAATCCGCTGTCGCGCATCGCCTGAAGCGTCTCTCTTTCGGAGAGGCCCGCTTCGATATAGCAGCTCAGGGCGCTGGTCGCCATGGAAAGTTTCATGTTGATATCCTCCTTGAGTTATATTCTCACTGTATGCATTTTTACCAGCCCGGGAAGCCGCTGCGCAGCCGGGCGATTTCGTCAGACATCTGCTCCCGGGTAATCTGACCAGCCCCGTACACGGCGACGACATGCGCCCTTTCAAATTCGGACCTGTTCAGATTCCGGTAGCTGAATTCCGGCATCTGCGCGGTGACGGTTTCGAAATAAGGAATGGATTCTTCGATGACCGGCCCGGGCTGAATCAGGTTGAGCAGCTTCAGCCCCTTGATTTTTTTGATGAGCGGCCATTGATGTCTGGAATTGGCGCAGGAATGCACGCCGATTCCGCCGTACCGCTCTGACAGCCGGTTGAGATAGGGCAGAGCAAACTCTTCGAACAGATCGTTGCTGATGATGCCGATTTCGTCCTCCGAGATGGTCAGGCCGCCGTGCATCGGGTAATCGGGGAAGTGGGCGACGTAGTCGGTTCCGTAGCGGGAGAACCATTCGTCGAGGAAATCGCAGAGCAGCCCGAAGCATTTTTCACACAGGTCGTGCACTGCTTCCGGTTCCTCGGAGACTGCGCAGTAGAAATCGTTTTTATCCCAGACCATCGCGGCGATATCCAGCGGGCTCTGAAGGTCGGGCATCCGGATGAGGGCGTCGGGCTCGTGCTTTTTGATGTAATCAGCCTTTTCGAACTGCAGCCGGAGCGGCGTGTCCATGAGATTTGGCTTCTTCAGGTTCGCCGCTTCCTGCGCGTTGTGAACGGCGTACCGCGCATAGGGCATGTTGGTCTGAGGCCGGGTGACCGGGCAGCCGAAGCATTCGGCGATGATTTCCGTGCCGGACAAAAGGCTGACATGGGGAATCGAATCGTCGGCCAGCCAGTCGAGGCGGCGCATCTGATCGGCATAGTGCCGGAGCGCCCAGTCGGCCTGCACCCAGGCGTTTTCGGGCCAGTGCATGGAGAAGGAGGCGGCCGGCGGTACTTCGCCCGGCTGCTGACAGCCCCGGACAATCAGAACCCGGCGGACGTCCGATTTCAGGTCAAAAAACTCATCCCAGCGGGCAAGGCGCTTTTCGATTTCCGGATGCATGATCTTTCCTCAAGTCTTCGGTGCGGTTTCGGCCTGCGCGTTTACTGACATTATACCAGATGAAACGTCCGGGGGCAATCACCGAATCGTTTTGGCACACAGAAAAGCCCGCCGCAGGATGAACCGCAGCGGGCCGTAAAACAGAGCTTACTTTCCGTATTTTTCCGCGATGTAGGGGCGCAGAGCGTTGGAAACCTTGAGGAAGTCGTTGGTCAGGATGCAGTCGATGCCCATGTCGATATACTGCTTGGCCTCGTCGATATCGTCGGCCCAGAATACGTTGCAGCGGATGCCGTGGGCGTGCGCCTTGTCGACGATCTCCTGATTGAAGTACGGCTTGAACAGCTGAACCTTCTCGGCGCCCAGCTCGATGGCGCGGTCTACGATCTTCCACTTCTGATCGCCCCACATATGGCCGACGCAGATCGGGATGTCCGGCGCATAGGCCTTGAACTGGCGCAGGTGGATGTCGGGCTCGAGCATGAAGTAGCAGTGCTTGGCGCAGTCGTACTTGCGAATGAGCGCAACGATCTTCCCCATGATCTCCTGAGGATACTCTTCCTCATAGGAGAGGGGCTTTACATGGATATTCATGATGCAGTGGCCGGCGTACTTCTGAAGGATCTCCTCGAAGCGGACGATCTTCAGGCCTTCAAACTTCTCGGAGAACTTCACGCCGAAGTCGTAGGAGAGCAGTTCTTCCAGCGTGCGCTCGTAGATCTTGCCTTCGCCGGTGCTGACGCGCTCAAGCGTGTTGTCATGGCAGGAGACGATTTCGCCGTCCTTGGTCGGCCACAGGTCGAACTCGATTTCTTCTGCGCCCAGAGACAGCGCCGCGCCGAACGCGGGCATGGTGTTTTCGGGAGCCAGCGTGGAGAAGCCGCGGTGCGCGCACAGGCGGGGATAGGGCATGTACTGATCGAAGTTCACGATGGCCGCGCCGCCGTTTCTGTACAGCCACGGACGGCGGCCCTCCTCGATGTATTCATAATGGCTCTTCTGCGCGCCCTTGAAGCCGGCCGCCTTGAAATACTTTACGGACGGATCGATTTCGGCGACGCCCAGACCGATCTGGCTCTTCATATCCACCAGCACTTCGCCGCTCGGGGCTACGATGGTGGAGCAGCCGCAGATGGGCGATTCGAGGCCCAGAGATACGGAGGAGCGGATGAGGTAGGCGTTGGTGTGGTAGCACAGGAAGCGGTGGATCATGTCGAGGGTGGCGTGCGTATCGGTGCGCTGATGCGAGCAGCCGATGATGATATCCACATTCTGGCGGGCCAGACGGGCAAAGTACTCATAGAAGTAGAAGTCGTAGCAGGTCATGAAGCCGAAGCGCAGGCCTTCGATTTCAATGACGTACGGCTCGCGGTATTCGTAAGAATAGGTGACGTCCAGGCCGTTGCCGCCCTGCGCGGCGGTCTTGACTTCGCTGGGAGCCGGATGCTCCTTGAAATACTTGCCGACGATATTGCCCTTGCGGTCGATGGCGTAGGTGGTGTTGCGGTAGCCGTCCTTGGTTTCGAAGGCGGCGTTGACGAAGACGATGGCGTTGCAGCGAACGGCCGCAGCCTTGGCCTTCTCGAGGATATCGGCGTTGTACTTCACGATGGACGCGTCGTACATGGCCTTGCTGGGCTGGTCGGCGGGAACGTCCGAGTATTCGGGCAGAACGATCAGGTCCATGCTCTCGTCGCACTGATCGAGCAGCTTGACCATTTCCTCATAGCAGCGGTCGTTCTCGGTATAATCAAAGGAATAGTAGGGCTGAATGACGCAGACCTTCATCTTGGACATGAAGAAAACTCCCTTTCGCGTATGATCTGGCTGCGGATACATATATCCGCACTTATCTATATCATAGCATAAACTGAACCGTTTGACCAGTAGCCGGAGACAGAAAACCGGCGCGGACAGAGGGGTTGATGCTGTCCGCGCCGCAAAAGAGGAAGTATGCAGGCTTAATGATCGTCAGATCAGCTCATACCCCAGCTTATTCAGATTGTTCTTGGAGGTGGCCAGGCAGTCGTATACATCTCTTCCGTACAGGTCGTCCTGCTCGATGAAGAACTGCTTCGCACCGGATTCCAGCGAGGCCTCGATGATGCCCTTCATGTCCAGCGTGCCCTCGCCGACCTCGGCAAACTGAACGACGTTCCTGAACTCGCCCATGAAGGTCTTGAAGTCGCCCTTGCCGAGCGCTGCGAACGCCTCCGGAGCGATGCCGCCGATGCGGTAGTCCTTCAGGTGAATCAGCTCGACCTTGCCGGCATATTCGCGGATGAGGCTGGCCGGGTCATAGCCGCCGCGGTGCACCCAGTGAACGTCCAGCTCGAAGCCCAGAAGATCGGCGTTCTCGCGGATGATATCCAGCATGGTCTTTCCGTCGAACTTGCGGAATTCGATGTGGTGGTTGTGGTAATACAGCTTGATGCCTTCCTCCGCCAGCTTCTTTGCGGCGGCGTTGGCCATCTTGCAGAAATGAAGCACCTTGTCAAGGCTGCCCATGCAGTCCATCGGGAGCATGCCGATACGGATGAAATTGCAATCCAGCTCGTGGCAGTCGCTTACGATTTTGCGGAAATGGGTGGCCAGCGTTTCCTGTCCGGGCATGCCGGAGGGCGCGACGCTGGCGGAGGTGGCCGCAATCTTCACGCCGAAATCGGCCTGCGCGGCCTTCATCTGCGCGACGTTTTCCTTGGTCATCGGAATCTGGGAAATTTCTACCGAATGGTAGCCCAGCTCGCCGACCTTCTTCAGCGTTTCATAAGCGCCCAGCTCCTGAAACTGTCCCTTCAGCATCATGGCCTGTACGCCGACTTTGATCTGCTTCATATTTGTTTCCTCCTGCATTTATTCGGTCCCGGATCAGATCGTCGGGAATTTGCCCTCGGCTTCGATCTTTTTGTTGAGCTCGGCGATATAGATTTCCTCGTCCACCGGCACGTCCACTTCCTTGCCCAGCCAGCTGGAGAGAAGGATGGCGTTGGCCAGCTGAACGCCGTTGATGCCGTCCGTGCCCGGAGCCAGCAGCTCGGCCTCGCCCAGCACCTTCGCAGCGAAATTGGTCAGCACTTGTCCGTGCTGAACGCCCCAGCCGTCGGTGTTTTCGATGGTCTCGGTGGTGTAGAGCTGATCGCCCTTGCCGCCCATGACCAGCATGGAGAGCTGGCGCATGTCCATGGTCTGATTCATCTCGTCCTCGGTCTTCTTGAAGCGGGTGACGGTTGCTTTCTTGCTGTCCTCAACGACGATTTTGCCGCCGGACAGGTCGATTTCGAGGCGGTCGGTGCCGACCGGATCGTGGGTCGAGGTGATGAACACGCCGGTTGCGCCGTTCGGATATTCGGCGGTCACGGTGACGTCGTTGTCCACGACGATGTCGCGGTGCGCGCCGTAGATGATCTTCGAATAGATCTTGCTGGGCATGCCGCAGATCCACTGCCACAGATCCAGCTGGTGGGGCGCCTGATTGACCAGAACGCCGCCGCCTTCTCCGCCCCAGGTCGCGCGCCATGCGCTCTGGCGGTAGTAGCTGTCCGGACGCCACCAGGAATTGATGATCCAGTTGCTGCGGCGGATTTCGCCCAGCTCGCCGGACTGCACGATTTCTCTGAGCTTCTGGTAGAGCTTGTTGGTTCTCTGGTTGAACATGATGCCGAACGGCACATCGGGATGCGCCAGCGCGCATTCGTTCATCTCGCGGACCGCCTTTGCATATACGCCCGCCGGCTTCTCAACCAGAACGGGCATGCCGCGCTCGATGGCGTAAATGGCGATGACCGGATGCAGGTAATGGGGAACGGTTGTGACTACGGCGTCCACCAGACCGGAGGCGATCATCTCTTTATAGTCGGTGAAGAACGGAACCTCGGGATACATGATTTCGCACATGGTCTTCTTGTCCGGATCGATATCGCACAGCGCGCCCAGCACTGCGTTGGTTGGCGCGGCGCCGCGCATGGCCATGCCGCCGGTCAGGTAATTTGCATAGAAACTGCCCTGACTGCCTACGCCGATAATGCCGTATCTTACTTTATCCATTGATTGCGCCTCCTTGTTTCTTAACTCAGTATTCACAAGTTATTATAACGCTATTTGGATTTGTGTGCAAGTCCTCTCTGAAAGTTTGATCGGGTGTTGCGAATATTGCCACAATGTAAAGGCAAAAGAGCGGCGGAGGGGGTTTGACCATTTGCCGGAGATGCGGTATAATTGTGTCAAAACACAGGAGGGATTCTGCATGAAAGTCCTCTTTATCGGAAACAGCCATACCTATTTCAACGACATGCCGGCGCTGTTCAAGGCATTCTGCGCTCAGCGCGGCATCGACGCGCATGTGACCATGCTGACAAAAGGCGGCATGGGACTCGACTATCATTTGAAGCAGGAGCAGACCCTTTTCAACATCCGATACGGCGGATATGACTATGTGGTGCTTCAGCATACGGCGCACCCCATGGGCGACCTTGACGTCATGCGGGACGCCGCCCGCGAGATGGTGAGAATCGTCAGGGAAGCCGGAAGCACGCCCGTTTTCTATCAGACCTGGGCCAAGAAGGGCGATGAAGCATTCCAGAGCACGATGTCCGGCGTGTACAATGCGCTTGGCGAGGAACTCGGCGTCCCCGTCGCGCCGGTCGGCGACGAATGGCAGAAATACCGCATTGAACATCCGGATACAGAGATGTATTGGAAGGACGGGGAACATGCTTCGCCGGACGGCAGCCGTCTGGCGGCAAGGGTGATCTTTGAGACAATCTGCGCTGATCTGAGATGAAGCGGCTCTCGGGAGCCTGCGCGGAGGAGCGATATGACTTTTTGGAACAGGAAGATTCGGAGAAACGATTCCGGCTTTATTCAGATACCGGTAAAAAGGCTCATCGAATGGAATGAACCGAACGGCGATGGATGCATGGTATCCGATAGGATCACAAAAGATGGATTTGCAGTCGGATATATGTACCGGGAAGAGCCTTCGGATGGATTTCCGGACAGCGGATGGCGTTTTTTTGCCGGCGACGAGGACGATGAATATGTGAACAACCCCGAAAACACGCATATATTCAAGATCAATACCGTTTGTAATTACGATCCGTCGATCATGCGCTATCTGCATTCTGAAGCCGGCAGCGCTTATATCCGGGTTGATCAGAACAGATTTGAACCGGATGACGGATCCAAACCAATCTTCATCATGATGCTGCTTTAGCGCCCAAAACACAGCGGATCCCCGCGTCGCAGTTCAGCCTGCGGCGCGGGGATCCGGTCTTTATTTAGTCAGATTATTTCGGATTCAGATATTCTCTCCGTTCAGGGTGAGCGTCCATTCGCCCTTTACGCGCTTTGCTGCAATCACGCCGCGCACCGTGCCGAAATTCAGCTCGACATCGCCCAGCCAATCCGGCATGTGCGGCTCCATGGAGATTTCCTCAAAGCCCGGCTTCTTCGCGCGGATGCCCGCCATGTCCTCATAGATCATGATGATCGGCGCGCTGGCCCACGGATGGCACAGGCTGGTGTTCCATTTCTGATCCCGGCCCCAAGCCTCCCAGCAGCTGGTCGCGCCTTCCTTGAGCATATTGCCCCAGGAATGGATATCCTCGGAGAAGGTCAGCTCCTGCATGAGGTCATACTCGCCGTTGCGGGTGAGGGCTTTAAGCGTAAAGTATGCCATGTATACGCCGCAGCACAGGCCCTTTTCGCGGATGAGCGAGATCGCGGCCGGAATATCCTCGGCGTCGGTGATGCCGTAGTAAAGAGGCAGGACGACGCTGTGGAACGCGGTGTGCTCGCTGCCGATGGCGTCGCGGAACAGGCCGTCTTCCTTGCGGAAGGCCGCGATGTACTTTTCTTTCACTGCCTCCGCCTCGTTTCTGAGCGGCAGACCCAGCAGCGCGCGCATGCGGTCTGCGTCCTTCTTCAGGCCGTAGTAGAAGGCGTTGATGACATTGTGAACGCCCGGGCCGATCGGCTGGCTGAGCTCAAAGTCGTATCCGTCGCGCAGGTTCATCGGCCAGTCTACGAGATTCCACTTCTCTGTCAGGCTCTCGATGAGACCCATGGAGTTCGTGTGCCGGTCGAAATAGTCCTCCAGCGCGTCGACGACGGGCATGAGTTCGCGGACGGTTTCGAAGTCGCCGGTCAGCTCGTAATAGGTCATGACCTGCTCGGGGAACTGGCAGGAGTAATCCGCGATTTCCTGCATCTCGTTGCCGGGCGCAACCGCCATCATGCCGGGGCAGACGACGCAGCTGGCCGCGAAGTCCATGAGCATCTTTCGATACATGTCCTTGTCGCCGGTCAGCAGCAGATGGGTGTGCGCGGTGATGGTGCCGTCGCCCAGATACTGGCCTTTTTCGCGGCTGGGGCAATCGAGGAAGGCTTCCTGTGCGCCCAGCTCGACGCCCTTGCGGCAGATTCGGAAGATATCGTTGGCCAGCAGGCTTTCGCTTTGGAAGAGACCGACGTCCCGGCGCATGGGGTAGTTGCGCGCGGTGACGGAGAGCGAGTCCGGGTTGAGCGCGTTCTCCGGGTCGTCGATTTCGATATAACGGAAGGCCATGTAGTCGAAGAAATCAGTCTCATCCCATTCGCGGCCGGACAGATGCCACCACATGCGGTAATCGCAGTTGCAGCGCATGGGGCACTTGACCGTGCCGTCCTCATTGAGCTCCTCGCCCATGCGGAATTCGATCGTGCCGCCGCTTGCTGCCTTCAGATGTGCCTTGACCGTGCCGACCACTTCGCTGCCCATATCGGCAAACCACATGTTTCCCTTTTTTTCGATGGAAACAGGCTTCATTTCGTATACATCCACCGGCGGCGTGGGCTGGGGGATGAGCACATGGTCGTCAGCCGGGTTTTCACAGGCGGCTTCCCATGCGGAATCGTCAAAGGCGGCGTCTTTCCAGCCTTCGGGGATTTCGGCGCCGTATACGTCCTCGATGAACTGGGTCAGATAGCCCAGCGTGCCTTTTTCCTTCCACGCGGTCGGGAAGAATACGCGGCAGGATTTGCCGGATGCGGCGCGGACGTTTCCTTCGCTGTCGGTCAGCTCCATCCAGAGTCCCTGACGCTCGTCGCCGCTCTGCCATGCGCGGGTCAGCGTACCCATATAGAATACATGAACGGCAAGAATGTTCCTTCCGGGCCGGATCAGGCCGGAAAGGTCATAGGTGTTGTACATGTACCGGTTGGCATAGGCCTGTGCCGGGCCGACGCCGACGAGGCTGCCGTTCAGATAGAGCTTGTAGTAGTCGTCTGCGGTGATGCGGAGCGTCAGCTTTTCTGCCTCCGCGGCATCGAAGGCGCAGCGGACCAGCATGTGCCGGTTCTGAAGCGATTTGTCGGCCTCCACCTTCGGGCCGAACTGCTTGTGAAGGGTCTGTACGGGCGTACGGTTCAGAAATACAGGATCACAAATCCACATTATTGATTCCTCCCGCGATCAGTTTGCTTCAGGTATATCGTAACACGGGCGTAACGCTCTGTCAACCGATGCATTCCGGACTTTTGAAAGCAAAAACGCCCGCCGCGGCAAATGCGGCAGGCGTTCTGAGCGTTATCGGATGCGGGGCGGGGCGATTTCAACGTCTTCCTTCACGGCGATCAGCATGTGAATGGGCATGCCCAGGGCGGTGAACTTCATTTCATGCTCGGAGACGTAGTTGGGCGTGAAGCCGTCGGCGTGCAGGTCGTCGGTGAGATAGCGGATGGAGAAGCCGGTTTCCTTGAAATATTCGACGGAATCCCGGAAGAGCGGCTCGTCGTCCGTCTTGAACCAGATTTCTCCGCCCACCTTCAGAAACGCGCGGTACTGCGCCAGCTGGCGCGGATGGGTGAGGCGGCGCTTGGCGTGCTTCTTGCGTTCCGACCAGGGATTGCAGAAGTTGATGTAGATGCGTTCGCACTCGTCCTCGGGCGCGATGTACTGATTGATGAAGCCGATATCGAAGGTGGTCAGCAGCACGTTTTCAATCGGCTCCTCCCCGAAGGCGAGAGCCAGATTGCGGCGCGTGGAGCCCAGCACGTTGCTGGATACGTCGATGGCGAGATAGTTGATCTCCTTGTTTTCATGAACCATCTGCGCGGTGGACACGCCTTTGCCGCAGCCCAGCTCGATGTGCAGCGGCTGCGGACGGGTGAAGCGCGCATGCCAGCTGCCGCGCTGCGCTTCGGGCGCGGGAATATAGTAAGAACATACGGTCAGCTCCGGCATGGCCCAGTTCTTTCGCCTCATGTGCATGGTATAAATCCTCCTCGGGGTTTGTCATCGTCAAAAGCGGATTCATCGTATCATGCGGCGGCGGAATTTGTCAACGCAGGCCGTGTTAATGAGCGCAGCATAAAAGGCGGATGCGCGCGGCGTCCGCCCTGAATGTTGATGCGATTACAGCAGCTCGGAAAAATCGGTGATATACCGGTCGGTGATGGCGCGGATGTCGTCCGTGTATTCCTTCGAGGAATCGTCGTATACGCCGCAGACGATCATGCCGGCCTCCTTGGCGGTCAGGTCGGCGTTGTAGTTGTCGTCCAGAAAGATGATTTCGTTCACGGGTCGGCCGATTTTCTGCGCCGCCATGCGGTAGATTTCCGGGTCGGCCTTGGTGGTGCCGAAATCCTCGCAGGACCATACGTTTTCGAACAGATCGTAAATCCCCAGCCGCTTCAGACACGGGTCCAGCGTCAGATGCGGGCTCGCAGTCAGCACATGCAGGCTGTCGCCCCTGTTTTTGAGCGCGCGGACGACTTCGATGACGTTTTTCTTCGCCGGAATGCGGTGCGCGTATTCATAAAAGGCGTATTCGTTCATCTTTGCGATGATTTCTTCCTGCGTCATCGGAACGCCCAGCCCGACGTAGTATTTCGCGGTGCCGACATAGCCCAGCGGCGTGATGACTTTCACGATGCCGCTGTCGTAGGGAATGCTGTTTTCGTCCAGAATGCGCAGCATGACCGAGACGTAGGTAGGCATGGAATCGACCAGCGTGCCGTCAAAATCAAACAGATATGTATTCATTTCATTGATCCCTCCGCTCATCATTATAATGGAAGACAGGTTTTCGCGCAAGAGCGGAACGCATGAGCCGGTACATGAAAAGCCGCCCCGGCGTTCTGCGGAGGCGGCGGTGAGAGCGGTATGTGTATCAGTGCTCCATCAGGTAGTTCTGCGCTTCGTAGGCGGCGACTGCGCCGTCCGATGCGGCGGTGACGACCTGTCGGAGCGGCTTCTTTCTCAGGTCTCCCGCGGCGAATACGCCGGGAACGCTGGTGTGCGTATCCTCGCCGGCGAGGATGAATCCGGCGGAGTTCATCTCGACCTGACCGAAGGCCAGAGAGGATTCGGGCTTCGTTCCGATAGCGACGAAGACGGCGGAGACGTCCAGTGTACGGCCCTCGTTGAGATGGAGCGTTACGCCGCTTTCGGTCTTTTCGATTTTCTCGACGCGGCTGTTATAGAGGATATCGACCTTTTCGTTATTGCGCACGGCGTCCGCCTGACGGCCTACGGCTCTGAGCTGATCGCGGCGGTGAATGAGCGTCACCTTTTCGCAGATGCGCGCCAGATACAGCACATCTTCCATTGCGGTATCGCCGCCGCCGACGACCGCGACGCGTTTTCCGCGGTGCAGCGCGCCGTCGCAGGTGGCGCAGTAGGAGACGCCGCGGCCGGTCAGCTCCTGCTCGCCGGGAACGCCCAGCAGGCTTCTGCCCGCGCCCATGCAGAGGATGGCGGTTTTCGCTTCGATTTCGCCGCTCATGGTCTTGGCGCGCTTGATTTCTCCGGTCAGCTCGAGCGATTCCGCCGGTTCATATCGGATTTCAAGGCCCATGTTCACGGCCTGCTGCTCAAACTGCATCATCAGCTCCGGCCCGCCGACGCCTTCGGGGAAGCCGGGGTAGTTTTCGAGCTTATCGGTGGTTGAGGCCTGCCCGCCGACGAACATCTGCTCGAGCAGAACGGCTTTGAGGCCGGCGCGGGCGGCATAAAGACCGGCAGTGAGGCCCGCGGGGCCGCCGCCGATAATCATTACGTCATACATCATATCTGAAATCCTCCCGGAATTGCTTTCTTACCATATTATACCACGATGCGTCCCGGTTCAAACAGAGAATACTCGGCTCCGGCGATATACAAAACAGCCCGGCGGCTGCATGATGCGGCCGTCGGGCGGATGATTCCGATCAGATTTCACTTCTTCCGCTGAAGGCGCGGGAGAGCGTCACCTCGTCGGTGTATTCAAGATCTGCGCCGACCGGAACGCCGTGCGCTATGCGGGTCACCTTGATGCCCATGGGCTTGATCAGCCGGGCCAGATAGGCGGCTGTGGCCTCGCCTTCGACGTCCGGATTGGTGGCCAGAATGACCTCGCTGACGTCCTCGGAGGCCAGACGCTTCATCAGCTCGCTGACGCGGATGCCGTCCGGGCCGATGCCCTGCATGGGGGAGATGACGCCGTGCAGCACATGATACTGGCCGCTGTATTCGCGCATGCGCTCCATGGCGGCTACGTCGCGCGGGTCCTTGACTACGCACAGCTGGCCGTTTTTGCGGCTTTCGTCCCGGCACATATCGCAGGGATCGTCGGTTGCGTAGTTTCCGCAGATCGAGCAGAATTTGGTCTGCTTCTTGCTGTTGAAAATGGCCACTGCCAGCTCGCGGACCTGATCCTCCGGCTGGCTGATGATGTAGTATGCCAGCCGCTGCGCCGTCTTCGATCCGATGCCCGGCAGTTTGCTCAGCTGATTGATCAGCTTTGCAATCGGCTCAATCATACCGCTCATCGCTTAGAACAGGCCGCCCAGATTCATGCCGCCGGTCAGCTTGGACATTTCGGCCTCGCTGGTCTCGGTCGCGGTGCGCAGCGCCTCGTTGACCGCCGCCATGACCAGATCCTGCAGCATTTCTACGTCGTCGGGATCAACCGCTTCGGGCTTGATGGTCAGCTCGAGCAGCTCCTTCTTGCCGTTGACCTTGGCGGTTACCATGCCGCCGCCGCTGGTTACTTCGTATTCGCGGGCGTCCAGCTCCTCCTGCATCTTGGTCATCGCCTGCTGGAGCTTCTGCGCCTGACGGGCCAGCTGCTGCATGTTGCCGCCCATACCCATTCCCGGAAATCCGCCTCTTGCCATGATTGTTCTCCTCCTGATTCACTTCATTATTTTAGTCGTCGATGATTTCTATTTTTTCCCTCGGAAAGGCCTCATAGACCTGATCCAGCTTCTTTTTGCCGTCCGCACGGGGCGAAGCGGGCTTTTTCTGCGTGCTCTGACAGATCAGATGCACATGTACCGGCCGACCGAATACCTCGCTCATGCGCGCTTCGATCAGCGCCTTGGCTTCGGGCCTGCTGAGCTTCTGGATGAACACCTCGCCGCCCTCGGGGAATTCGATGGTCAGCATGTCGTCTTCCACACCGATGAACTTGCCCTTCTTCAGCGCCATGCCGACGCCCGGGTCCTTCAGAACCAGCTTCACGCCCTGATCATACGCCTGCGCGTCGTTCTCGGGCGGAGGACGGCGGACGGGGTGTCTGGGCGCGGGCGCCTGCTCGGCAGCGGGCTGCTGCGCGGAGCCTGCGGGTTTTGCTTCCGCATGAGATACGACAACGCCCTGTTCAATGGCGTGCTCCAGCGATGCGACGCGGTCAAGCAGGGCTTCTTCGCCCTGTTCGCGCTCCGGATGACAGCCGCGAACGGCGCACAGTTCCAGCACCGAGCGCTGCTGCGAGGCCCATTTCATGTCGTTTTCCGCCTGAATGAACAGCGACATCAGCCGCATCAGCCTGGCGTTCGATGCATCGGACGCCTGCGCACGGTAGCGGTCTGCATCTTCGCGGGTAACTTCGAGCAGGTCCTCGAGGCCGTCTGCGCAGCTTTTTGCAACCAGCAGCGCACGCATGTGGCCGGTAACCTCGCGGGTGAACACCGCCGGGTCGCGTCCGTCGCGCATGAGCCGGTCGATCATGTGAAACGCAGTCGGGACGTCTCCGCCGATGAGCGCGGCGGCAAAGTCGAACAGGAACGTCCTGTCCGATGCGCCCAGCACCTCGCGGACCAGCGCGGTATCCAGCTGGCCGCCGCCGTAGGAAAGGCACATATCGAGGATGCTCAGCGCGTCTCGCATGCCGCCCTCCGCCGCACGGGCGATGAGGGAAACGGCTTCTGCGTCCGCCTCGGAACCGGTCGCGTTCAGCACGGTATACAGCCGTCCTTCGATGACCGCCGCAGGGATGCGCTTGAAATCGAAGCGCTGGCAGCGGGAGAGGATGGTGGCCGGCAGACGCTGCGGCTCGGTGGTTGCGAGGATAAACACGGCATGAGCCGGAGGTTCTTCGAGCGTTTTCAGAAGCGCGTTGAACGCGCCGATGGACAGCATGTGAACCTCGTCGATGATATAGACCTTATATCGCCCGACGGTCGGGGGATACTTGACCTTATCGCGCAGATCGCGGATTTCGTCCACGCCGTTGTTGGACGCGGCGTCGATTTCCACGATGTCGAGGTTGTTCTCGCCGGAGAGCTGACGGCAGGCGTCGCACTCGCCGCAGGGCTCGCCAGTCGGACTGTTGGTGCAGTTGATGGCGCGGGAGAGCACCTTCGCCGCCGTGGTCTTGCCTGTGCCGCG
>JAFQQU010000262.1 GCA_017410445.1 Clostridia bacterium | reverse complement strand
CTTTCTGTTCGGTTCGTACATGCCGGCCATGAGGGTTTGTTATGTTGTACTCTTTTTCACTCGTTAACTTCATTTCCCCCGTTTTTCGATATATAGTGAAGGCGCTGTCGCAGATTTCCTCTTCTGCAACAGCGCCTTTTCCGCAGTATTCGCTTATTTGATCAGTCTCAGCACGGCGCTCTCGTCGTCCGCGATGGTGAACACGAGCTTTCCGTCCTTAATTTCCGCCGTCGCTCCGCCCAGCTCGACGCTGACGCCGCTGTATGCGCGGTCCAGCGCGTATTCGCCGGAAGCGGGCTTGCTCAGGCTGTTGATCATGATGATGCCGTCGGCCGCGCCTTCGGTCTTCATGACGCTGACCTTCACGCCTTCGGCCGAGCAGCGGTTCTTCTCGACGCCGCACTCGTCCAGCAGCTTCATGACGAATTCCTTCGCCGCGATGCTGGAATTGGCCTTGTCGGAGGAGGTGAAGTCGTCGCCGACCAGCGTGCGCGCGGAATAGGACAGGCCCAGATTGACGCCCGAAATGATCGCGCGGCCCTTGCCCCAGCTGTTTTCGAGGATGGCGGGCGTGCCGTCCTCGTAGGCATAGAGCGCCCGAGAGGTGACGTTTCTGAAGGTTTCCTTCTGCGCGTTGCCCTCAAGCACGCACTCGCCGGCCCCGCCCGTGAGCTTTACGGTCCTGCGGATGACGATATCGTCCTCCTCGCAGCCGAATACATCGGCGAAGCCGTAGCCGGGCACCTGACGGGAGAGCTTCATGTCCTTGTCGAACGCGCCGAAATACGGATCGGACAGCACGACGCCGCCCTTTTCGATGTAGTCCTTGAGCGCCATGGCCAGCTTTTCGGACACGGCGTAGGGCGAGGGAACGATGATCAGGCGGTACTGGGAGAGATCGCCGAAGATCTCCTCATGGATGATGTCGGTGATGATGTTCTCCTCCCACAGCATGCGGTAGTAGCCGTTGATGGAGTCGACCGCGTCCTTGTTGCTCATGCGGCCGTTGCTGACCCAGTCGGCCAGATACGAGCGAATGCTGAACACCAGCGCGACCCTGGCCTTGTCCTGCTCGTATTTGCCGAATACGTCCTCGTTCTTGTTGAGGGTCCTGCAGAGCTTTTCGGCGCAGCGGGAGAGGTTGGTGGGGCCGCCGGCGTAGTCGGTCATGGAGAAGCCGCCGAACTCGGAGCCGAAGCGCTCCTTGCGGTACTGCCAGTACAGAAGACCGGTCGCGCCGTGGCGGATGGACTCGAGGGAGAACTTATTGAAGGTCTTGTCGTCGATGCGGCCGTTCTGATGCAGGCCCGTGCCGTTGATGCCGGCGGTCAGCTCGCTCTGCCATACCTCTTTGCCCTGCGCGGCGCAGCGGGTGGCGTTGCAGCCGAGGGCGAGGGAAGAGCAGTCGTCGGCCTTCTGCGGGAAGGCGGAGAAGCCCCATTTATCGAACACGGCGGCGTTCTTCCAGTCGTCAAACGCCATGCCGCCCAGCTGGGAGCAGGTGATTGCGCCGCCGCCCCATGCATGGGCGATGACCGGCTTATTGTCGCAGGCCTTGATGACCTTCGTGCGGAAATCGATCTCCTCGACGACGTTTTCCATCGTGAACAGGCGGAAATCGGTGTAATCACAGTAGGAATTCATCCATCTGGGCGGGAGGATCTCATCGAAATTGCCGTAGAAATGGCCCCAGGCGTCGTTGAGCGTCTGGATGTTTCCGTATTTTTTCTCGAGCCACGTTCTGAATTTCTTCGTGGACGCGTCGCAGTAGCAGAAGATGCCGCTCGGGCGCTTGGCCAGATCCACCCAGGAATGCGGCTCGTTCATCGGCTCATAGAAAGCGACGTTGGAATAGGACTTGGTTTCGGAGATGACGCCGCGGATGAACCGTTCCTCCAGCTCGCGGACCTCGTCATGGTCGAAGCACAGGCCCGGCCAGCCGCCGGAGGGAGTGTTTGCGCGGATGCCGGGAACGAAGGGCTGATGATCCTCGTTCACATAGTAATACTGCGGATATTTCTTGATGGCCCATGCCGGCGCGGCATGCAGATGGAACAGAAGGCCGACGTCCAGCCCGTGCTTCTTGGCGCAGTCCAGAAAGCCGGTGATATATTCATGATCGATTTCGCCGTCCGCCTTTTCGCAGGCGTTCCATACCAGCCAGGCGCGCAGGGTGTTGAACCCCATCTTCGCCATGTTCTCCATATCGCGGTCCCACTGATCGCGTTCGGGCGTAGCGCCTCTCAGATACTGAGTACCGAAGACATACATGGGTCATCCATCCTTTCTCTGGTCGAATTTTTACCGTGATGACATTATATCATGCTGCTCCGCGTGTGAAAAGAGGGAGAATCAATATTTGCTTAACAAAAAACCGGCGCCCGGAAGAAAACCTCCCGGACGCCGGTTAAGGGATTTATGCTTTATTCAAACAGCGCGAACTTGGAGGAAACCCAGCCTTCGTTCTCCTCGGAGCGGACCAGATACCAGTCGATGCCGCGCTCGTCGGTGGAGATGGAGGAAAGGAACTCAAGCGTCTCGCCCTCGCCAATGATCTCGATGGTCTCGCCGGTCAGGGAGGGAGTGGAGCGCATGTTCATCGCGCCCACGGTCACGACGGAGCGGCCCGCGGTCTTGCGCTCGACGATGAAGAGGGGATTGCCTTCCGCATCCTCGGCGTTCACGTTAAGGCGGAACAGCACGGTCTTTTCGCCCTCAATGGGGGCGTAGGAGTACAGGTAATCGGTCTTGTCCGCAATGGCGGTCACGCCGATGGCCTCGGCGGACAGGGCGTACTGAGTGGCGAAGGTGGAGGCGTTCTCGTAGGAGAACCTGTGGGTCTTGGAGCCCTCGGGCAGCTCCCACGGGCTCATTCCGGCGATCTCAGCCGCGTCGCACGCGCCGATGGAATGGACGTACCACGCGCCGGTCTCGTCGCGGGAGGAGAGCAGGCCCGCGTCCGCATGCAGCTTGCCGTTTTTGTAGGAGATCACCCAGTTCTCATGCCACACGGAGTCGACGCTGTACGCGCCCGCGGAGAACAGCACGGTCTCGCCGCCGCGGTTCATGAAGAACAGCTCGATCATCTCGCCCGCCATGTCGATGGGGGAAGACGCGATGCAGATTTCGTCCGCCAGAGTGATATTGCCGCTGGCCGCCTCGTAAACGCTCAGGTAAAGCGCGGTCCATGCTTCATGGTCGGCGTTCTCGCGGGAGGTGAGCACGACCCACTCGGCCGCGCCGTCTCCGTCGAAGTCAACGGCCGCTTCCGCCGCAATGCCGCGCTGCGGGAGCCAGTTCACGGTGCGCAGGGCGCGGGGGTCAAGCGTCTCGTAGGAGGGATCGAAGGTCCAGGCGGTGAGGCCGGTTTCCTTGTCGTGGGTCTCGGTCATGACGTAGGGGACGGTCTCTTCCTTCCAGGAGGGATGCCAGGACTGATCCTCGTATACGTCGGCGGTCCATGCGCCGAGGGCGGCGCGCTCGTCAAGATTGGTCTGGGCCAGGGCGGTTCCGCTCAGCAGAGTCAGAATCAGCGCGAGGGACAGGAATTTCTTCATCGGGTTCAACCTCTTTCTACCGGTTCGGTTCGTAATGACCGGTCTTTGACGGGGCCTATGGAAGAATGGTTCCAGAATATGGGTTAATTTATTTTGTTTATTTTGCGTGCGGAACGGGCGGTTAAGGGCGGAATGGTTAAGTATTAGCGCTGTGCATGATGGGGGCTGGATTATTGCACAAAAAAGTGGTATAATAATAAAGTAGCAATTTGCGATTCGCGAGGTGTGAAAATGCAGTCTAATACGCCTAAAAACAATTACGACGAAAGTCAGATTCAGGTGCTTGAAGGCCTGGAGGCGGTGCGCCGCCGTCCCGGTATGTACATCGGATCCACCGATGAGCGCGGCCTTCACCATCTGGTGTATGAAATTGTCGACAACGCAGTGGACGAGGCGCTGGCCGGCTACTGCAAAAATATCATCGTCACCATTCATAACGACGGCTCCGTCTCCGTTCAGGACGACGGCCGCGGCTTCCCGGTCGGCATTCACCCCAAGCTCGGCCGTCCGGCGGTCGAGGTGTGCCTGACCGTGCTGCACGCGGGCGGCAAGTTCGGCGGCGGGGGCTACAAGGTCTCCGGCGGTCTGCACGGCGTCGGCGCGAGCTGCGTAAACGCGCTCTCCAGCCATCTGCAGGTCAACGTCTATCAGGACGGAAAAATCTATCAGCAGGAATATGCGCGCGGCAAGATCCTCTACGACCTCAAGGTCGTCGGCGAGACCGGGCGCACCGGCACCACCATCCGCTTCTGGCCGGACGTCAAGACCGGCCAGAACCCCGAGCCCGGCATCTTCGAGACCGGTTCCTTTGATTTCGACGTGCTGAAGACCCGCTTCCGCGAGATGGCCTTCCTGAACAAGGGCATCCGCATCATCCTGATCGACGAGAGAAGCGAGGAGCCGCACAAGGCCGAGTTCCACTACGAGGGCGGCATCGTGTCCTTCGTGGAATACCTCAACAAGCACAAGGAAACGCTGTTCCAGCCGCCGGTATACATCGAAGGCGTGAAGGACGGCACCACCGTTGAGGTCGCGCTTCAGTGGAACGACGGCTTCAACGAAAACGTATTCTGCTTCGCCAACAACATCCATACCCCCGAGGGCGGCACCCATCTGGAGGGCTTCCGCCGCGCGCTGACCCGCGTGGTCAACGAATACGGCAGAAAGAGCGGCCAGATCCGCGCAAACGACGCCAACCTCACCGGCGAGGACATCCGCGAGGGCATCGCGGCGATCGTATCGGTCAAGCTGGTCGAGCCCCAGTTCGAGGGCCAGACCAAGTCCAAGCTGGGCAATTCCGAAGTCCGCGCCATGGTAGACCAGATGGTCTCCGACCAGCTGCAGGTGTTCTTTGAGGAGAATCCCTCCGTGGCCCGCGCGGTGCTCGACAAGTGTCTGCAGGCGGCCCGCGCAAGAGAGGCGGCCCGCAAGGCCCGCGACCTCACCCGCAGAAAGACGGCGCTCGAATCCGCCGCGCTGCCGGGCAAGCTCGCCGACTGCTCCGAGCGCGACCCGAGCCTGTGCGAAATCTTCCTGGTCGAGGGCGACTCGGCCGGCGGCTCCGCCAAGAGCGGACGCGACCGCCATTTCCAGGCCATCCTGCCGCTGAGAGGCAAGATTCTGAACGTTGAAAAGGTTCGCATCGACCGCGCGCTGGCCAATCAGGAGATCAAGAGCATGATCACGGCGTTCGGCGGCGGCTTCGGCGACGATTTCGACGAGAGCAAGCTCAGGTATCACCGCATCGTCTGCATGACCGACGCGGACGTTGACGGCAGCCATATCCGCATCCTGATGCTGACCTTCTTCTACCGCTTCATGCCCAAGCTCATCGAAAACGGCTATGTCTACATCGCGCAGCCGCCGCTGTACAAGATCACCCGCGGCAAGACGGAAAAGTACGTCTACTCGGACGAGCAGCTGCAGGCCTACCTCAAGGAGCTGGGCGAGGGCGCAAAGCCCGACATCCAGAGATACAAAGGTCTGGGCGAGATGAGCGCCGAGCAGCTGTGGGAAACCACGATGAACCCGGCCACCCGCTCCATGTACAAGGTGACCATCTCCGACGCCATCGCCGCCGACGAGATGCTGACCCTGCTGATGGGCGACGACGTAGAGCCGCGAAGAGAGTTCATCGAGCAGAACGCGAAGCTGGTCGCGGATCTGGATATCTAACCCCCAGCCTCCCCTGTGCAAGGGGAGCCTTTTGGAGAGAACCCCATGGAGGTGTAGATTTTGCCTGAAGATAAGAACATCGGCCATCTGATGCCGATTGACATGGAAGACGAGCTGAAAAAGTCGTTTATATCCTACGCGATGGCGGTTATCGTCAGCCGAGCGCTGCCCGATGTGCGCGACGGTCTGAAGCCGGTTCACCGCAGAATCCTTTACGCCATGAACGAGCTGGGCGTTACGCCGGACAAGCCCTACCGCAAGTCCGCGCGTATCGTCGGCGACGTTCTTGGTAAATATCACCCGCACGGCGATTCGTCCGTATACGACGCCACCGTCCGCCTGGCGCAGGATTTCAACATCCGCTATCCGCTGGTAGACGGACAGGGCAACTTCGGCTCTGTCGACGGCGACGGCGCGGCCGCTATGCGATACACCGAGGCCAGAATGAGCAAGCTGGCCATGGAGATGCTGCGCGACCTCGATAAGGAGACCGTCGATTTCTACCCGAACTTCGACGAAACCCTGATGCAGCCCGCAGTGCTCCCCTCCCGCTTCCCGAACCTTCTGGTCAACGGCTCGAGCGGCATTGCCGTCGGCATGGCGACCAATATCCCACCGCACAATCTGGGCGAGGTCATCGATGGCGTGCTGCACGTCATCGATCATCCGGATGCAACCTGCGAGGAGCTGATGCAGTTCATCAAGGGCCCGGACTTCCCCACCGGCGGCATCATCCTCGGCAAGGCGGGCATTCATGAGGCCTACCGGAACGGCCGCGGCCGCATCATCACCCGCGCGCGCACCGAGATCGAAGCGATGCCCAACAACCGGCAGCGCATCGTCGTTACCGAGATTCCCTATATGGTCAACAAGGCGCGCCTGGTCGAGAAGATCGCGGAGCTCGTTCACGAGAAGAAGCTGGACGGCATCTCCGACATCCGCGACGAGTCCGACCGCAACGGCATGCGCATTGCCATCGAGCTCAAGCGCGATGTGAACGCCAACGTCGTCCTCAACTTCCTGTACAAGCACACGCAGATGCAGGAGACCTTCGGCGCGATCATGCTGGCGCTGGTGGACGGCGAGCCGAAGATCCTCTCGCTCAAGAGCATGCTGACTCACTATGTGGATCATCAGAAGGACGTCATCACCCGCCGGACCAAGTATGAACTGAACAAGGCCGAGGCCCGCGCCCACATTCTGGAAGGCCTCCTGATCGCGCTGGACCGCATCGACGCGGTCATCGCCCTGATCCGCGCCAGCCGCACCACGCAGGACGCGCGCGAAGGCCTGATGGAGACCTTCGGGCTGTCCGAAAAGCAGGCTCAGGCCATTCTGGACATGCGTCTTCAGCGCCTGACCGGTCTGGAACGAGACAAGATCCAGATGGAATACGACGATCTCACCAAGCTGATCGCGCATCTGAAGGACGTTCTGGCCAACGAGTGGATGATCCTCGATATCGTAAAGACCGAGCTGTCCGAGATCCGCGCCAAATTCGCCGACGAGCGCCGCACCGAGATCACCGCGCTGGACGGCGAGATTGACATGATGGATCTGATTCAGGAAGAGGACATGGTCGTTACCATGACCCACTTCGGATACGTCAAGCGCCTGCCCAAGTCCACCTACCGCGCCCAGAAGCGCGGCGGCAAGGGCATCACGGCGACCGCCACGCGCGACGAGGACTACGTCGATCAGGTATACGTCACCTCGACGCACGACCCGATCATGTTCTTCACCAACCGCGGCCGCGTCTATCAGCTGATGTGCTACGAGATTCCCGAGGCCGGACGCACGGCGCGCGGAACCGCCGTGGTCAACCTGCTGCAGCTGGAAGGCGGCGAGAAGGTCACGGTCATGCTGCCGATGCCCAAGGAAAAGGTCGAGGGCCACTATCTGGTCATGGCGACGAGGGGCGGCACCATCAAGAGAACCGCTCTGGACGAGTTCACCAACCTGAGAAAGTCGGGCCTGATCTCGATTGTGCTCAGGGAGGACGACGAGCTGATCCGCGTGGTGCTGACCGACGGCAAGGGCGACGTGCTGGTGGGCACCAGAAACGGCATGTCCATCCGCTTCTCCGAGGACGACATGCGCCCGATCGGCCGCGCGGCGATGGGCGTGAAGGCCATCGAGCTGGACGAGGGCGACGAGGTCGTCGACATGGCGGCCACGGAAGAGGACGCTCAGGTGCTCTCCCTGACCGAGCTGGGCTACGGCAAGCGCACCGAGCTGGAGGAGTACCGCCCGCAGACGAGAGGCGGCAAGGGCATCAAGGCCATGAACCTGACCGAGAAGACCGGCGCGCTGGTCTGCCAGCTGCTGGTTCACGACGGCGAGGACCTGATGATCATCACCGACGACGGAACGATCATCCGCACGCCCGTATCTTCCATTTCCACGCTGGGCCGCAACACGCAGGGCGTACGCATTATGCGCGTGTCCGGCAGCAAGGTTGTGGGCGTTGCCCGCGCCGAGGCGGAGGAAGAGGAGACCGGCGAGCCCATGGCTGAAACGGCCGAGGGCGGCGCGATCGAGGCTTCCGAGGCTTCCTTCGGGGGCGGAATGCCCGAAAAGATGCTGAACGAGACCGGCACGCCCGACGCGCTGGATCTCTTGGTTCAGGACCTCACCGAGAATCCCGAGGAAGAGGAATAAGATAAATGTATGACTGGCGGAGACCCGGCATGTGTCGGGCCTCTGCTTTTTATTTGCGCTCCGGGTTCCGCGGCATGCATCTCCCCGAAACGATTCTGCTCCCGCGCCGATAATCCCGCTTGTGCATCGGCCCGAATCATGGTATGATTATGCATATCAGTCCGCCCAGCGGCGCAGAGAAAGGAGATCGCTCCATGAGCAGAATGAGACTGGATAAACTGCTGTCGATGAACGGCATATCGCGCTCGCAGGCGATCGTCATCGTGCGCAGCGGCGCGGTTACGGTCAACGGCGAACCCATTCTGAACTCGGCCACCCTCATCGAGACAGAGGGCGCCGATATCCGCCTGAACGGCACAAAACTCAGAACCGACGAGCATCTGCACGTCATGATCCATAAGCCCGCGGGCTATCTCACCGCGACCGAGGACAAGAAAACCCCGGTCGTGGCAGACCTTCTGCCCGAGCTTTTCAGAAAGCGCGGTGCGGGGCCGGTCGGGCGGCTGGACAAGGACGTGACCGGGCTGGTCTTCATGACCACGGACGGGCAGCTGGCGCACCGGCTGATCTCGCCCAAATGGGAGCAGGACAAGCTCTACCGGGCGGAGGTCGAGGGCCGCGCGGACGAAAGGGCCGTGAAGCGGTTCGAAGAGGGCATCCCGCTCAAGGATTTCACCTGCCGCCCGGCAAAAATGACCGTCATCGAGCAGGGCGAAGAAAAATCCGTGTGCGAGGTGATCGTGCAGGAGGGCAAATACCATCAGGTGAAGCGGATGTTTCAGGCCGTGGGACACCCGGTATTGAAGCTCTCGCGCCTGATGATCGCGGGGATTTATCTGGACGAATCGCTTGCGCCGGGTCAGTGGCGTGAGCTGACGGAAGAAGAGGTCAGTCATCTGTACAAAGCTGCCGGAATGAAGGAGTAAGACAGCGATGAACGAGCATTATTTTACCAGCGCGCCGGTCAGCACGCACCATGACCGGCTGATCGAGACGAAACTCCTCGGTCAGGACATGCGCTTTCACACCGACGCGGGCGTATTTTCACGGGACGACGTCGATCCGGGCAGCCGCCTGCTGATCGAGAACGCCGGTCCGATCACGGGCCGCGCGCTGGACATGGGCTGCGGATGGGGGCCTGTAGGGCTCTCGCTGGCCCTGAAAAACCCGGACTGCGAATTTCTGATGGTGGACATCAACCAGCGCGCCGTCGAGCTCACAGAGCGCAACAGGCGCTTAAACGGCGTGCTGAACGCGCAGGTCGTCGAGAGCGATTCCTTCGAGAAGATCGAGGGCGAGTTCAGCCACATTCTGACCAACCCGCCCATCCGCGCGGGCAAGCAGGTGATCTACGGCATGTTCGACGAGGCGCATGTGCGGCTGAAGCCGGGCGGCTCGCTGACCATCGTCATCCGCAAGCAGCAGGGCGCGCCGTCGGCGAAGAAGCATCTGGAAGAGGTGTTCGGAAACGCCGAGGTGATCGACAAGAGCGGCGGATACTGGATCATCCGGAGCATAAAGGAGGCGGCGGAATGAATATTTCACGGCTGACGCGGGTGATCGCGGGCATGAAGCGCGCGGGGCTTTCCTGCATTCTGGTGAGCGACCCGTATTCGGTGTATTATCTGACCGGGCGCATGATCTGGCCGGGCGAGCGGATGCTGGCGCTGGCGGTATATGATACGGGCGATGTGAAGCTGTTCGTAAACCGGCTGTTTGCGCAGCAGGCGGAGGAAGGGCTTCCGCTGATCGAGTTTGACGACACGGAGGACTGCGTGGCGGTGCTGGCGGAGCATCTTCCGGGCGGCAGAGTGGGCGTCGACAAGAAATGGCCGAGCCTTTTTACCATCCGGCTGATGGATCTGAGGCCGGACATCCGGCCCGTGCTGGGCTCGATGCCGGTGGACGAGGCGCGCATGCTGAAGGACGCGGACGAAGCGGAGGGCATGCGCATCAGCTCCCGCATCAACGACGAGACGCTTTCCCGGCTGATTCCGACGATCCGGGAAGGCGACACGGAGCTGGCCGTCGGGCAGCGGTATCTTGAAATCGGCAAGGGGCTGGGCGCGTCGGGCGCGAGCTTCGAGCCGCTGATCTGCTTCGGCGCGAACGGCGCGGAGCCGCATCACGGAACGGACGGCACGGTTCTTAAAGAGGGCGACATGATCATTCTGGACGTGGGCCTGAACGTGAACCGGATGATGAGCGACATGACGCGCACGGTGGTGCTGGGCAAGGCGACGGACGAGCAGAGAGAGGTCTATGAAATCGTCCGCGCGGCGAACGAAGCGGGGAAGAAGGCGGCTGCGCCGGGCGTTCCGCTGAAGGAGATCGACGCGGCGGCGCGGCGGGTGATCGAGAAGGCCGGATACGGCGACCGCTTCATTCACCGCACGGGCCACGGCATCGGGCTGGAGACGCACGAGCCGCCGGACGTATCGGCGACGAGCGGGGCGATTGCGCGGCCGGGCATGATCTTCTCGGTAGAGCCGGGCATCTACTTGCCGGGTAAATTCGGCGTCCGCATCGAGGACCTCGTCCTCGTGACCGAGGATGGCGCTGAAACCCTGAACAAGCTCCCGCGCGACCTGATCGAACTGTAACAAAAAGGCGCATCCGACGACAAAACCGCCGGACGCGCCTTTTTCATATGTCTCCGCTGCGCACAGAGTAAACCCGCGTGAGCGTGCGGGGAGTGCAGAGGGACTCAGTCCCTTTGCCCGCCGGAGGCACGTCTCCCCCCTTCTCATCGCTCGCCAACGAAAGACCGCATCGTCCGCTCCCCTTCCGCCCGTGTACTGCAAGAAAAATGGGAGAAGACAGTCAGACCGCCGATAAAGCCCGGTACGAGCGCCCCAGTACACGGGCGT
>JAFQQU010000261.1 GCA_017410445.1 Clostridia bacterium | reverse complement strand
GTATAATACATTTGTAAATTGGGATAGTGTATTTTGACGGGAGACACGGATATCGAAAAAGGAGACATGAAAAAGCCCAAAGCCTTATGTTACAAGGGCTTTGGGCTGGTGCCTGAGCTGTTCAAGTCCTGTTTCCCGCACGGAATGCCGGATACAGCAATGTATCCGGTTTTTTTTTGTTCTATATTCTGAACATTTGTCAGAACCATCATGGTGAAATGGTCGGAATTTGTCGCCCAGATGAACGTTTTTTGCCCGAAAAATCACACTCATGACATGGAAATACGTGAAATCAGAGCAATAGCCACGGCATAAAGATTGAATTGCATTTCTTGAGATTCAAAATTTGGAGAAATAGTAGGAAATGATTTCAAATAGAAAGGGATGATTTAGGCGGGCTATTTCGTTCATTGATTGAAGCCATTTATTCACATATGGTGCTCAGGATTAATGAAGCGGATGCATAGCCTTAGTGATAACGGAGGTTGCCTATGAAAAGGTTGTTTGCAGTTCTATCCATTCTTTGTGTTTTTTACATTTGTAGCGTCACGGCGTTTGCGGCAACTGACCAGCTGCCTGATGAAATTCTCGACGTATTGGATGAAAAGTGGGATGGGTGGACAATTTCGTCAGAAACATATAAAACAGCTAATGGCAAGTATGAAACGGATAACGATTCACCAGCATCGTACTATTATGATGAGCATGGCCATGCTGCCGCTGTCGCTGTTATTTCTAAGAACGGGAAGAATCGAATGGTCATCCTGGAAAAGAAAAACGGTGAATGGAAAGTGGTGGCAAGTTCCATTTCTGCTGTTTTGCAGGGAGAATGGATACCCTCAATCTCCTGTGAAACATATGGGCGGTTCGATATCCATTACTCGTCGAGACCTTATGCAGAACCGATCTACTGCGCTATTGAGCGTGAAGATAACGGACAATGGTATTTCACGCGCTATGAATATAACTCGGAAGAGAACGGACGCATCCGTATTTGGATTTCGCCGGACTGTCTGACTTTCTACTCGGATGGGAATAAGAAGACCAATGTACATGGTGTGGTTGAAAACCGCTTCCAATACTTCGTATTGGCTTCATTGCCGAAGACTGTTTCCGAGGCGCGGGCATCATTGACCAATCCGCCGAAGATTCCTGAGGGGACTTTGTCCGCAACAAGAATCAAGTTTACTTCCGGAAAGAAGTATGAAGTCTATCAGGGCCCCGGAAAGGAATATGGCAGAGCTGCCAACGGAAAAGCTGCTGTCAGCACCAATGACTGGATTCAGGTCTTTGGTGAAGAAAATGGCTTCATTATGATCCAGTACGATATTTCAAAAGAACAATACCGTATTGGCTGGATTGATGCAAAGGCCTTGCCGAAAAAGGCACAGGTAGAAGCACTATCCTTCCAGCAGGTGCATGGGTATCTGGTACAGCAGACATTCCTAACAGACGATCCGCTAAATTCGAAGAAGTCCGTCGTGTCGCTTGAACAGGGGACAGAAGTTCGGTGGCTTGCTTCCATTGGCGATTGGGCGTATATCGAAACAACCAGCGGAACACTGATACGTGGTTTTATTCCTGTCAATTCCATCGAGGTTCTTCAGAACAGCGCCGTTCGATACGATGTGATGGAAGGCCTCGCCGGGTATTGGGTTGGCGTTGCCGGCGGTGAAATGTTCTATGATTCGGTCATGCTGTATGCAGATGGAACATACGCAGGCTGGATGGGAACGCGAGCCATGGAGGATACCTATGAGGTTATGCATGGCAGATGGCGCGTAACTGATTATGACACAGCCGCAGGCTTGTACTGGAATAATCCACCTTATGAAATCTCGTTTGAGAGAACGAATATGACCGGCAGAGTATTCGGACTCACAACGGAGAATGAAGCTTTCAGTATCACAACGGAGGAAGGCGGTTATGGATATGAAAGGCACACGCCGCCTGTAGATGACCCGAATTATGAGCCGGATGTTCATGAGCATGGTTGATTCGTGCAGAAAAAAGAGCTATACCCTTTTGACGGGTATAGCCCACAGACCATCAACAGACCTCCAACCTGCAAAGGCTGGAGGTTTGTTGATGGTCTGAAGCTGGGACGCTGCAATGTGCAGCGTCCCAGCTTTCTCTGTTATTGTTTGCTGTCGGAGAATCCGTACGCTTAAATTGTGCCGGAACGGCTTGCTTCAATCCGGGTGATAAACGCTTTGACCAGACTGCCGAAGTAATTCGTGCCGTCGGGCTCCTGCCAGTTGTGATACTCGCAGTGATTGCTGCCGGTGATACATTTCAGCTCGACGCCGCCGGCGGTGCAGTTGAAATGCTCCAGCGTCCGGACAAGCAGCAATGTCTGCTCGTACCGGTTTGTCATATCGTGATCTGCCACCAGGATCAGCATGGGCGGATAGCTTTGCTCGTGGTCGATGAAGTACAGGGGGGCTGCGTCGTCGATCAGGACGCGGCGGGAATCCAGCCCCCGCTCTTGCAGTACACTGAAATGGGTCGTCGGCTGTCCGGCGTCCATGACAAAGCCGCTGATCTGCTGCATATCGACGCCGTGCTTGCCGAGGTAATGCACATCAAAGCAGAGCATCTGGGTGATGTAGCCGCCGGCAGAGCTTCCACCGACAAACAGGCCTGTGGGCGTGCCATATGCCCGGATGTGCGACTGCGTCCAGGCCACAGCGGCGGCTGCTTCCTCCAGATAGTCGGGGAATGCCGCTTCCGGATACATGCGGTAATTGGCGGAGATGATGGCAATCCCGGCCTTGGCCAGCTCGCCGCAGAAGAGCTCGTCGGCTTTGTCGCCGGCAGTCAGGCCGCCGCCGTGGAAAAACACGAACACCGGAAAGCTCTTGGCGTCCGGCAGATACAGATCCAGACACTGGGCAGGCACGCCGTTCTCGATATAGGGAATATCCCGGAGCTGCTTCATGGAAAGACCTCGCTTTCAGTTGCAATATGCGGAAAAACCCGGCGAAATGAACAGAAGAAAGGGGATGCCGCTGAGCCAAGCAGCATCCCGTTATCAATGCGTAAGACTGCGGCGGGAATTATTCTGCGTCCGCCTCGTCCTCCGGTTCGATCCGGCGCAGGCCCTCGACGGCCGTGACCGGCAGGGAGAAGCAGATGGACGCTGCATCCGTACCGGGGCCGGCCTTCTCCATGATGGCCTTCATGATGGCGGCCTTCCTGGTCTTTTCGGCTACGATCAGTACGACATCCTTTTCGTTTGCCAGGGAGATGCCCAGGAACTTCTCGCTTTCGTGGGCGCCGGTGCCCTTGCCGGCCAGGACGGTGCCGCCGGTTGCGCCGGCAGGACGGGCCGCGGCCATGACCAGGTCGGAGCAGCCTTCGTTCAGGATCACGCAGATCAGCTCATGGGTGACGTTCAAATCCGGCTTTTCACCGGTGACGGCCTTGTTTTCGGTCAGGTATGCCATGGTTTTGCCTCCTCCTACGCTCTTGAGCGGCACGGACAGCATGATGCCGTTGCCGGGGATATCGATGAACATGCGCAGCTTGGCCGCGCGCATCAGCCTGCGGGTCTGATCACCGTCTGCGACGGTCAGGAGCAGCGCATATTCCGTGGGCACGAGACCGTGCAGGGACAGATGCTCGCTGGTGGCGGTGCCGCGGGCAAACAGGGTGATTGCCAGGGGCAGCTTCATGCTGTGGATGATATCCTCCATTGCAGCATGGCGTGCGCGGGCGATGATCGTCATGACAAGATTCAGTTCCATATCAGCCCTCCCACAGTTCAATCACGTCGTCGTCAGCATAGGGATACTCGGGAACTTCGGCAGCCTTGCGGGTCTTGATGACGTAGATCAGGCCCATGATCTGCACCGTGATGAGGGGCATCATGGCGACCATGGCCACCAGGCCGAAGGCGTCCAGCATGATATTG
>JAFQQU010000260.1 GCA_017410445.1 Clostridia bacterium | reverse complement strand
TCCCTATCTGAAAAGAGGAGAATGGTACACGACCAAGCTGGGCCGCAGCGGAAAGACATGCGACTGGAGAACCAGCTACGGCTTCGGTGCCACCTTCAACCAGATCAGCGAATTCTGGGCCTTCCCGGAGAACAGCGTGCTGGATGGGCCGGTGGTCAAGTATGAGCTGCTCGACGACGGCACGGCGCGGCTGACTGATTACTTTGGGTTTGACAGTGTGATTGAGATTCCGGCAGTGGTGGACGGCTTTGCGGTGAGCGAGCTGGGCAGCGGATTGTTCAGCGGAAACATACAGGCGGAGCGCGTCGTCCTGCCGGAGGGTATCCGGAAAATCGGCAGTGAGGCATTTTTGAATTGTACGAATCTGGCATCGATTGAACTTCCTTCTACGATCAGGGCAATCGGAGAAAAAGCATTTTCGAACTGCGAGGCGCTGACAGCGGTGAATCTTTCGGACTGCCGGATCGGCGAACGGGCATTTTTTAGATGCAAAGGCCTGACGTCGATTGTCATTTCGGGTACAGCCGCCGTGGAAAAGGAAGCGTTTGCAGCCTGCGGCACAGCGGCGACGCTGGATCTGACCGGACTGTATGGCTCGATCGGCGAAGGCGGATTTGCAAGCTGCGGTATCAGCCTGCTGAGCCTGCCGGATTTCCCGATCAAGGTGGATAAGGATGCGTTTGGCGGGGCGGCAGTGACAGAGGTGATTATCCCGGGCGGGATGAAGAAGATCGCCGCCCGGATGTTCGAGGGCTGCTGGTATCTGGAGAAGGTTACGATCGGCGAAGGTATTGAAGCGATTGAGAACGAAGCATTCGCCAACTGCCAGGCGCTTTCTGAGGTGATCCTGCCCTCCACGCTGCGTTCGATCGGCAATGGAGCCTTTTCCCGATCCACCGCGATCAGTGCGGTCAGCGTACCGGAGGGAGTCAGAACGCTGGGAGAGGAGGCTTTCCTGGGCTGCAGCGCGCTGAGATTGATCGTCCTGCCGGAGAGCCTTGAATCGATCGGTACGAAGGCGTTCTTCGGATGCGCGGAACTGAACGAGCTGCATATCCCCGGCGCACAGACGCAGATCGCGGACTATATCCTGAACCGGGAAAATACGGTGATCATCGGCAGCGCGGGCAGCACCGCGCAGGCCCATGCGCAGCAGCGCGGACTGGAATTCCGGGAGACTGCAGGAACTGCAGTCAGCACGGGCGTATCCAATACCGATGATTTCCTTCTGAATGAACGCAGCGACGGCACGCTGTGCATTACGCTGTATAAGGGTCCGGGCGGCGAGGTGGTTGTGCCCGATTCGGTGAACGGAAAGAAGATTGCCGCCGTCGGCGCGGAGGCGTTCAGCGGAAATGAAAGCGTGCAGTCGGTTGTCCTGCCGGACAGCGTTCTGGAAATCGGCGACAAGGCGTTCTTCGGCTGCAAAAATCTGGAGCGCGTAAGGATTCCTGCGGAGGCTGCGCAGTTCGGCCGTTTCATCTTCACCAATTGTCCGAAGCTGGTTGTGCAGGTTGCCGCCGGCTCTCAGGCCGAGGCATATGCCGATGCCAACCGACTGAAAAAGGACGTCCGGTAATTTATTACAACAGAGAGGGGATTGGAAATTATGAAAAGATGGCATCGCACTGCGGTATGGGCCGCCTGCCTCTGCCTTATGCTGGCGCTGTGCGCCCTGAGCATGCCGGCGTCCGCCGAGATGAGTCAGGAGGAAGCGGACCTTCGCTGGCTTCTGTCCGATATGACCGGTACCGACAGCTTCCCGTTCTTCTGCTGCGGCGATTATGACGGCGACGGCGTGCAGGAAGCCTTTGCGCTGGTCGGGTATCAGGATGAATTTTCCGGATATAAAGGAGATATCTGGTTTGTAAGCCCCTATACCGTTACTCAGCTGCAGGAGGGCAAGAGCTATTATGACGCCCAGATGGGCGGCAGCACGGCTCCCCTGTCCTTCAGTGCGGAGGAATGGTACGGCGGCAGCGGCTCGACTGCGCACATGTGGATTGTCTATAACGGCGAGCCTCATAAGATCAATGTCAAGCTGGGCGGCGGCATCAGCCATGGCGAGGGCAACAATTTCTATGCCTACCCCAGCGCGTTCGACGCATGGTCGGACGGCACCGGTCATACATGGAAGCGGTATTACTATTTCCTCGACGGTCCTGACCTGAAGGAATACGGCGGCATCGAGATCAGCATGTATGATCTGATGAAGTTCCAGGGCGCGAAGGAGATTATCGCCCGGGTGGAGGGCGAAGGCTATACCGTCCGCAATATCATCTATCGCGGCAACGGCATCATCAATGTCAATCTGCGGCAGGGCAAGAAGAACAATCATCTGACGCTCAGGTATGACGAGACTTCTGTGGTCGATCTGGATATCGATTACGGCGGGCATTATTCACTGGCCAATACGCCCGAAGTGGCGGTATATCCGGATAAGTTTATCGAGCCGGTTTCGGTTTCCTCTGCCCCGGTGCAGAGCGCGGCTTCCGGCGCACATCAGGCGGCGCTGAACGAACTGGGCGTATTCAACTATGATGATCTTTATAATATCAGGAAGGTGGATCATTCGGCGGAAGGCGGCTATCAGTCGTTTAACGTCTGGTATGAGGACGGCGTATTCTACGGCGGCAGCGACGGCTATGCAGAGGACTGGATGACTGCGGTGGGCGTCATCGCCGAGACCGAATACGATCTGGACGGAGACGGCGCGATGGA
>JAFQQU010000259.1 GCA_017410445.1 Clostridia bacterium | reverse complement strand
CACTGATTTTCAAGCAAAATCAGTGCTTTGTTTTTTATTCCGTCCATAGCCTAAACCTTTGATCACTGTTTTTTGTCTCATGTGATACATATAAAAAGGCTCTTTATCAGGGTTAGGGGCAAAAACACACTTCTTCTCTTTTACTCCGCATCATCCAGTCCCCCAGTCTTTTACGCTAATATATCAGCATAAAACAAGCCGCTGCCGCAGGAGATCTCCTCCGCAGCAACGGCTTGCTTTATGGAATTGAATGCTCAGGGAATCTGACGGAAGTTTCCGATGCCCTTCATAATCCGGTACATCTCCCATCGCACGCGGTCTATTGGCTTCATCTGGTTAAGCAGAAGCCCGTACACCGTCTCAGCAAGCTCCAGCGCTTCATTATCCGCGCCGCTCCTTGCATATTGCTGTCTTTCAACCGCCCTCGCCAGTTCAATCAGCTGCTCCGGCGCGGCATTCGCCCCAACAAGGCGAACGGCAAACTGCTCAGGCGTTTCGCCGCCCTCGGGGACAAATCCGCTGCGCATAAGCAGCGTCAGAACAGCGCGATACCAGACCATCAGCTTGTTCTCCGCCTTCTTCTGCCTGTCCGCCAGTCTGCCCGGTTCGGTCATCATATACCGACGCACGAGAAGCATCGCAAGCAGGAGCAGAAGAAGCAGAATTGCCAGAATCATAAGAAGCGTCCGGAGCCAGCTGTTGTCGTTCTCATCATCGCTGTCTGCGTCCGGTTCCATCGTGGGCTCGGGCGTCTGATTCTGCTGCGGGTCGGGCGTCGGCGTGGGCTCGTCAGCATCCGAACCATTGGGTTCGGGCGTGGAGGTAGGCTCAGGCGTCGCCGTCTCGTGATTCTCGGGCTCATTCTCTCCATCCGCATCGCCCCGGTCGGGCGTGGGACTGGGCGTCGGCGAAGGTTCGGCAGTCGGAGTCGCTTCCGGCTCGCTGCCGGATGCACCGCCCTGATTCTCTTCATTCTGCTGATCGCCCGGCGTCGCGTCAAACGGCAGCCAGCCGACGCCTTCAAAGTAGATTTCCACCCAGGCATGCGCATTGTTGCCCGTTACCAGCGTCTCGCCGGACGGATCGGCCTGCACCAGATATCCTTCGATATACCGGCTGGGCAAGCCGGCCAGGCGGGCCATGACAGCCATCGCCGAGGCATAGTATGTGCAGTATCCTTCCTTGCTGTCCAGCAGAAAATGCGATACAAAATCCCGCCCGGACGGCGGATAATCGACATCCAGCCGGTATACATACTCCCCGCTCAGAAGATGCCTCTGTATCGCCAAAGCCTTGTCATAGGGCGTATCATATGCTTCGACAATCTGCCGGGTCAGCCAGTACACATCGTCGTCCAGTCCCGCCGGAATGTTCATATAGCTGTTCAGTATGTTCTGATAATCCGGATCACTGCCATTCGCTGCGGAATTGACGATTGCAGACATCTTCTCTGTATCCGCATCGGGCAGAAACGCCTTGAATGTATACGCATCGCCGTACTGAACGCCGCGCGTGATGAACACTTCGCCGCTGTCGTTATAGTAGGCGACCAGATCAATCGGCATAGTAAGAGACCGAAGTCTGTGTGGTACAAACAGCGTTGACGTTCCCTCGTTCAGCATTTTTACATCCGCTGTCACTTCGGTCAGACCGCCGTTCAGCGCCGGACTCAGATCAACATCGAATACGCCGTCGCGAAGGCTCTGCCGGGTCGGATCAACAAACAGATATCTGCTGTTCATCGAGTTATCCACCCAGGAATGGCCGGTGTATGTGCGGCGTACAGAGCCCCGCAGCAAAAGGATCCGGTCTGTTTTTACCATCATTACGTCTGCCTGCCGCGGATTGGCCGGTCCGCCCAGCGTCTCACCCAGCGGCTGATAACCGTCGCTGCTCACAGAATACACCGTTCTCGGGTCGGTGAACAGAAAATAATCGCTGAACAGCTCCCGTACCTTCTCGGCAGCATCAGCAAGCGGCTGCCATGTAGGATTTCCGGCAGGCATAAGAAGCACCGCGAGAAGCGCAGCAGCCAGCGCAATGGGAAGCGCTTTCAGATAATTCATGCCTTCCCTGTGTTCCCGGGCATACAATACGGCCAGTGCAATCAGGCCGGGAACCGTGTACGCAAGAATCAGGCGCTCCTCAAGATACCAGCTGCCCATCGTCACAAAGGCGAACAGCAGCATCGTCGGATATACGCCGCCGGCCAATCGCGACATCAGAAACGCAATCAACGCAAACAGAATCGATATTGCGAACAGCAGCACTGCCGCATGCTCGTTCAGAGACCCTTCTCCGCCGATCATAATCGTCAGAAGAGAGACCAGAGTCTCTTTCAGCGCGGCAAAAATGTTTATATTTCTGATCAAAGGAACGGAAATTCCGCAGGCGACGCCCAGCGTTGCAATCAGCGCCGGTATTTTACCTAGCAGCATTGCCGCGCACAGCAGCGAAACCGCTGTGTTGATCAGCACAACCTGCCATGCCGAGAAGGAAAGCGCCAATGAATCAAGCACAGACAGACTCATCGAGCTTCCCAGCATCGCCGCAATGAGCGCCGCGCCGGATAAATCGATCAACCGATTTTTTAAGTTCATTCGGGTTTCCTCGTTTTTCATCGTTTCCCCTCGTCAGCCCCAGGGACTGATCTGTCGGACGGGCACGCCGTTCATTTCCATCTGTGCCTTGAGCGTTAGATTTTCAGGCGTCACGCTCTCAGCGACCCAGTGCATCTGAACCTGCACGCCCAGCCGGTGCATTCTGACGGCATAGTCGGCGATGGCCGAATTCATTTTTGCGCTGATCAAAATAACACCGCCGGTTCGCTGCACGCGCCGCATCTCAAGCGTCAGCACCTGCTCAAAAGAATAGGGACTGTCGAACTTCAGATCGGTCAGAGCGTCCAGAAACCGACCGTGTTCTGCCGGAAACTGACCGGATATTTCCACCGGCTTCTTCGATGAAAGCGGCATCCGGACCGGGTATCCGGCCGTCATCTGCGCAAGCACCACAGACGCTGCGGCATCGCACATGGCGTCCTCAATCGTCAGCACATGAGACCTGCTCGCATTGACCGGGCCGACATCCATCAGCACCAGCGTATCGGGTTTTGCCGATTCCTCATAGGTTCTGACCATCAGCTCGCGCTTTCTCATCGTGAGCTTCCAGTGAACCTTCTTCATATGGTCGCCGTCCTGCCAGGGACGCACGCCGGAAGGCGAGGACATATCCTCAGAAATACGCACCTGCCCCTGCGGGCCGGTTTCGCCCGGTTCAATCGCCATGGTCTGAACAGTTTCGGTGCGCGGCACGACCGTCACCATGGCATTCCCTTGCTTAATGGCCCTGCTGAACGAAAACAGGCCGAAGATATCCGTTACATACACTCTTGATACGCCCATGGGATAATGTCCCCTGTGCGGACAATTGAGCGCATATCTGTATTCCTTATCCCTGAGCGGCGGAAGATTCACCGAAATCCTGCCGAACGCGCGATCCTCCATCGGCGAGGATACTTCCAGTTCAACCGGACCGACCGGCAGAACCGTGCGGCGGCGGATGTTCATTCTGATGGCGACAGTCTCTCCCCGGACCGCCTTAGATCTTTGCGCCGACGTCGTGACCCGAATGGTGAACAGCGTTGCCAGCGTTGTTTCCAGCGCAATGGCCAGCATCATGATCAGCATCCAGAACAGAAGATAGTAGATCGCGCCGCCGGTAGACAGCGCGATGGCCAGCAAAGTCAGGGCGACGAGCAGGAAGACGACCGTTCTTACGCTCACGGCAGCTTGACCGGCACCTGTACAGAGCCGATCACCGAGGCAAGCACGCGCTCGGCAGTCATATTCCGCATGCGCGCTTCCGGGCTGAGCACCAGACGGTGCGCAAGAACCGGCGCCGCCATATGCTGAATGTCTTCCGGGACGACATAATCCCGGCCGTTCAGCAGCGCATATGCCTGTGCCGCACGCAGCAGATAGATCGCGCCGCGGGTCGAAACGCCCAGCTGCAGCGCATTATGTTTGCGGGAAGCCTGCGCAATCAGCGCGACATAGGTCTTGATCTCCTTGGAGGTGTATACCGTTCCCACCTGCTCCTGAAGGTAGACGATATCCTTCGCCGAGCAGATCGGGCGGATTTCGTCCATCGGGCGGGCATTGGTGGTCGTGCGCTCAAGAATGCCTACTTCCTCCTCAGGCGTCGGATAGCCGATGGAAATGCGCATGAAGAATCGGTCCAGCTGAGCCTCGGGCAGCGGATAGGTACCTACGAAGTCGACCGGATTCTGCGTCGCCAGAACGATAAACGGGCTGGGCATGCGGTAGGTTACGCCGTCCACCGTCACCTGTCCCTCCTCCATGACCT
>JAFQQU010000258.1 GCA_017410445.1 Clostridia bacterium | reverse complement strand
TTTCCTTCGGTTCTTTCCCCTCCACATAATGATCGAAGATAATACGCTCGGTAGGCGTTAATGTGGCAATGCCCTCACGGAACGCCTGATAATTATCGGGATCAATCTCCTGCTTGCGGTGGTAGGCAAGGCGGGCGATTTCGCTCTGCGCTTTTTCGTGTTCGGACTGCGCGTCCAGCTTTTCCTTTTCAAGGCGTTCCACTTCAGACCGATGCTCCTGCGCGTTCTGCGCAAGCCCTTCAAACAGGCTGTCAATCTCCTGTACGCCAAAGGCGGCGCTTTCCCTCTCAAATTCACGATTCTGGATGGAGGATATGCCCCGTTTGATGGGATACAGGTAATGACGGCTGATCAGAACGCTTCCGATCAGGCTGGCCAGCAGCAGCGCCGCCACGATAAAATACAGATAATCCGTGCTGCCGCGAATGGCGTCGGTCAGCAGAGCGTCGGGAATCAGCACTGCCAGCTCCCACTCCGCCTCAAACGGTGATCCGTCCGGATACAGCCGTATGCGCCGGGCAAGTCCTCCATAGCTGTCTGCATGGTTTTCATAATGCGAAAAACCCACATAAGCCTTGCCGGCAGTCAGAGGCGAGGAAAGCTGCCTGCCTGTCAGATAGCTGTTCCCGGCCAGCAGGCCTTTTTCTGCATGCAGCATGGCATCATCTGCCGGGGCAAGAAGGGAAAAGCCTCCATGATAGCTGCTTTCGTTGGGGCTGTAGAGCTGCTTGAACATGCGGTCGCTGACTTCGATGCCGCATATACCGATGATTTCCCCGTCAGACAGGCGCAGCGGAACGCACAGCAGGATACCGGCTTCGCTGTTGTCGTTCAGGCAGACGCGGTTTGTCCAGCAGTACAGCCGGGACAGCGGCAGATGGGCGTTATCGCGGTAAATCTCCAGCAGCTCATGAAAGAAATCCAGTTCAGTGGCTTCATAGAGCATCTTCCATTGCCCCAGCAGTTCAATGTCATGGTCGCGGGCAATGTTGGCGGGGCCTCGCAGACAGTAGACCTTGGACGGGAGGGACGGCGATGACACGGGCTGCGTTTTCTTGATGAATATGCCGGGATGACCGTTTCCCGCATCCCCGTCCAGTATAAGAAATACGCCGCCGCAGGTATTGTACTCCGCCACGGAAAGAAGATTGGGCATACAGGCGTCCAGCAGTTCGCCGGGCTGCATGCTTTCCTCCGCCTTTGCGGATATGTTCCGGGCAAGATTTACGCCGGTGATCGCAAGATCGGCAAAGTCGTCCTCCAAAGTATCGCCGATATGGACAAGCTCGCCTGTCAGGTAATTCCGAACCGTTTGCACGCCGCTGCCGGTAACGCCGAACAGATTGAGCAGCAGCATAAACAGAAGGATGATCGATATGAAGGCAAGCGAAATGAACAGAATCAGCCGCCGCTGCAGGGTCGTGCTGCTCTGCTTCTTCCATGGCAGTTCGGAGAACTTCGGGAACAACAAGCCGATCACTCCTGTACCTTAGTCTTGCGCGATCAAATCGGTCAATGCTTCCGCCGCAGTTATGGGATTGCCCGACAGATTGGCTTCACGTCCGCGCTGGAACATGCGCATCATATTCTGTTCGCAGCGGTCGCTTGCGGATTCCAGCTCCGGCAGATTCGGCATCGTGAAGAAATCATATTCTTCGTACATGGTGAGCACCGTGGTCAGCATCTTTTTGATGCGCGCATCCTCCAGAGATTCAAGATGTGCGGGGAGTTCTTCTTCAAAGGCCAGCTTTGTGACGGGCAGATAGCCCGTGCTGGCGATAAAGCGCATGTTCTGCTCCGGCGCGGTCAGCCACTTGATAAAATCGGTGGCGGCCAGCGCTCTTTTTTCGCTGGTTTTGGATACCATCAATCCGCCGCCGCGCTGGATCGCCCAGTTTTCACCGCCCTCAAACACGGGATACGGCAGTATGGAATACTCCACATCCTTCACCGTGCCGTCCGCATAGGTGATGGTATCGCCGTAGAACAGGATACCGGCAGAGGAACCGGTGGAGCAGATGATGTCGCCGGTCTTGGAAAGATCGGAGGAATAGCCGTCGTAGAGCGCGAAGCCGCCTTCGGAAACGGGTGCATAAAGCGTTTCAAAGATGCGGCGGAAGGCATCGTTGTCCAGCAGCAGATTTCCGCTTTCGTCATGCCACTGCGCGCCCAACTGCGCCATGCCCGCGGCCACAAGATTGAACCAGTCGTCGGCGGTGAAGAAATGCTTCCCGCCCGACCATTCATAATACATCTTCGAAAGCTGCGCCAGCCCTTCAAAGGAGGAGAGCATTTCCACCTCCGCGCCCGTGGCTTCGGCAAACGCATCAAACAGCGTCTGGTTGAGGTAGAGCACCTCGGTGGATTTGGCAACCGGGAATACATACAGCTTGCCGTCCGCAAACCGTCCCTCCTGAACGAAGGCGCCGATGTATTGCGAAAGCTCCTCGCCGGTGAAGTATTTGTCCAGAGGAAGCAGCTTTTCCTTTTCAACAAACCACGCGGCAACCTTGGGATAGCCGGTGAAGATATCCGGCATATCCGGCGCGCCGGGATCACCGTTGGCGATCATCTCAAGGGAACGGTTCAGATCGGAGCTTGAGGAAATGGCCGTCACGTTGATGGTAATTCCCTTCTCCTTGCCGACGGTTGCATTGAACTCGTCGATCAACAGATCCATGGTCTGCTGCATGTCGCCGCCGTAGTTGTGCCACATGGACAGCGTGACGGGATCGCGGGGGCTGAGCTTGTCGGCAGAATCGCAGCCGGTAAGCGCAAGCATCAGCAGCGCAAGGCATATCGCAAATGCAGCGGTTCTCAGCGGTTTCATCGGCATATTTTGATCTCCTTTCAGGAATTTCGAAGAAAAATGCACAAAAGTTTTAGATTTCCCACCTTTTTGGGGCTTAGGGGTGGGTACAAAAACGCCGAAATCAGCGAAAATAAAGCCACGGACAGTCACTTGATTCCTTTCCATTTTAACACAAACACCCATTTCATTCAATGTGATATAAATATTTGCAGAAGAAAGTCACAAGAGTTTCATAACCGCGCTGCGGATAAAGATGAACAAGAATAAAAACAACAAGAATAAAAGGAGGAAGAACCATGGCATTGCTGAACAGATTGAACCGTATGGCGCGAACCATTGGCGATCTCGCCAACGAAGCGCTGGAATCCACCAGAGAAGCCCGCGAAGCGAACCGGAGCGCAAGCGCGGTTGACGCCAACCGCGCCGCAGTTGAAGAACAGTACAAAGTCATCGGAGAATATTACTACAACATCTACGCAAACGGCGGTGAAGTCGCGGAGGAAGTGATCGAAGCCTGCGAGGTGGCAAAGGATCATCTGGACGCCATCGCCGCCGCAGAGGAGGAAGAGCGCCTGCGCCGCGAGGAAGAGGAGCGCATCCGCCGCGAGGAGGAAGAAGAGCGCGCACGCAGGGAAGCCGAGGCAGAGGAAGCCTCCGGCGTTACCTGCCCCGAATGCGGCGCGGAGGTTGCGCCGGGCAAGCGCTTCTGCGGTGAATGCGGCGCGAAGATCGAGGTCGAAGCGCCGAAGCCACGGACTTGTCCGGAGTGCGGCATGGAGGTTGAACCCGGCAAGCGCTTCTGCGGCGAGTGCGGCTGCCGCATGGACGAATAAGACGATAAAAATACAAATGACGGGAGGATAAGCGTATGACGACGAAGCAACTGTTCCGTGGAACCATGCCTTTCATGATGGCCAAGCTCCTGCTGGGCGGCGCGACGGTTCTGATTTCGGTAATTCTGCTGGCCATCCTGATGGGCATCGGCTATCTGTTTGGCGAGGGCGGACTCCTTGTTACTTTCTGTATATGGGTAGGCGCAACGGGCGCAGTGCGCTTCGCCATCATGCACTATCTGGGCTATCTGGTGAAAGCGGGGCATATTGCCGTCATCGCCGAGGCCTGTAAGCGCGGCAAGCTGCCGAAGAACATGGTGGACTACGGCAAGAAGCGCGTCAAGGAACGCTTTGCCACTTCCAACATCTATTTTGCCGTGGACAAGCTGGTCACTTCCTCCGTCAAGCAGATTCAGCGCGGCATCGACAAGATCGGCGGCAAGATGGATTTCATCCCCGGCATGGAAGCCGTTGCGGGGCTGGCCAAATTCTTTGTGAACATCTCGCTGGGCTATATTGACGAGTGCTGCCTTGGCTGGACATTCTGGAATCCCCAGCAGGGCGCGTTCAAATCCGCCGCGGACGGCGTCGTGATCTATGCCCAGAACTGGAAGGTGCTGCTCAAGAGCGCTGCCAAGACCATGGCAAAGACCCTGCTTATTCTGCTGCTGATCGCGCTGCTGGCCTTCGTGCCGGTGGGCCTGATCTTCAAGCTCCTGGGCTGGTCTCCGCTGTTTGCCTTCCTGCTGGCCTGCCTGATCGCATGGACGGTGAAGTTCGCCTTCATCGACAGCTACATCATGATTCAGATGATGGGCAGCTATATGTCCGTCGCTCCCGAAACCCGCATTGCATTTGATCTTTACGGTAAGCTGTGCAAAATTTCCTCCAGCTTCAAGGAGCTGTTCGGCAAGGGACAGCAGGAAAGCGGCGGCAGACAGGCTCCTCCCCGTGAGGATTATGCCGGCGGCGAGTCCCGTCCGCGTCCCGCGTATTCCCAGGACGGACGTCCGCCCATGCGTCCGAGACCTGCGCAGCCGCAGGAGAGACCGGTGCAGCGCGAGGCTCCGAGATACATCGTCTGCGCAAACTGCGGCGAAAAGAATCCGCCCGGAACCAAATTCTGCGGCGGATGCGGCGAAAGAATGGGCGGATAACGTATTGGCGTTCAATTATAAATGAAAAGGAGGCGTATGACAGTGAAGAAAATTCTTGCAATCATGTTGGTACTGGTTCTGGCGCTGACGCTCACAGCCTGTGGCGGCAGCAAGAACAAGAAGAACATCGTCGGCACATGGCAGATTGTGGACACGGCAACCGCCACGGAATACGGATTTGGACTTGAATTCAGGAAGGACGGAACCATGTCCTACGGCCTGACGGAAGAACTGTTCGCCGGACTCACCGGTGAAGACGTCACGGCAGAGGATTGGGATGAAGCCATGAAGGGCCTGGAGATGCTGATGAAGATCAAGTATAAGATCAAGTCCGATACGGAAATGGAGATCACCGTCAGCGCCATGCTTGGCCTCGCCAAGGAAAGCACCACGGTCACCTATTCCCTCGACGGCGATACCCTCGTCTTTGACGGTGCGACATACACCCGTGTGAAGTAAAGGGGGGAGTTCATGAACTATTGTGAAAGATGCGGAGCCCCTGCAAGGGAAGGCGCACGGCTGTGTCCTGACTGCGCCGCTGAAATGCGAAGAAGGCGGCAGCAGAATGAGAACCGTCAGCCCGTCCGCCAGAGAGCGTATGACGATCGTCCCAGACAGCGCGACTATGAATATGATGCACCCCGTCCCCGCAGATACAATGATGAACCGAACGGAAACTATAGACCCGCGCCTGCCAGAAGGGACGTTGGCTTTACACAGGAGGATATACAGCAGAATAAAGCTATGGCGGTTCTCGCCTATTTCGGAATTCTGGTATTGATTCCCCTGTTCGCAGCCAAGCATTCCAGATATGCCCGTTACCATACCAATCAGGGGCTGGCGCTGTGCATCGCCGCAATCATCTACAGCGTAGTATACGGCATACTCTCCTCGGTGCTGCTGGCCATCTCCTGGCGCTTGTATTTCGTGCTTACAATTCTGGGCGTCGTCAGTATATTCTTCTTTGTGCTGATGATCATTGGCATCGTCAATGCCGCGGGCGGAAAAACAAAGCCTCTGCCGCTGGTTGGAAAAATGAGAATATTGAAGTATTGAATATACAAAATGGATGCGTTGAAACGTTTGACGATATGAACCGCATCATTCGATATTACATTAAATGATTCGTCCCCTGCGCAG
>JAFQQU010000257.1 GCA_017410445.1 Clostridia bacterium | reverse complement strand
GACGAGAAGCTGGTTGAAGCTGGCTGGTACATCACCAAGGCTATGGACTGCCGTACCAACACCGCCGGTGTTATCACCCGTGAGTGCGCGTACTGCGGCGAGATCGAGACCGATACCATCGAAGTTGCTCATACCTATGATGCGAATCTGTTCGATGAGGATGCTCCCAACAACGCCTACAAGGCTCCCACCTGCACCGAGCCCGGCTCTAGATCCTTCCAGTGCGCTGTTTGCCATGAGTATGTAATCAACGAAGTTATCGACGCTCTGGGCCATTCCTGGACTGACGATACCAAGCATGTTGTTTACACCATCAAGGCTCCCAACGGCGAGTACTACAAGACCAAGACCCCCGCTACCTGCATTGAGCTCGACGTATACTTCCGTGAGTGCACCCGTTGCACCATGAAGGATAAGGACGACAAGGTTGTTCCGTACTCCGAGACCTACAAGGCTGGCGAGCTGAAGCCCCACACCCTGTACAACGAGAAGGGCGAGATCAAGAACTTCGTCATCAAGACCATCCCCACCTGCACCAGCAAGGGCTATGCTTACTACAACTGCGCCGTTTGCGGCAAGCTGGATACCTATGAGCTGCCCGAGCTGCCCCATAACTACACCGTAGTTTACAACAAGGACACTCGCGTATACGAGAAGGTTTGCGTCAAGTACGATTCCAAGAACGCCAAGAACGGCGGCCTTGCTTGGACCGAGTGGGACAAGCACATGAAGGACTACCTGAAGGCTGAGATCGCCGATGCGGACGTTCGCACCAAGGTTATTGATGCTCTGGAAGCCCGCCTGAACGACGGTAAGGCTACCCTGATCCCCGGCATCGGCTGCAGCGGTATCGTTACCATCACCCTGAACCCCGCCAAGTACGACCTGTCCATGAAGGATGACGTCGTTACCATCGACCTGCAGGACAAGTGCGCTGCTCTGGTTGAGCCCATGGTTCGTGTAACCTGGTCCTACACCCTGTCTGATGGCACTCTGTTCTCCTACACCCGCTATGTCGAAGCTAAGAACGTAGACGCTGAGATCGCTACCTTCAAGCTTGGCTATGCTGAGACTCCCACCGGCGCTGTTCTGGATACCGTTACCGTTATCGTAGTTGACAGCGAAGGCCTGACCGCTGCTGAGGCGATCAAGCAGGGCTACGGCTGGAAGAAGTTCTAATCAACCGATTCCATCTGATTTAGTCTAACAATTGTCCAGTTCGGCTGTTTCAGTCGAACTGGACGCATCTAACCAAGATTTTCTTCGGAGGATTACACCATGAAGAAGTTTGCTTCCATCCTGCTGGCTCTGGTTCTGCTGGTAAGCACCGTTGCTTTCGCTGACGGCGTTGCCATCGAGTCCGTTGATTACTCCGGTTCCCGTCTGTCTTGGGAAGTTTCCGGCATCTCCTTCTACACCGCTTACTGCGATGGCCAGAAGCTGGCTGAGACCGACAAGACCGAAGGCGCTTTCACCATCACCCTGGCTGCCGGCGAGCACACCCTGACCATCGAGGACGCTCTGGGCACCGTTTCCAAGACCTTCTGGGTAGGCGAGAAGCCCACTGCTACTCCCACTGCTACCCCCGAAGTCACCAACACTCCCGAGCCCTCTGTAGAGCCCTCCACCGAGCCTTCCGTTGAGCCTTCCACCGAGCCTTCCGAGGAGCCCTCTGAGGAGCCCTCCGAGGAGCCCACTGCGAAGCCCACCAAGAAGCCCGTTGTCGAGGATGACGATGATGACGACGTACCGAAGACTGGCGACACCACTTCCTACGCTGTTGTAATCGCTGCCATGGCTCTGGCCGCTGCCTATCTGGTATCCCGCCGCTTCGGCCGCGCGAACTAATCAATAGGCTGGTGTGATTAACACACATTAACCCGATCCCGGGAGCAGCAGGTGTTGCTCCCGGGATTTTTCTCAAAAAACTGCCAATTACTGGATATCAGCGCAGGCTGAGATTCATGACAGGAGGTAAGGCCAGTGGCAAGCAGAAATGCGCGCAAAAAGAAGCAGCGGAAGAAGAGAATTTCCGCGATTCTTACGACCGTTTCCTTCGCTGTGCTGATCGGATGCATCCTGTATCTCTGGAATGAGATCGCGATGTATAACCGTTCCACGCAGGTCGCTGATTCGGTCCGCGATACCTATTACAACACCGCTTCTGCTGAGACGGTAAACAAGCCGACAGCAGTTGCCGAGCCGACGGAAGCTCCGGCTGCTGCACAGACCGATGAGCCCACCGCCGCTCCTGCCGCGCCCACGGAGGCGCCGGTCGTTCAGTTCGCACTGGAAACCGAAGCGCCCACCGCCGTTCCCACCGAAGCGCCCACCGCAGTGCCTACTGCTGTTCCTACCGAGGTTCCCACCGCGGCTCCGACCGAGGTGCCCGAACCTGTGATGCAGGAAAAATTCGTTGATCTGTATGAGCAGAACGACGATCTGATCGGCTGGATCAAGGTCAATGAAAAGATCGATTATCCGATGCTGTGGCTGGAAGGCGATAACGACTTCTATATGACGCACGATTTCGACGGAAATAAGAGCGAAGCAGGCTGGATTTTCCTCGATAAGCGCGATCAGCCCGACATGTCCGACGATCATCTGCTGATCTACGGCCACAACATGCGCAACGGCAGCATGTTCGGCCTGCTGGATGAATACCGTTATCTGGATCACATCCGCAAGAATCCGATCATTGAGATTCAGTCCGCATGGGAGAGCGAGCCCCGCAAGTACGTTCTGATCTCTCTGTTCGATGCTTCTATGAACAAGGATAATTCCAGCTATATCAAGATCACCAAGTTCAACTTCGATGACCCTGAGGAAAAGCAGGAGTTCATCGATAAGCTGAAGAAGCGCTCGATGTATAAGCTGCCCTGTGATGCGAATGCCGATGATCAGCTGGTAACTCTGATTACCTGCGAGTATTCCCATCCGAACGGCCGATTCCTCTTCATTTGCCGCGAGCTGCGCGAGGATGAGACCGAGGAGCAGATCCGCGAGCTGTACGCGAAGATTAAGTAATTCGCGCTTGGTGACTGCCTGAATTCGAGAATAAAGCCTCCTGACATGAGCGTGTCAGGAGGCTTTTGTGTATATCAGCGGAGCTTGACGGATGCCGACCCGCTTGCGGGAACATGTGCGAGAGTAAAGCGCTGCTGCCAGTACAGGCCGAGCGGCGCGGAGCGGTCAATATCGATCATGACCTTGACGCGGGCGGGGTAGATCGTCGGGTTCTCGATGATGAGGGTATCGCCGTCGAGGTGCGCGTTGACATGATCCGAAACGCATACGGCACGGGTTTCCGTTTCGACATATACGCCGGGAATCTCGGCCCAGGTCAGCAGGAGGCTGGCTTCCGGCCAGGAGGCGGAGCCGAAGATAGAATCGCCGACGTTGTGGACGCCCTCCCAGTCGGACGTGTTGACGCGCTCACAGATTTCGCCGGGCAGCATCAGCTCGCCATTCGTGGTGTAGAGCGGGTTTTCGGGCGTGGAGGCAACCTGCGGCATGAAATGGGCAACTTCGCGCATGATGCGTAGATATCTGACGTCGCCGGTCGCGCGGTAGAGCTTCAGGAAGGATGCGGGACTCAGCGTGCACAGGCCCGGAGCGGAATGCTTGTTCTGAACGTTTGCCCAGACGCTGCCCGCGGCATGGACGCCGCGCTTGCCGAGGCGGCTGTCCGCCGGGAATTCGTAATCGTAGGGGACGATCCAGCTGGCCATCTGATGGGCGGCGTCGCAGGCCATCCTGAGCCATTCGTCGGAATGATCGGTTTCGTAGAGGACGGTGAAGCTCTCGAGCAGTGCTGCGGCGCTCTCGGAATCCGGCGCCTGCAGGATTTCGCCCGGACCGCCGGTGGTGACGCCGACAGCGGTCGCAGTATTATAGAAGAAGCTGGCGATTTCGCGGGCGTCGGTCAGGTACTGTACGTTTCCGGTGATTTCGTATGCGGCAGCAAGTGCTGCGGGAGCAAGCGCGCCAGAGGTGGATCGCCGACGACAATTTCGCCGGTTTCGCAGTTGACGAACTGTCCAAGTTGGCCGTAACGCTGCCAGAGAGCGACCAGCGCATCGGCTGCGCGGACGGCGCTTTCCCGGATGGTTTCGGGCACGGAGAGGCCGCGCTGTTCGAGCGCGATGATCTGTTTGCAGACGAAGTAGACCATGTCGGCGTGCTTGCGGATAAGCAGCATGTTGTATTTGCCTTCATAGTTGCCGAAGCAGTCGTGCTTGACCTCGCCGTTGAATACAATACCGTAGTAGAAGCCGATTTTGCTCTGATATCTTGCGGCGAATTCCAGCGTGCTGATTGAGCGGCTGCAGGAGAGAGCGGAGCCGTCGATGATCATGGGCAGCGTGGTCATGCCGCCGCCGACCCAGCCGGCCTGCCACTGAACGAATTTATTGTGGGCGGCCTTTTCTTTGACGTCGAGCATGTAGTTTCCGTATGTCTCGTTGAAGCGGTCCTTATTGTGCTGCGTTTCGGTCATGTCGAAGAAGGCGGAGAAGGGCAGCACGGGATTGTCTGAGCCGGAGAAGAGTTCGGCACGCTTCTCAAAGAAGAGGCGGAAAAGATCGGGAATGTCTTCGCAGGGACAGGAGTATTCTCTGTGTGCGATGACGGTTTCCTGACCGGCCTTTACGGCGAGCGGCGTGTCCGCTTCGGGCATTTTCTTGAGGGAGGGAATGCCTTTGCGCCAGCGGTAGACCAGCCGCCGTGCAGCCGGAGCGCGCAGTGAGATGTGGAGCAGGTCGCCCTCCTGATCGAGTGAAATACCCAGATTCAGCCCATGCTGTTGCTGCTCGAAAAACAGCAGGAAGGCAGACTTGTTTTTCTTATCAAACACACAGACGCAGGGCGCGGCAAGGTCGCCGGTGGTGACGTCCATAAAGGAATCGCCGTCGGGAGACAGGCGGGGCACCTGCGTCATACGGATGGGCGGATTGAGCTCCATCTCGTCTTCGGTGAACATGGGCGGGTATTTGCGTTCGACCGCTTCGAAGCGGTTTCCGTCGTACGCGCAGGCGGGGAGCATGATATAGGTGGAATCAATCGGGGCATTCAGTGTCCAGCGGACCCAGTATGCAGTGTTGTCAGAATCGGTTTGGGCGAAAAAATGGGTTTCTTCGGCCAGCGAAACGAAACGGGCTGCTTCGGCGTCGCCGTACCAGCCACAGGTCTTTACAGGATGCATGCGTATTCCTCCGTTCATCGGGAATTCAGGGTGATTCTATCATGGACAAACAGGATTGTCAATAATCAGAATGAATGGTTTTGGCCGGTTGCGGGTAGGCAAATTGATCGGCGTGTGTTATAATAATCATAATCTATGATGCGCCGGGAGGATGTTGTCGGCGTTGTCAAGACGGAACACCCGGGCCGATGATGCAGATACGGGCATCAGACAGCCTGATGACAGCGAGGAATGAAATATGAGCGAATTGCAGATTCAGGCCGGAAGAGCGCGCGAGGCGTGGAGAATTCTGGCTGTTGCGGACACCGAAACCAAAAACAAAGCGCTTCAGCGGATGGCGGACTGCCTGCTGGAGGACGCGCAGAGAATCATGGAAGCCAACAAGCTGGACGTTGAAGCCGCGCAGGCGAAGGGAACGAGCGCAGCGTTTATTGAGCGCCTGACGCTGAACGAAAAACGCATCGACGCCATGGCGAACGGCCTGCGCGATGTCGCAAGGCTGAACGATCCCATCGGCGAGGAGCTTGATGCGTGGACCCGGCCGAACGGGCTGAACATCGTCCGCAGGCGCGTGCCGCTGGGCGTTATCGGAATCATCTATGAATCCCGGCCCAATGTAACGGCGGACGCCGCGGCGCTGTGCCTGAAATCCGGAAACGCGGTGATTCTGCGCGGCGGTTCGGATGCGTTCCGGTCGAATGCCGCGATCATGGAATCGCTGCGCAGGGGCGTAAAGGAAGCGGGGCTGCCGGAGGACTGTGTGTCTCTGGTGATGGACCCCTCCCGCGAGACGGCGGGCGAGCTGATGCGCATGAACGAATATATCGACGTGCTCATCCCGCGCGGCGGCAAGGGCCTGATTCAGTCGGTCGTCAAAAACGCGACGGTTCCGGTCATTCAGACCGGCGACGGCGTATGCCATGTCTATGTAGACCGGGACTGCGAGCTTGCGCTGGCGCAGACGGTTGCGGTATCCGCGAAGATCAGCCGGCCATCGGTCTGCAATTCGGCGGAGACGCTGCTGGTTGACGAGGCGATTGCGGAAACCTTCCTGCCCGGCTGCGTAAAGGAGCTGAAGGAGAAGGGCGTCGAGGTGCGCGGATGCGAGAAGGTTCTTAAGGTTTGCCCGGACGTCGTTCCGGCAGCCGAGGAGGACTGGGACACCGAGTATAACGATATGATCTATTCGGTCAAGGTGGTTTCAGGCGTGAAGGAAGCGGTCGCGCATATCAACCGGCACGGCACGCGCCACAGCGAGGCCATCATGACGGAGAATGCGGAGACGGCCGCGTATTTCAAGGGCATGATCGATGCGGCGGCGGTCTACGTGAACGCATCAACGCGGTTCACCGACGGCGGCGAGTTCGGATTCGGCGCGGAAATCGGCATCAGCACGCAGAAGCTGCATGCGCGCGGCCCGATGGGGCTGAACGAGCTGACGACCTATAAATATGAAATAACCGGCAGCGGCCAGATCCGCTGAGGAGGAGAGAATATGATTATCAACATCGACAAGGACAAGCTGCGCGAGTTTCTGGCGGAATTTGAGGACGCCGAGGAAGTGGGCAAGGACGAATATACGGTGGACCTGTACGACACCGACCCGGCGCTTTCTCTGGACATCGAGCTGACAAAGGACGGCGTGGATGTTCTGGCGGCGCTGTTCCTTGAATTCGACGAGGAGCAGGATGGCTGGTATCTGGGCGAAAAGACCAAGGACGCCGGGCTGATTGAAAAGGTGATCCGGCAGGCGCTGGAAGGCTGACAGAGGAATATACAGCGCTTATTCGCCTGATTTCGAGGTATAAATACTGTTGTTCCGCCCCGAAAGGATCCGCACCGCCGGCAATCTGGCCGATTGTGCGGATTCTGTTATTTCCGGACATAGAACGTATTATTTATGCTTGCAATCTTAACTCATATTTGGTATGATTATTCACATCTCTTCTCTGCCGGCAGCCGGCAGGCAGGAGATTTGTAGAAAGGTAGGAGGCGTAGTATGAAAATTGCATTTTCGACTTTGGGCTGCCCGGATTTTTCCTGGGTAGACATTTATTCGATGGCGAAGGACTTCCACTTCGACGGCATCGAAATCCGCGGACTGGGCCGCGAAATTAAAGCGGTGAGCGCTGCGCCGTTCACTCCCGCCCAGATTAAGCGCACGATTAAAAAACTAAACGAACTGGATCTTGAAATTCCCTGCCTGAGCTCCGGCTGCGGCCTGAAGTTCAAGGAAAACCGCGAGCAGAACATCGCGGAAATTACCGAATATATCGAGCTGGCCAGCCAGCTGAGTACCCGCTATATCCGTATTCTGGCCGACCGCGAGGCGCATGTGACCGGCGAAGTGGACGATCAGTTCATCGTCGACCTGATGAAGGAACTGGCCGAAATCGCCGCGCCGAAGGAAGTTACTCTGCTGGTTGAAACCAACGGCGTATACGCCGACACCG
>JAFQQU010000256.1 GCA_017410445.1 Clostridia bacterium | reverse complement strand
GGTACTGGTGCGGTGAAGCGTCTGTCCGTTGCCGGAATTCAATTCTTCCTTCTCGACGATACCGGTCACGAGCACCCGCCCTGTTCCGGGGATTGCTACAGCCTCAATCGGCATGACGGAACCTTCATGTGCGCCGTGTACTGCGAGCCCGTTTACGATGCCGACGGCAGGCTTCAAGCGTTTTTCGGGAACAGGACGCGCTGTGTGATGACCGCTGTCGATGACCCATTCAATATCCTTGCGCTCGATGACTGTCCTCTGATCCATCTGGGAAACGCTGGCCGCCATCTGGACCATATTGACTGCCTCTCTTCCGCTGCAGGAATACCTGCCGATGAGAGATGCGTTTTCCTCAGATAAGACATAACCGGCTTTTGAAGCGGCCACTCGGGCGATTCCGGCGAGTTCTTCAGTCTCGAGCGGACGGAAGAAAATTTCCATACATCTTGATCTGAGCGCCGGCGGCAGATCGGAAGGAGAACGCGTTGTTGCACCGATCAGACGGAAATCCGCCGGGAGGCCATTCTGAAAGATTTCATGAATGTGACGAGGCGTATGCGGGTCGGCCGGATTATAGTATGAGCTTTCAAACCGGACTTTTCTGTCTTCGAGGACTTTCAGAAGCTTATTCATCTGCACCGGATGAAGCTCGCCGATTTCGTCCAGAAACAGAACGCCGCCATGCGCGCGGGTGACAGCGCCTTCCTTAGGCTGAGGCACGCCATTGACGCCAAGCTGTCCTGCTCCCTGATAGATCGGATCGTGAACGCTGCCGATGAGCGGATCGGCGATGGCGCGTTCGTCGAAGCGGATACATGTCGCGTCCATTTCGATAAAAGGAGCATTTTCGCGGAAGGGCGTTTCGCTCATTTTGCGGGCTTCCTCAAGGACCAGTCGTGCGGCGCAGGTTTTGCCGACGCCCGGCGGACCATAGATAATGACATGCTGCGGATTGCCGGAGCAAAGGACGGCCCGCAGCGCCTGAATGCCTTCTTCCTGACCGATGATGTCTTCCATGCAGGAAGGGCGGATGCGCTCGTTGAGCGGCTCGGTGAGATGAATCCTGCGCATCTGGCTGAGGCGGTCCATATCCTGCCGGCTGCTGCGGTTCTGTGCAGGAAGAGAACCGTTCTGCGCCTTGAGCTGGCGATAAAAATAAACGCCCATAATGAGAGTGACGCCCAGCTGAACGAGCGTCAGAATAGCAAAAAACAAACCGTTTTCCTCCTGTGCGTGAGATGATCACGCTTAGTATGCGGAAAAACGGTCTGTTTATGCTGAATGAAGGGCTATTTTTGAATGATATCGCGGATGACTGCGCCTGCGAGAATCAGGCCTGCGGCAGATGGTACGAAAGAAATGGATGCAGGAGTCCGCTCGCCGGTCGGATTGACGGGAGCTTCCTTGGAGTATACAACCTTGTGGTGGTGGATTCCGCGGTTCTTCAGCTCACGGCGCATGACTCGGGCAAGAGGACAGACCGAAGTCTTGGAAATATCGGCCACTTCGAATTGGGTGGGGTCGAGCTTGTTGCCTGCGCCCATGCAGCTGATGCATGGAATGTTCAGAGAATGGCAGCACTCGATCAGCAGTAGTTTCGAGGAAACGGAGTCGATGGCGTCCACGACATAATCGAATTCCGAAAGATCGATCTGATCGGCGGTGGAGGCGTCGTAAAACAGATTATAAACGCGGACATCGGCGGAAGGATTGATATCAAGCATGCGCCGGCGCATGACTTCGGCTTTAGGCTGGCCGACGGTCGAGGTCAGTGCGACCAGCTGCCTGTTCAGATTGCTGACGGCAACCGTATCGCCGTCAACCAATGAAATATGGCCGATGCCTGCACGGCACAGCGCCTCGGCGGCAAATGAACCGACGCCGCCCACGCCGAACAGGATGACGCGGGAACCTGCAAGGCGATTGACGGACTCCTCGCCAATCAGCTGAATCGTCCGGGTGAACGCTTCGTTCATGCTTTTTTCTGCTCCTTCATGCGGTTGTTTCTTCGTGCTTCGGCGGCACGGTATTCTTCCTTATCCTCGTCTGTTTCAGGAATCAGAGCGGGAACCGGTGCGGGAAGGCCGTCTTCGCCCAATGCAACCATGGTGAGATAGGCACGGTTGACGTGCGTTCTGCGGCGGCTCAGTGATTCGACATAGGTGTCGACGCGGACTTCCATGGAGGTCCGGCCGGCATAGACGATCTGCCCGACCAGCTCGATGGTGTCGTTCATGTGCGCGGGAGCCTTGAATTCCAGACTGCTGATGGAGGCGGTGATGACGTCCATCTGAGCGTGACGGCGCGCGACAACGGCTGCAACGACGTCAATCCATTGCATCAGAAGGCCGCCGAAGAGCCGGCCGGCGCCGTTGACATGAGAGGACATGACAATTTCTGTGTGCAGAGTTTTTGATTCGGAAACGCGTTTGTTCGGACGGGTGTCCATCATAAGAAAACGCTCCTTTCGGATGTGTGCGGAGTATTGTGATTGAATTCAGTATAGCCGAATGCCATGCACCCGTCAAGACGGATTTTTAGTACGAAGATGATTGGAAGGCGGAAACTATGCGCGGTAGAGAGATACGGCCTTTGCACATGCCTGCAGGCTGTTCAGCTCGCTGCCGTTCAGGGGAACGGGGAGAACATGTTCGATGCCGCGTGAACCGACGATGGTCGGGAGACTGAGAAAGACGTTGTTCAGGCCATACTGCCCTGTAAGAAGCGAAGAAACGGTCAGGATGGACTGCTCGTCTCGAAGGATGGCTTCGACGATGCGCCGGACTGCCACGGCGACTGCATAGTATGTTGCGCCTTTGAGCCCGATGATGGTATACGCGGCGCGGCGCACTTCCTCTTCGATTTCTTTCATTCTTTGCTCGGTAAGCGGGTTTTCGCACGAACCGCAGCTCTGACAGAATTCGTGAAGATCCATTCCGGCGATATGCGTCGCGCTCCAGGCGGCAAACTCGCTGTCGCCGTGTTCACCGAGGATGAATGCATGGATGTTTCTCGGATCGACGCCCGTCTGAAGACCGAGCAAATACTTGAGGCGTGAAGTATCCAGTACGGTGCCCGATCCGATGACTCTTTCTGGCGGAAAGCCGGACAGGCGCAGCGTCTCCCGGGTCAGGACATCGACCGGATTGGTTACAATCAGAAGAATGGTATCGGGCGCATATCTGACGATCTGAGGAACGATACTGCGGAATACGGAAAGATTCTTCTCAGTAAGATCCCGGCGCGTTTCACCGGGTTTCTGATTGAGGCCGGCTGTGATGATGACGACATCGGCATCTGCACAGTCCGGGAAATCACCGGGGCGTACGTCAGCGGGAGGGCACAGCGGCATGCCGTGTGCGATATCCATGGCTTCGCCGAGCGCTTTGTCCCGGTTGACGTCAATCAGAATCAGCTCGCTTACGAGACCTGATGTAAGAAGCGTATAGGCTGTCGTAGCGCCTACGTGACCGGCGCC
>JAFQQU010000255.1 GCA_017410445.1 Clostridia bacterium | reverse complement strand
TTCACTACGAATTGCCGCAGGTCGTCCGCTGATTTCCGTTTTTATCCGGAAGCATAAAAAAGAATCACTCATGTCTTTTATCAAAACATGAGTGATTATGTGGTACACCTTCAGGGACTCGAACCCTGGACACCCTGATTAAGAGTCAGGTGCTCTACCAACTGAGCTAAAGGTGCATGTTATGTGGAGCGGTAGACGAGACTCGGACTCGCGACCTCCACCTTGGCAAGGTGGCGCTCTACCAACTGAGCTACTACCGCAGGATTTTCAATGGAGCGGGTGATGGGAGTCGAACCCACGCAGCCAGCTTGGAAGGCTGGAGCTCTACCGTTGAGCCACACCCGCATGGAGAGAATGGAGCGGTAGACGAGACTCGGACTCGCGACCTCCACCTTGGCAAGGTGGCGCTCTACCAACTGAGCTACTACCGCAGATTCGCTGGTGCGGGCGAAGAGACTCGAACTCATACGCCGTAAGACACCAGATCCTAAATCTGGCGCGTCTGCCATTCCGCCACGCCCGCACGTACCGGATGACACACAACAGGCGATCTCTCGTTCGTTCCCCTGTTGCCGCCTGACAACGAAAGATATTATACAACGGGTGAATCCAAATGTCAACACCTAATTTTCGGTTTTACCGTTTGTTTACTTTGTGAGGCGCAGCAAGTGGATTTCGGGGTTTGCGCCGATTCTCAGCGGCAGTTTGCTCGTTCCGATGCCGCGGCTGACCAGAAGATCGGTCTCCCCCATCGCGCGCCATCCGCTCACGGCAGGCAGACGGACGCCCTTCATCCGGAATTCGTAGCCGACGGAATAGGGCGTCAGGCCGAAGAGGCGGAACTGACCTCCGTGCGTGTGCCCGGCGAGGGCCAGATGGGGCTGAGGGGCAAATCCGCAGCTTCTGTATTGCGCGGCGGACTGCGGATAATGCGCCAGCAGAATCCGGTAGGCGTCTGCGTCAGAATCCGTGAAGAGGGGAGATGTGGGCGCATCTGCATGATGGAATTCGTCCATGCCAGCGATGGTCAGCGCGCTTCCGTCGATCCGCAGACGCACGGCTTCATTGACCAGCAGCGAAACGCCGGAACGGGCTGCGACCTTCTTCATGGAATCAAGATCCTCACAGAAGCATTCCATGTCGTTGTTTCCGGCGACGGCGTAAATGCCAAGGGGCGCATGCAGCCGACCGGCGAGCGGGAAGAATTCCTCCTGCCACTCGCGGCTTTCAGCATAATCGCCGCCCAGAAGGATGAGGTCCGGGCGGAGCGAATTGATCTGAGCCAGCAGCGCGTCCAGCGCGGGCCGGGGAAAGCGCCCGCTCAGATGAATGTCGCTCACAAAAAGCAGAGACCGGCCTGCCAGAGAAGCACATGAAGGAGGAAGCGCAAGCGCCTTCTCCTCAACATGAGCCGTCTGAAAGGCCGGACCGTATTTGATGTTTTCTCTGATCCATTTCATCGGATTATTTCTTGGATGCCGCGCTGGCAATGAGCGCGTTGGTGATTGCGATCGCCGAGTTTGCGCCGCCTTTGCGGCCGCGGACGACGATGCAGGGGAGGCCGCTTTCCCAGATCCGCTCCTTGAGCTCGACGATGTTGGCAAATCCGTTTGCGGCGGCGACGATGCTGACCTCGCGCAGAGGATGCTGCGCATGAATCTGAAGCAGGCGGTTCAGCGCCATGGGCGCGCTGCCGACGACCAGCAGCTTGGGGCCGGGAATGGCCAGCGCGCGCTCGACGGCGATTTCAGCGCGGGTGGTGCGCTTCTGATTGGCGTAGTTGACGACGGAAGGATCGTCCATGAAGCATTCGATGCGGACGGGCAGTTCGCCGCAGAGATCGCGGTTAATGCCGCTGTAGACCAGTTTGGAGTCGGCAATGATGGTGCAGCCCAGGCTCAGCTGACGCTCCAGGCGGCTGATGATGCCGGTGCTGAAGTGGATGCTCTGGCGGAGATCCGTATCTCCCGTATCCGCTTCGATTTTCGATACGATATTCAGCGCGTCTTCCGTCGGGTAGTATCCCTGGGGAATCTTGCGCTCTCCGGACAGCCGGACAGAGGGGGTTCCTGCATGACGGATATACATAATTATTCTCTCCGATATTCTTTGCGATGGAGCTTCCGCTCCGGTTCTTTTTCGATCATGTGCAAGTATATCAGCCGCGGCGGGCGTATGTCAAGCGTTGAAAGGAATATTTATCCGTAAGGAAAAACGCATTTTACATGGTCGTAAACTTGCGCATAAAGGCGGCAAAAAAAGCCCGCGAGCCATGAAATGCATGAAATGCGGGCAAAATTATTCAGATTATGCGGATGATTGGCTCCTGATCCTGCATGGCGATTTCCAGCCGGCTCCGGGGCGGAATGTCGGACGCAATCAGCTTTCTTGCAATCAGCGTCTCGATTTTCCGCTGTATAAACCGCTTGAGCGGCCGCGCTCCGTATACGGGATCGTATCCTTCGGATACCACATAGCTGCGCGCTTCGTCCGAAAGAGTCACGCTCAGCTGCTTGTCGGCGAGGCGGCGGTTAAGGTCCTTGATCATCAGATCGACGATCCGGCTGATCTCGCTGCGGGTCAGCGGCTTGTAGAAGACGATTTCGTCCAGACGGTTCAGGAATTCCGGGCGGAACTGTCTGCGCAGCTCGCCTTCGACCAGTTTGCGCGCATCTTCGGTCACTTCGCCCTCTTCGTTGATGCCGTCGAGGATGTGATGCGAGCCCAGATTGCTGGTCAGGATGATGATGGTGTTCTTAAAATCGACGGTACGGCCCTGAGAGTCGGTGATGCGGCCGTCGTCGAGCACCTGCAGAAGAATGTTGAATACGTCCGGATGCGCCTTTTCGACTTCGTCCAGCAGCACCACGCAGTAGGGCTTGCGGCGGACGGCTTCGGTCAGCTGGCCGCCCTCCTCATAGCCCACATAGCCGGGAGGCGAGCCCACCAGGCGGGACACGGTGTGCTTCTCCATGAACTC
>JAFQQU010000254.1 GCA_017410445.1 Clostridia bacterium | reverse complement strand
CCCCTGCTCATTGCCGGAGACGAACAGACGTCAGAAATGCTCTCCTCCAACCAATGGGAATGCGATGAACTGCCTGATCTGAATGACTTTTTCGAAACCGCTCTGACTGATCTGGAGGATGATGAGTTCTCTCACGCCATCATCGGAAACAAAGGCGACAGCGGCGAAGCGATGGATACGCTTTACTGTCCGTCCCTCGAAAGCGATGCGCCGCTCCTGCTCGGCGAGATTCCCGCAGAACATCCCTGGGATATTTTCAGGCTGCTCCCCATTGGCGGCTGGAACGATTGTCCGAACGCAGAGATCATCGCTGCATTCTGTAAGCAGATGTATGAATCATACGGAGCTGAACCCGTGCTGATCAGCGGCGATATGCTGATTCTGAAGCCCGGCCGTCTTCCCTCCGCGGAAGAAGCCTATGATCTGGCGCTGAAGCTGTATGCATTCTGCCCTGATATGGTGCTGCAGGGAGTCGGAACCATTCATGCGCTGGCCGACAGCCTGATCAAATCCCCTCTCTGGCAGTTCTGGTGGGATTGATTTTTTGCGCACAGCCGGAGACGCTGTTGATTGGAGCGTCTCCGGTTTTCCATTTCCGACAAAACCCGACAAGCCTGAACAGGACTTCTCCCCTGCGCTCTGGTATACTGAATGTCGAAAGGAGGAGGAACAAATGGAGTGGATCAGGCAGTTACAGGAAGCACTTAACTACATAGAATCTCACCTGCTGGAGGAAATCAGCTACGAATCCGTCGCCTCGCACATTTATATGTCGCCCTATGCCTTTCACAGAGCCTTCAGCCTCATGGCAGACATGACCGCCGCCGAATACATCCGCAGGCGCAGGCTCTCTCTGGCCGCGCATGACCTGCAGACTACAGATATTTCCGTCATCGACGCCGCCCTGAAATACGGCTATGAATCACCGGAGAGCTTCTCGAAGGCATTCTCGCGCTTTCACGGCGTTACGCCCCGTCAGGCCAAGACGCCCGGAACGCCGCTTCGCATGTTCAACCCCCTGACGATCAAAGTTACGCTGGATGGAGGGACGATTTTGGAATACCGGATTGTGAAGAAGGAAGCGATGAAGTTTATCGCGCTGATCAGAAGTTTTCCCAACGAGATCGTAAGCGACGAATCCGATCACAGCATTCCAGATTTCTGGGATGAATGTCTTGCACGCGGGCTGATCGAACCGCTGCTCAGGCTGCATCCCGCAGGCAAACGGGATCTCTACGGCCTCTGCTCGCCCAAAGTCGATGACGACGGCTGTTTCCGATACGGCATCGGCATACCGGCGGATGATTCCGTTCATCTGCCCGATGCAGAAGCGCTGAGCGCGGAAGGCTTCGCCGTATGGAATACGGAACCGGCTGAATACGCCGTTTTCAAATGCATCGGAACGGACGGAGACTGCATCACGCAGGCATGGAACCGGTTTTACCGGGAATTCCTGCCGCAGACCGGATACCGGCAGACCGAACTGACCGATTTTGAGGTGTATCCCGAACCGGGAGAAAAAGGCCTTTTCTGCGAGCTGTGGATTCCCATCGAACGCTGACTGAACGCAGGCAGTCCTTCGCGACTGCCTGTGTTTTTGTGTATCTGACAATTTCACAGGCTCTGCAAGGCAATGTATCCTTCTGCGACACTTGACGGAACCGGCCGCTCATGGTATAGTACCGCCAACTTCTTTTTCAGGAGGAATCAGCATGAAGAGAATAGCGATGAATCCCGATTCCGTATTCACTGTTCAGCCCTGTCTTCGCCCGCTGTCCGCATCGGACGGAGAAGACATATTCGACATGCTTCAGGAAATGCCCTACGACGAACATGGCTATGTCAACGGCGTTCACGGCATGAATTATGAAGAATACAAGGCATGGCTTGTCCGCGAGGAAGCCAGCGCGAAAAAGACCGAAATCGAGGACGGCTGGAAGGTTCCACAGAGCACCTACTGGCTGTATGCAGACGGCAAACCGGTCGGACAGGGCAAAATCCGTCATTTCCTGACAGACGCCCTGCGCGAGGCGGGCGGAAACATCGGCTATGCCGTCCGTCCCTCTGCGCGCGGCAGGGGTTACGGAACCGTTCTTCTGCGCGAGCTTCGAAAGGAAGCTGCAAAAATGGGCATCGACCGCGCGCTGGTGACGGTGCATAACGACAATACGGCCTCGATCAGGGTCGCGCTCAAAAACGGCGGCACGATCGAGCGCGTAACCGATGCTCGTCATCTGATCTGGGTGGAATGCGGAAAGGAGGAGAAAAATGATTCGATTGCCTGCGCAAAATGATCTATTATCCATCGGGCACGTCTACTGCACGGCATGGAAAGCAGCGTATCATGGGATTGTACCGGATGATTTTCTGGATCATCTGTCCGACGAGAACTGCGCGCCGCGCTCTATCCCTTCAAAGGGCGCGCTGATCTGCGAAATGGACGGAATCATCGTCGGCGCAGCCAGCTTCGGCGCGCGGCGGGACTGTCCGAATGAGCAGACCGGAGAACTCTACTCGATCTATGTACTGCCGGAATGCTGGAGAACGGGAGCGGGAAGCGCGCTGTTTGAGGCTGTCCGAAACGAGCTGCGGGCAGACGGATATTCCTCAATATTCCTCTGGACACTGACCGAAAACAGCCGTGCCCGCCGCTTCTATGAAAAAATGGGGCTGACAGCTGTCGACTCGCGTACTATCACCATCGGCGGCAGAGAACTGAGCGAAACCGGATATGCGAAGACGCTGACAGATCTGCCAGACAATCAGGAAATCTGAATTCGGAGAGGCGATTCATGGAAAGAAAAGAGATTCTGGAAACCTACTACAGCGAATGGAATGAAGACGACCGGCTTCTGTCCCGTTTCGGGCAGGTCGAATTCCTGACAACCATCCGCTTTATCGAGAAATATCTCAAACCCGGCATGAAAATACTGGAAGTGGGCGCAGGTACAGGCCGATACTCTCATTATTTTGCGAGAAGGGGCTATACCGTTGATGCTGTGGAGCTGGCAGAGAAAAACATCTCTGTTTTCAGGGAAAAGACCCTGCCGGGTGAAAATGTAAGGATCTTTCAGGGCGACGCAGTAAACCTCTGCATGGCGGAAGACAATGAATATGATATTGTTCTTCACCTGGGGCCGATGTATCACCTTTCCGCCGAATCCGAGCGAAAAGCAGCGGTGAGCGAAGCGCTCAGGGTGGTTAAGCCCAGCGGAATCGTCTTCATGGCATACATTCTGAATGAGATGACTGTAATCAACCATTTCTTCCGAAACCGCCATATCAACGAAGAAAGCGCCAGAGAAGACATCGTCTCTTCAAGCTGGCGCTTCAGAGCAAATCAAAGCAAACACCTTTCATTTTATCGAATTGAAGATATCAATGCTCTGATGAGTAACTTCAATGTAAGCCGCCTACACTTGGCAGGAACCGAAATGATATCGGGCGCAATAAGGGAGTTGCTGGCGTCATTGACCGATGAAGAGTTCTCCTACTATACGGAATACATCTTTTCGATCTGCGAACGCCCTGACATGATCGGACTGTCCGGACATTTGCTGGATATATTCAAAAAGATGCACTGACACTTAAGATAATCTGGCAGAAACCAAAAAGTCATTCCATCCAAACGTCGATTTAACTGCCTTCACATGATGGTTTAATCTTCCAGAGCGAACAAATCCGATGCTTAACCGGTCTAAGTATCCGGAGGTGACCGAAAATGGCATTCTTTGACTTCTTCAAAAGAAAAAAGGCAGTATCTGCTGAAACCGTATCCGTACCCGAAAAAACCGAAATCAAACCGCTTCACGAAGACGACCCCATTCCCTTCCCCTACCGCGCGCTCGAAACCGGCCTCACCGACGAGCAGCTGATCAGCGAATGGAAAAACGCTTTCGAAGAGGGCGTACACCCGCTGATCATTCAGCAGGACGAACAGCTGATGGAAGCGTTCTCCCGCGCCGAAAAGCCGCTGCCGCAGGACACCGACAAGTCCTTCATCCGTGAGGATTATCTGGGCGAAATCGAGGAATTCCTGATGGACGAGGAATCCGCTCCCCTGATCGGCCGGCCGGACGACTACGGCGAGCCGATGACCCATCTATTCACCGCATACGACAACCGGAAAGAGCCCTTCCTGCTGCTGAGCGTGCCCACCGAGCGGCCGTGGGGCGTGTTCCGCCATGTGCCCTTCGGCGGCTGGAACGCCTGCCCGGATGCGGAGAAAATCGCGGATTTCTGCCAGATGATGTATGAGGACTGGGGCGCGGTCCCCCTGATGGTGATGGGCGACACATTGGTTCTCCTGCCCGGGCGCATTCCCACCCGGGAAGAGGCATATGATCTGGCGCTGAAGACCTATCCCTTCTGCCCGGACCTGATCATGCAGGAATACGGCTCCGTGTACGCGCTGGCCGACGCGCTGAGCCGGTCGACTCTCTGGCGGTTCCGGTGGGACTGACCGGATCTTATAATGAACATTCGCCCCGAAACGATTGAAACTTAACCGAGATTATGCTATATTAGTATCAACGGATCATGCCGCGCGGAAGCGATTCCGGGCGGCAAATTTTTATAGCAAAAGAGGTATGAGCATCATGGTTGATTTTTCCAATTTCTCTACCGAAGAACTGCTGACTCCCGGCGGCTTTGACTGCGACTGCGGCTATCATCACGAAGCTCCGGTCAAATTCCTGAAAATCGGCCCCGGCGCCGTAAAGACCATTCCCGAAGCCCTGCAGGCGCTGGGCTGCAAGAAGCCCTATATCGTCTGCGACCTGAATACCAAGAAGGCTGCCTGGGACAAGGTTGAGCCCGTTCTGAAGGAAGCCGGCATTGAATACTCCATGTTCTGCTTCAACACCGAAAAGCGCCTCGAGCCCAACGAAGAGGTCATGGGCGCGATCACCTTCGGCTTCGACAAGAGCTGCGACGTGGTTATGGCGCTTGGCTCCGGCGTCATCAACGACAACTGCAAGATCATCGCCAGCATCGCGAACATCCCCTGCATGGTCGTCGGCACCGCTCCTTCCATGGACGGCTACGCCTCCAACTCCTCCGCCATGGTCATCGGCGGCCTGAAGTTCTCCCTGTATCACGGCATGCCCGCCGCGATCATCTGCGATACCGACATCATGAAGGACGCTCCCATGCGCATGCTGTGGGCCGGTCTGGGCGACATGATCGCCAAGTATGTCGCCATCTGCGAGTGGCGCATCGGCGCGCTGGTCGTCGGCGATCCCTACTGCGAGAAGATCGCTACCCTCGTCCGCCGCTCCCTCGACAAAGTGACCTCCGCGGCCGACAAGCTGCAGACCCGTGATCCCGAGGTCGTCGGCGACATCGCCGAGGGTCTGGTGCTCTCCGGCATCGCGATGAGCTTCGCCGGCAACTCCCGCCCCGCTTCCGGTCTGGAGCATTATTTCTCCCATATGTGGGAAATGATGGCTCTCGAGCGCGGCGGCGAAAGCGACCTGCACGGCATTCAGGTTGGCGTAGGCTGCTACCTGACATTCAAGCTGTACGAGCAGATCAAGAAGATCACCCCCGACCGCGAAAAGGCGCTGAACTGGATGAAAAATTTCGACGCCGCCAAGTGGGAAGCGGAAACCCACCGCTGCTTCGGCTCCGTCGCCCCGGGCATCATCGCTGCCGCTGCCAAAGAAAAGCGTAATGATCCCGAGAAGCATGCAAAGCGCGTTGATCTGATCATCAGCAACTGGGACAAGATCCTCAAGATCATCGACGAGGAAATGCCCACCTTCGAGCGCATCATGGAGATCATGACCGTTTCCGGCATGCCCATCCGTCCTGCGGAGCTGGGCGTAAGCGAGGAAGACGTTCACGACGCCCTGTGCGCCTCCCGCGACATCCGCGACAAGTATCTCTCCAGCACCCTGCTGTGGGATCTGGGCCTGCTGTATGAAATGGCCGAGAACTTCGACGGAAAATAATCATGCTGACCATGCCGCCTGTGCTGACGCCGGGCGGCATTTTCTGCTTCATCGTCCCTTCCGAAGCAGAATCGAATACCATGCATTCAAAGTTATCTTCCAAGGAGACGCGTTCATGATGAATGAAAATGCCCCGCCAGTCACCTATTCCGCCCGCAAAGACCTTCCCTGCGATCAGCTTGCCGCCCTTTTCCGCGCAGTCGGCTGGTCAGACGGCGGCGAAACCGAGGAAATGCTCGCCCATTTCAACAGGCCTTTCCTCAATTCCACATTCGTCTTTTCCGCATGGGACGGCGAAAAGCTGGTCGGCTGCGTGCGCGTGCTGAGCGATCGGATCTTCCGCTCCGTCATCTATGACCTCGCCGTGCTGCCCGACTATCAGGGTCATGAAATCGGCCGTGAACTCGTCCGCCTGTGCCGCAGCGAATGCCCGGATTCAGAATGGCTGGTGCAGACCACTCCCGAGCGGGTCGGGTTCTATGAACATCTCGGATTTCGGACAAACAGCGATCCCCTCCTGACCATCCCCTGTAAATGGTTCTGACACAGCACGCCCGCAGCTCAACGGATGTTCTCCGGAAAGCGGCGGGCATTTCGTATATCCGGACAGAAAATCAAGCCGGTATTTCGATATTCCCTTCCATTTTCGCCCGAAATGGGCTATACTGGAGAAAAGATCGTTTTTATGGAGGTATCCGCATGGACCAGTTCCTGATTGCCAAAGTTCCCGCTATCGCCTCCTGTCCGGAAATTCATCAGTTCACGGAAGCGGACGCGAAGCAGGTCTCCGCATATCATCAGTCGCTTCCCGGCTACGCGCCGACCAGACTCTGCCGGCTGAATGCCCTGGCGGAGGCGCTGGGCGTAAGCGGTATATATGTAAAGGACGAATCCTCCCGCTTCGGCCTCAACGCCTTCAAGGCGCTGGGCGGCAGCTATGCCATCGGACGGTATCTGGCAGACAGGCTCGGCCTCCGGCCGGAAGAGCTCACCTACGAACGGCTGACCTCGCCCGAAAACAAATCTCGTCTGGGAGAGATGACCTTCTGCACCGCAACCGATGGAAACCATGGCCGCGGCGTCGCATGGACGGCGCAGCAGCTCGGCCAAAAATGCGTCGTTTACATGCCCAAGGGCAGCGCGGAGGAACGCGTTATGAACATCCGGGCGCTGGGCGCAGAGGTGATCGTCACCGACCTGCCCTATGACCCGACCGTTCGCCTCGCCCGCGAAACTGCTGAGAAGAACGGCTGGATCACCGTTCAGGATACCGCCTGGGAGGGCTATACCGAAATCCCGCTGCACGTCATGCAAGGCTACATGACCATGGCCTGCGAGGCGTTCAATCAGCTGGAGGGCGTCAAACCCACCCACATCTTCCTGCAGGCCGGCGTCGGCTCGATGGCCGGCGCGGTCGCGGGGCTCAACAAGCTCCTGTGCTATCCCGATATGCCGACCGTCGTCATCGTCGAGCCGCACACGGCCGACTGCCACTACCGCAGCGCCCTCGCCGGAGACGGAAGCATCCGGAATACACCCGGGGATCTCAACACCATCATGGCCGGCCTTGCCTGCGGCGAACCGAACCCCATCAGCTGGAATCTCATCCGCTGCAGCGCGCAGTTCTGCCTGGCAGGCCCCGAATACATGGCCGCGGACGGCATGCGCGTTCTGGCCAATCCGCTTGGAGGCGACCCGCGCATCGTATCGGGCGAGAGCGGCGCGTCCGGCTTCGGCGCGTTCTACGAGATCATGACGAAGAAGGAGCTTACTTCCATCCGCGAAACACTGGGCCTGAACAGCCGCTCGAACGTGCTCTTCTTCAGCACCGAGGGCGCAACCGACCGAGAGAACTACCGGAAAATCGTCTGGGAAGGCGCATATTCCGATCATCAGGAGCAATAAATGGAGCAAATCATAAAATTCCTGACTGAAAAATATCAGCCGCTTACACTGATCGTCTACGGCTCCTACGCAGACGGCACCTATGACAAGGACAGCGATTTCGACTGCCTGATCGTAACCCGCCGTCCGTCTGCCCGGCACGACGCTTCCATCGTTCACGGCGTTCAGCTGGACGCCTTCATCTATGCGCCGGAAGAGCTGGAGGGCGACATTGATCCCTACGAGTTCCTTCAGATTGAGAACGGCAGCATCATCACCGACACGCACGGCATCGCCATCCTGCTCAAGGAGAAGGTGCGCGCATTTCTTAGCAGACTGCCCGAGAAATCCCGCGACGAACTGCTCACCGCGCTCGAATGGTTCGAGAAAATGGTCCGGCGCACCGCCCGAAAGGATGCGGAAGGATACTTCCGCTGGCACTGGCTGCTGTGCGATTCGCTGGAGCTGTACTGCGACCTGACGGGACAGCGGTATCTCGGCCCGAAGAAAACCCTGTCCGGCATGGAACGAAGAAACCCTGAAGGATACGCGCTGTACTTTGCGGCGCTTCGAGAGCTTGATGAGAAGCTTATTTCGGACTGGATCGGATATCTGAGAAAACTGGCCGATCAGCAACTTTAATCAACCTTACGACACATAAAACCGGCTCCGCCAATCTCGGGCAGAGCCGGTTTCGCATTACAGAGAATATCCGCTGTTGATCTCAAAGGGCATGATCAGGAGCTTTGAAATCTCCTTGAGATGCCTTTCAAACAGCCAGCCGTTGGCCTTTCCGCATTGCTCGACGGATTCAAATTCCCAGTACGCATAGTATCTCACGCACTTGACAATCCTCGTAAGCTCCCTCGGCGGCTCCCCAATCTCAACGCCGTCGAAGGTGTAAAACCGCTTGAAGTACCGGATTCCGACGCAGCCTTCCCGCTCCGCCTGCTCCTCCTTCAGCGTCTTCACCAGTTCCTCAAAGGCCTGAAGCTTATCGGGTTTCACCTGAAAAGTCAGCATTTCAATAAACGTGCCGCCCATGGTTTCACCTCCGCCTGCTGCCGGTCCGCATCAGAAGCGAACGACGCCGCCCGCCGGAATCTCATATTTCTTTCCCTTCGCGCGCACCCATACGCTCACGCTGCTGCGGTTATATGCACTGCTGCCGTCCACGGCGACATCCAGCGAATTGTAGGCGGTGATGTAGTCGAATACGTCGATGTTTGCCGCATACCATACATCCTCATGGCCGCCGAGGCGCGCGAGCTGATCCTCAATCACTTCCCAGTCGTCTCTCTGATCGAACTCATAGGCATGTCCCCATACGGAGAGCAGCTTCAGTCCGTTTTCATGCAGGAAGGGATCGATCAGCGGCTCCAGCTCCCAATGATGGCAGCTGCACCGCCAGTTGAGCCATGTTTCCTTCTTCGGAACGGCAAAATTCTTCGTCGTATCCACGCCGCGGGCAAATACGATGCCGGTCCCCTTCATCAGATCGACCACCCGCTGATCGACGCGTCCGCTCGGATACGCCATGCCGCGAACCGGATAGCCGACCAGATTTTCCAAGTTCTTCCGGTCCTCCAGCACCTCATAAAGCACCTGTGCATCCGGAAGATCAACCAGATTCGGATGCGTCACGGTGTGCACGGCTACCTCGTGGCCCTTATACACCTCCGCGATTTCTTCCGGTGCCACCTTATTGTGCTGAACCAGGTGCCCCTCGCGGATGAGCGTAGCCTTTCCGCCCAGATAGCCGCTGTTCAGGTTGAACGTACCCTTGATTCCGTTGGCGTTCATGATTTCAAGCAGCCGGATGTCCTGCAGCACCGCGTCGTCATAGGACAGAGTCAGCGCCTTTTCGCGGCCGCCCGGCCAGAGCATAGAAAAATGCATCATAGTTCTTCCCCTTTCAGCATAGGCTTCATCTTCTCAAAGATCGCTTCGGCGATTTTCAGCATGCCCGGATGCGCCGCAGCGCCCGCATATTCAAATCTGCGGACGAACTCCATGCTGCTCCTCCTCACGCGCGTCCGGCCAGAAATTCACCGATATGTGCCAGATTGAATTCATGCGTGCCGTCGAACGGGTCGAAGAAGAACTTTTCTCCCTCCCCGCACGCCTCATATACCTTCTTCACCTTTTCCGCCTCGCGCACGGCGGTATCCACATTCATCAGCTCGTCCCGCTGCCCCGCTTCGATGTACAGAGGTCTCGGGCAGATCAGCGCGGCGATTTCCGCATCTCCGAACACGGAGCCAGCGCCGGGATACTGCCAGTCCAACAGAGTGCCCGGACGGGTTTTGAGAATCTCCAGCCGGTCGTTGAAATAGCAGGAGCTGACCGAAAACGCAATCTCCGGCAGCAGCGCCGCGGCATAGAGCGTAAAATAACCGCCGTAGGAAAGGCCCGCGACGCCCGGCTCCGACGCATCCACCCCGGGATAAGACCGGAAGAACCTCAGCGCGCGCTGAACCTTCGCAAGCTCAACGGCCAGAACCGTCGTCCCGGCCCATAGCGCATTCATATGCAGCGCCTGCCTGTATTCAGCCGGCCAGTCGGGCGCATCCTCCTGCCTCAGCACAAACAGCGGACAAAACACCGCAAAGCCCAGCTCCACGAATTTCCGCGCGCCGTCGTTATAATTGTTTGACGGACAGACGCTTGAAACCAGCTCGGGGCATCCGCTTCCGCCATGGAAGCAGAACATGAACTTCGGATTCTCCCGATGCGGCAGAAGAAGAATGCCGTACACATCCAGCCCTTCCGCCACCCGGATGGTCATCCGACGGATGCTTCTCGCCAGCCCGTCCGAGCCGATCTCCTCATCTGAAACCAGCTCAGGCTCATAATCCGGCACCGGCGCGGGCCAGCCCAGCATGCGCTCAATGACCGGACGATGCGCGGCCTGCCATGCAAAAAGCTCCTCCCGGCTGCCGATATCAAGCTCGGGCTTGCGGGCTTGCGCATCCTCGCAGAGAGACGCCATAAACGCTCTCAGCTGCCGGTACTGCTGAATGCGGATCTCTTTCTGATCCCCTACCTGTTCAAAAGGCATATTCTCCGGCTCCTTTCACTTAGTTTCTCAGATTCCGAACACCATCGAAAGCAGATAGAAAACGATGGGAATCGTCACCAGCGCCATCAGGTTTCCGATGAAGCAGAGCCGGGCGCCGGGCGTGCTGTCGCCGCCGAACGCCTCCGGGAAAACAACGCTGTTCAGCCCGAACGGCAGCGCCAGCGCAATCGTGCACAGAAGCACCGCCTGCTCCGGCGCATGCAGAAGCCGCATGACGGCAAAGCCGACCAGCGGGAAGACGATCAGCTTCAATACCGAGATCAGATAGCTCTTCGCCTGAACGAACATCGCGCCCAGAGGCTGCTTGGCCAGCACGAAGCCGGTCAGCAGCATCGCGCAGGGGGCCATGCAGTTTGAAGCGGAGTTCGCAGCGCTCAGAACGACGTCGGGCACCGGAATCCGGCAAAGGCCGAACACAATGCCGATCACCATGGCGATCATCGGCGGGTTGATAATCTTCTTGAGCGAGAATTCCTTATTGGGATTGAGCATATACATGCCCGCCGTGTAGATGAACAGATTCGAAGGAACCGCAACCACCATGAAGTCCAGCAGCATCATTTCGCCCAGCACCGCGCCGACGATCGGATAGCCCATATAGCCCATGTTCGGAACAGTGAGCGAGTAGATATAGATGTTTCTGGTCATTCGGTCGTTCGTCAGGGGACGCGAGATCAGCATGGCGACGAGACAGGAGAGCGTCACGTTGACCGCAGATATGAGAAACAGCGGGAGTTTTCCCATAACGTTATCGGGATTTAAGTTGGTCGCGAAGGTTTTGAATACCATTGCGGGCAGGAAGGCGGTCACGAGGAGTTTTGAAAGGACGCTCGCCGCGTTCTCCGGAATCATCTTTTTCTTCATCATCATGAAACCGACCGCCATGAACAGAAACAGAATCACCATCTGCTGAAGCGTAATCTGAAATACCATATCGATCCCCCATTACAAAAGCAGGCAGGAAGCGCGGGGCGTCCTGCCTGAATATGTTTATTTAGGCCTCATAGCCCAGCGTGTTCATGAACCTGATCACGCCGGCGCGGCCTTTTTCGGTCTGCTTGTATACGCCGGCGTCGGCCAGAACCTCGGAGCAGGTGACGGCCAGCGCCTTGCGGATAGCGGCTTCGGCCTCGTCCTCGGTCAGGTTTGTGCCGTTCTCTTCGGCAATCTTCAGCATCCAGTCCCAATGCTTGTGAATCGGAGAGTCCTCGGAAGGAACCTCGCTCAGCGGCTTCTCGCCCTTCAGATAGGGATGCAGTGCAGCCAGCTCCGTCAGCAGGCGTCCGGGCAGGATGAACAGGCCCATGACCTCGATCAGGCCGATGTTCTCCTTCTTGATGTGATGCAGATGCGCATGCGGATGGAAGATGCCCAGCGGATGCTCCTCGTTCACGCGGTTGTTGCGCAGCACCAGATCGAGCCTCCAGAGATCGCCGTCCCGGTGCAGAACGGGCGTTACGGTGTTGTGCGGCGCGTCGGTCTCGGCGTAGATATCGTTCTCCTCGTCGGTATAGCCGCGCCATGCGTTCAGAATCGCAACAGCCTGCGCCTTGATGGCTTCGCGGTCGGTTCCGCGCAGACGGATGCAGGTCATCGGCCAGTCAATGAGCGCGGCGGAGACCTTCTCATCGGGCGTCCTGAAGGAAATCAGATCGGGGGCCTTGTCCATCGGGAAGGAATAATGGCCGCCCTGGAAATGATCGTGGCTCAGGATGGAGCCGCCGACAATGGGCAGGTCGGCATTCGAGCCCAGCATGTAGTGCGGGAACAGCGTAACGAAGTCGAACAGGCGGTCGAAGGTCTTGTCGCTGATCTTCATCGGGCGATGCTCGTCGTTGAGCACGATGCAGTGCTCCGGATAATACAGATAGGGCGAATACTGCATATGCCACTTCTCGCCATCCAGCATCATCGGGACCATTCTGTGGTTCTGACGGGCCGGGAACCCGATGCGGCCTGCGTAGCCGGGATTTTCAACGCACAGCATGCACGCGGGATAGCCCACCTGCGGCGCGTTGCGCTGAGCGGCGATGTCCTTGGGGTCCTTCTCCGGCTTGGACAGGTTGATGGTAATCTCCAGCTCGCCGCAAGGCGAATCCGAGAAGAAGCGTACGTTTTTGGCGATATGATCCACGCGGATATAATCGTTGGCGCGGCACAGCTCGTAGAACCATTCGGTCGCCGCCTCCGGACCCTTTTCGGCCTTCAGACTGTTGAAGGTATCGCGGATTTCCTTCGGGGAAGGCGTGATCGCGCCGCACAGGCGGGTGGCGAACAGCTCGCGCGCGCCCTGACTGTCGGAAATCAGGCCCTTTTCGACCGCGATATCGCACAGACCCGCCAGAATGGCCGTCAGTGTCGCGGGCAGCGGCTCGGCGCAGCATTCCGCCGCTTCGGGCGCATCCATTTTCATGATATCCATCAGCAGATTCAGGGTATACTTTTTGTCCTCAGCCTCAATCAGGCCCTTCTCTACGGCAAAATCAATCATCCGGAGCATCAGTTCGGTAGCGTTTTTCATGTATCGGGCAGCCTCGCTTTCTCCTTGCGCACTATCCATGCGGCAAAATAAGGTTACTATTATTATAATACACGAAACCGCCCGGGTAAAGTCCCTTTGCGCATTTTTCGCAGCGGGCGGACAGCGAGTCCGCTTATCTGCAGGAAGCGGCGCTTTACATCCGCACGGAGGATTTCGAAAACGCCGCCGGATTCATATCCGACGGCGTTCGTTTTGTTTATTCGTCTTCTTCAAAGAGCTCCTTCAGCCTGATCTTCGCCTGATAGACCTCGTTGCGTCCGCAGCCGGTCTCAATCGCTTCCTGCGCCGCCTCGGAGATCGAAAGTCCGTCCATCATCAGCTCAAACATCATGCCGAGGGGCGATACGACCTGCTTCTCCTCCGGCGGTTCGCCGAGGGGGGACATATCGATGACCACGCAGTATTCGCCCTTTTCCACGTTCGGATTGGCCTCCAGCTGCGCGAGCACCTCGTCGCACGGACCTCTTAAGATCTTCTCGTATTTCTTGGTCAGATCGCAGCACACCGCAATCCGGCATCCCGGGAGCGAAGAACAGATCTGCTCGGTCAGCTTCACGATCCGGTGCGGAGATTCATACGCCACCGCGATGCTCACGCCGCTTTTCCAGATGGCAATGAGCTTTTCATGGAGCGGCTTCTTCTCACGCGGCAGGAATCCGTAGAAGGCGAACTCCCTCGCGTCGAATCCGCACGCCGAAAGCGCCGTGACCGTCGCCGACGGGCCGCTGATCGGAATGACCGTCACGCCTGCCTCCCACGCCGCGTCCACCAGCGCCTGGCCGGGGTCGGAAATGGCCGGGGTGCCCGCATCGCAGGTGAGCGCCACGTCTATGTTCTCTTCAATCATCTTTTCTATGATCGGCGCAGCCTTCTGCTGCTCGTTGTGCCGGTGGCAGGAAATGGTGGGCTTGCTGAGATTCAGCGCGTTCAGAAGCTTCATCGCAACCCTCGTATCCTCCGCCGCCACCAGATCCACCTGCGAAAGCGTTTCCCTGACGCGCGGCGAAATGTCGCTCAGATTGCCGATCGGCGT